>CAKKSE010000071.1 GCA_919903025.1 Nitrospiria bacterium | reverse complement strand
CTGAACCCATGGATTTAAAAACAGAAAAAAGAACAGAATTGCTCCAATAATCAGCGCCGCTCTCATGGGGATTTTCTTCATTGCAGACTGCATTGTCTCCTTGGCCTTGTAAACATCTCTTTCATCCATTATGCTGTCTCCTATTAATGGCGCTTCCGGGTTTTGTGAAGTACCAGCTCGCAAAGAGGCGTTTCGCCCACCCCAAGGTCCGGTACAACCAGAGGCCGCGAAGCGTCTCCTTCATCGCGCGGGCTCTGGCCACCTTGAGGTCCGGCCGTCTCGGGTACTCGAACTCGAGAAGCCGCCCCTTGGGGACTTTCTCCTCACTCCAAAGCCATGGTACCGCAAGTCTTGGAGGAAATCCACGCCCCGCTCTCGGTTATAAACCGGCGTCTCGCAGCTGTGCCGCTTGGCAAGGGTAAGGGTGCAGACTCGAGTGATTCGTGACAGTCTTATCGCATATTTCTTCCGCCGAATCAAGTTCGGCGGTGTTTTTTCCCGTCTCTCCCGCGCGGCCTGATAGGGCCTGATAGAGAGGGACCCGCTGGGGCGAACCGGCGCCCTTGGCCCTGGCCAGCTCCGGCAGGCCGGAATCATCCATGCTGGAGAGGCGAGAAGCGCCCCGGTGGACCCGGGCCGCGGCTCGAAACAGGAACGGCGCGGCGCCGGGATGGTCCGGGTCGGCCAGCTCGAAGAAGATGCAGGCCAACTCCGGCCCGATCCGCGCTGACAGGGAGATTCCCGCGATCTTGCCGCCCGCCTCGGCAACGAGAGCCATGATCCCGAGATCGGAAGCCTCGTGAAGGGCCCTCTTGTAGGCCAGCAGGGAATCCTCGGCCAGCAGTCGGCGGAAGCTTCCCTCGACGAGGCGTTCGGGGTTCCGCCCGAGCCAGCGCCAGTAGAGAACGAGGGCGGCCGGGATATCGCCGGAGCGGAGATCCCTCAGGGCGGGACGCGAGTGCCGCTCGAATTTGTTCGCGGCGTTTCTCTCCCCCTTGAACCGGTTCCCTCGCAGGTCGGCCGCGTCCGATGTCGGATGAATGTACTCCGTCCCCGACCGGCGGATCGTCCACCCGGCCGCGCGCAGAGCGGGGATCTCTTCCTCGAGGACTCCTTCCATCCGAAGGGGAACGGCCGGACCGGCGTGCAGATCAACCCAAGCGGCTTCAATCTCCCGGACAACCGCCGGCGTGAGATTCACGCCTGGGGGAGGGCGGGGGATAAAGGAGCCGCTTCCCTCGAAAGCGGCGAGCAGGAGTCCTTCCCTGAAGGGTTTCCAGATCAGGTTCATACGGTCGCGCCAGAGATAGTGGGAAAAAAGGGCCCGGGTGAACGAGGTCGAGGGCGGGAAACGCTGTGCGTCCCCGGAAAGGACGTGCTTCCAGCCGCCGGGGCCGAGGAGAAGGCGTGAGAGCCTGGGAAGCGGGAGGAGGGGATGATGGCTGTCCTGGGGGGCGGCGATCACGCCCCTTGTGTCCGGGGCCGCGATGGCTGCCGCGTTTTCTTCGATCCACAGCGCCAGCCGATGGGCGTGTGGGAGGACGCGGGAGTCGCCTTCGACGAGGGACAGGCAATGGAGATCGAGAACGAGACTAATCCGGCCGACGTCCGAGGAGTACGCGATCATGAAAGGGTAGAGCCGGCAGTCGAGCGGTCTTCGATCGAATATGGTACAGGCGTGGGAAGCCGGATCGAGAAAGGGGCAGCGAAAGTTCAACCCGTCCGGAACCACTTCCGCGTGCGAACCCACAGATTGTGTAAGAGTGCCGAACAGACGAAGCCGTTCGGGTTCGCCGGGTGCGAGACGGCCAATTTCTGGTCCGGCGAAGAAGGGACGGAACGGTGAGGACCGGTCCGCAAAGATGCAGCAAACCGGGCAGGGGAGACAGGCGTCGGACGTGAGGATTTGAGGAGGGTCGAACGGGGGCATCTCCGGGGAGTATAGCAGAAGAGGAATCTCCCGCGTCCCCGTCTGCAAAAGTGCTCAGGCTGTCTTCATTCGGGAACACCCGGTGCAAACGAAAGGACAGCTTGCCATGAAGAGCCGTTTCGATCTCCTTGAAACATCGATTCTTTTCCGGAGAATAGGCCGGCGTCCGAAGGACCCACGGGTCCCGGCATCCGTCTTGCCTCCGGTTTCTGCCAGCAGGCAAGTCATCCTGGGGTTTTAGCCGGGGAGGGGGAAGCCCGCCATGCCCAAGGAAACCCAAAAAGCGAAGATGGACGCTCCTGCGTTCAAGTTCTTTATCGGGTTGGTGGCGGGCCTGACGGCGATGGTCCTCCCGAGGCTGATCGCGGCCCTCGCGTCGTCGACCGAAGGAAGCAGCGTTCGGTACTTTTCTCTTGATTTTGCGTTTCTCGCCCTGGCTTTCGGCGTGATCGTCGGTCTTGTGATCATGATCTTCGAGTGGAAGATCCCATCGAGGCCGAGGGACACGTTCATGACGGCCTTGGGAATCCCGGCTCTCTTGAGCGGCACGTTGAACGCTTATAACGCTTCCGGCGTCGCCCGAGACGCCGAGAATCTGTCGAATGCCTTGCTCGAGTCATCGGGCGTGTCCATTATCCGCGGCGGGGGCACGGCGCCGGGTGAGAAGCGCTCGGAGAACAACGAGGGCTGGTTCCCTCCGGGTCTGGGGGTCGCCCGGGCGTACGCGCAAGAGGGTCCGCATGTCGCCGTCCGGATAGCGTTCAACCCCGGGATTCAGGTTCAGGAGCCGTTCTACTACGTGGTGCTGGCGAGAGCCGACTCCCTTCCGAAGGCCAGGGAGGAAGGCGAAAGGCTCCGTTTGCGGGTGCCGAACACGGAGATCATCGAGACCCGGCAGGGATACTTCGTCGTCCAGGCGGGCGGCCCGAAACCAAGGTCGAGAGCCCTTCTGGAAGCGATTCGGCTCCGTAAGGAGCTGGGGCTGAGTCCGTTGCTGTTGGAGGTTACGAACGGAGGTTCGTAGTATCCGAATGAACGGGGGAAACTTTGACACCGACATTGTGGTGATCGGATCCGGTTTCGGCGGATCGGTCATGACGTGCCGCCTGGCCGAGAAGGGGTATCGGGTCTGCCTTCTCGAGAGGGGGAGGGAGTACGGTTTCGGGGAGTTTCCCCGCTCGATGGAGGAGATGCGGAGCGCGCTGTGGGACCCCGGGGACGGTCTTTTCGGCCTCTTCGAGGTCCTGGCCCATCCCGACAGCGACGTCCTGACGGTCACGACCAGCGGGCTGGGAGGCGGTTCGCTGATCTACTCGAGCGTTCTCATGCCGATGGACGAGGACTCCTTTCAAGGCTGGCCGCGAGGGATCAGCCGGGCCTCGTTGGAGCCGTACTACCGTAGGGTCCTCGAAACGATGGAGGCGGCCCCCTACCCGTTCGCGGATCCGTACTATCGCGATACACCGAAGACCCGGCTGCTCAACGAAGTTGCCGCCCGCCTGGCCAAGGATGGGGAAGCGACAGGTAACCCCGCAGGCTCGTTCCCACCTCTCGCGCTCTGGTTCAAGGGAGCGTTTCCCGGCGAACAATCCCGAAACCGCCACGGGGTCGTTCAGTCGCGGTGCAACAAGTGCGGGGAGTGCAACGTTGGCTGCAACATCCAGGCGAAGAGCACGCTGAACCTGAATTACATCGCCAGGGCCCGCAATCGGGCCATGCTGGGAGAGAAAGGAGTCCCGGCGGAGGTCCGAACGGAAGCGGACGTGGACGACATTGTCCCCCTGCCCGGGGGGGGATACCGCGTCGCGTACAAGAATCCTCGAGAGCGGGGGATCGCGGCGGGCCGGGAAATACGCGCGCGCGCAGTCGTCGTCTCGTGCGGCTCGATCGGGACGACGAGGCTCCTACTACGGCTCAAGAAGAAAGGATCGCTTCCCAGGCTCAGCGACGCGCTGGGGCGGGGGTGGTGCGGCAACGGCGACCTCGAGGCGACCGTCGTTGAAACGAAGGAAGAAGTCCACCCGACGCGAGGACCGACCATCACCTACGCCATCCAGTTCCGTTATTCCCCCTACCCGGACGGATTTTCGCACAGTATCGTCATCGAGGACGGGGGAATCCCGCCCTTGATCGCATGGTACGCCGTCGGGAAGCTCCCTTCGCCACGAACGCTCGTCCGGCTCGTTCGAGCCGTCAAGGGCTGGGCGGGAAGGCTCCTCGGCGGGACTCCCGAGGTCAACGTCGGCGACGAGGCGGCGCTCATGCTGGACAACGATGCCTACATGAGGCGGATGATGGTCCTTCTCGGGATGGGACGCGATCGCTCCGACGGCTTGATCGAGCTTGACGATCGGGGCGAGGCGGTCGTGAAGTGGCGGATCGATGGAAGCCGCCTCCATTTTGAAAGACAGGAACGGGAGGCGGCGAAGATCGCGGCGGCGCTGGGCGGGAAGCTCGTCCTCAATCCCCTCACGTACATGGACAAGCTCATCGCCGTGCATCCCCTGGGAGGATGCACGATGGCGGATTCCCCTGACCGCGGCGTGGTGAACGCGGAGGGTGAGGTCTTTGGGCATCCCGGTCTCTATGTGGCGGACGGCAGCATCCTTCCGACTTCCGTGGGACCCAACCCCTCCCTGACGATTGCCGCTCTCGCCGAGAGGATCGCCGATGGCTTCCGGATCGTCTGACGCTTGGCGGCCAAGGCTGCCTCCCGGCCCCGGCGGGTGCGAGGGATCGAGGATCCCTTCGATCCCGGGCCGATGGCTTCGTCTGGCGTGCCTCGTGACGGCGCTGGCCAACTGCGGTGGGACCCTGGGGCTCCTCTTCTTCCACCGGCCCCTCTTCGATCGGTTGGGAATTCCGCTCCCGCTGGACCCGCAGTACTTCGTCTGGATGGCGGGGCTCTCGTTTGCGAATGGTCTCCTCGCGTTTTACGTCTATCGCGACCCCCAGCGGAGCCGGGATCTGCTCAAGGTCGGGATCGTGGGAAAAGGGTTTTTCTCTCTGACGGCGGTCTACTATTACGTCTTCGCGGGTCTGCACGGGTTCTTTCTTCTCTTGGGGCTCTGGGACGGAGTTTTTGCTTTCATTTTTGCCTTGTACCTCATCCAGCTCCAGGCTCCCGATCTCGCCCGGATGAACGACGGGGAGGTCTGGGAAGGGAACGGACCCGTACCGAGACGTGCGGCGATCCTGTTCTACTCGCTCAGCGGCACTGGAAGGCAGAGCGTCTTCTTCCTGAAGAGGGGCCTGGAATCGGGCGGGTACGCCGTGGATTCCTTTCAGATCCGGCCGATCGAGCTGGACCTCTTCTCGTTTCCGTTCCAGTCCTTGGGACAGTTCCTGAGAATCGCGGGCCGGGCCATATTGCGGCGCCCCGCGCGGATCGAGCCCCTCCGCCTTCCGGCTGTGCACGACTACGACCTTGTCGTCGTCGAGGCTCAAACGTGGTTCGTCGGGGTCTCGGCGCCGGTGGAGGCGGTGTTCCAGGACGAGGGGAACCGGGCGTTCTTCGAGGGCCGGGACGCGGCAGTGGTGGTCGTCTGCCGCGGCCTTTGGCGGAGAAGCCAGGCGATGGTGGTCAGGCATCTCGAACGCTTCGGCGCGCGCGTCGTCGGAAGCCGGGCCTACGAGCACGCCGGCCGCGAACCGTCGCGGCTTTTCACCCTTGCGGCGTACCTGGCCACGGGCGAAGCCGGCCGTCCGCGTTGGCTGAGATGGCTCCTTCAGCCTCACTACGGCCTGGGCGAGGACGAACTGGCGGACGTTGAAAGATTCGGTGCCGCCCTGGCCGCGCGGCGGTCCTGAGAAACTGAGGGGGGATCGGTGGAGATCGCTCGGAAGCTCCTGGAAGGGGGGTCTTGGGAACCGTTCGAGCGGATCGGATCCGTGCTGGCCCTGGGCGAGGGGGACCTCCTGGCCGCGATGGGTGTGCTGACCGTCCTGTTCTTCGGGATCGAGTTCGCCAAGGCGTACCTGATGATCGAACGCGGCGAGAGCGTGCGGGTCCACGTCGTCGTCAACGTGATGACGATTCTTCCCGCCTTGATCCTGGTCCTCGTCTTGATTCATGCCGGCGCGAGACATCCGGACCGCGCATGGATTAACTTGATCTTCGCCATCCTCGCGTTCGTCCCCTGGTACGCGGCGGGTCAGACCACATTCCTGGCGAGGCGGGACGTGGAGAGCGGCGACGTGGGATTCATGTCCATTGGGCTGTTGATCGTGTTGTCGGCCGGCGTGATCGTGGCGGCGATCGCGTAGGGCCGTCTTTCAGACGGGGAAGATTGATTGCTTCATCCTGGCGAGTTTCCGATCGTCCTCAGCCCAAGCCTGGGATGTCCGCAGTTCGTATTCCTTGCGGCCGGGCAGGGAAGCAGCCCGATCTCCGCTCTCGTCGCATCGAGGGAAGCGGTTTTCGGGCAATGGAGCCTTGTCCCGTCTTCGTCCAACCGGGATCCGGGCCTGGGCAGGATCCCCCTTGTCCGGGAGGACGCTCGTGAGATTCCCCGAATTCCTCTCATTTGCTCCTCCGTCGGCGAGACCCAGGAGATCGTGAGTCAGGAACTCCTGGCTGAGGTCTTGGGCGGCGACGCCAAGGTCTTCAAGGTACTCCTTTCGCTCTCCGCATCCCACCCGGATCGAGTCCTGAGACAGGTGAAAGACGAATTTCGGCCCACCCTTTACGATCTATGTCTCGACGGTCAGGTCTCCCGGCGGAAAATGCACGCGGTCTGCTTGACGCCGGCTCCATCCCGAGGTGTCCGGTTCATTCATCTCGTGGACCTTCACCTGGCCCGCCGGAACGATCTGATCGAGAGCGAGGTGGCCGTGGCGGTCGGAACCGTCGGCCGTTTCAACAACTTCAACGACAGGCTAAGAGAGTTCGTCGGGAAGGCGAACGAGACGGCCGACCGGGGAGAACTCGACTTCGTCATCATGGGCGGGGACCTGGTGGATTTCGTCAACCAGGGCGTGAGCGACGGGGCCCTGGAGCCGGACAACAATTGGGAAGTCTTTACCGAAATCGTGACGGGCGTATACCGCGAAGGAGCCCGGGGCAACACGGGCCTCCGCGTGCCCGTTTTCACCGCCACGGGGAACCATGACTGGAGGTTTCATCCGTACGACGTGGCCGACGCGGCCTCGACCTTCGGGCTCACCGACGGAGAGGCCGGTCATTTCGACTTCGAGTATCATGACACCGTGGAACGTCTCGAAGCGAAGCGGAACGAAGTGTTCGAGCGGATCGTGCGGGAGGGTTCTCCGATCTCGAAGGAGAACCTGCTCCACGCAGCGGCGAAGCGAATCCTTGTTTACTCCAAGACGTGGCAGGCGAGGGTCCTGGTCCCGGTTGTTTCGACGGTTCTCGGCCTGTGGATCCCCGGATTTGGGGATGCCGCCGTCGTGCTCGCGGCGCCTTTCCTGGCGGGCGCGATCCATCACGTCGTTAATCGGGCCCTCGCGGCCTGGGTGAGGGAGATGGTCAGTCGTGCGATCGTCCCCATCGAGGCGGGGGTGCGGGCCCTTCACGATTACTTTCTCAATATCAACCCGTTTTTCAATTACGCTGTGTCTTACGGATCGAACTACTTCGTCATGATGGATACGGGGCCGGACTGCTTCACGGGGCAATACCTGTGGGACGGGGGAAACAAGAAAATGGCCCGCCTGAGCATCCCAGACAACCTATTGGGAGGGGCGCCGGACAGCATGGCGTTCTATCCTGCCAACGAATACTATTCGCCCGGTCAGATCGTCTGGCTCGAGCGCGTCCTCGCGGCGATCTGTTCGGAGGGCAAGGGCAAGATAAGAATTTTCATTTGCCTGCACGCCCCGCCCGTCAACGTGAAAGAAGCCCCGGCGATCCCGGCGGGAAAGGATGAGGTGTTGCTGGAACAAGGGCGGATTGGCGTCAATCACGGGACGATTAACCACTACGTGAGTCAGTTCCTTCACCTTTGCCGGGGCGAAAAGGAGGCGGATCCCTCCTACTCGGGACCGGTCGTGGATCTCGTCTTGTCGGGCCATGCGCACCGGAAAGCGGAATTCAGGGTGGCTCCAGGAATGCTGATCTACTACGGAAGGTATTCGGGGACCGTCATTCGGAGCCGGTTTGACGATGAAAGGCCGTTTCTGGTCCAGACGGCGGCCTGCGGCCCGCTGAGTCCCGGATATCTCGATCCGCCCTATTTCCGAACGGTTCACGTGGACCATAATGGCACGATCCAAAGGTTCGACTAGCGTAAAACTGGGACCGACGTGACGCGGCGGTTTGATCGGGCATCCCCTTCGGCTTGCGCCATGGGATGACTGAGAGTAATCTTTGACCGGACAAGGACACGGTACGCAGCATCCACCTTGGAGAAAATTCATTGCCGGAGACGCCATCGAGATCTACGGTTGCCATCGTCACGTTCGGATGCCAGATGAACGTCCACGATTCGGAGCGGATCGCCGGCCTGATGGCCCGGGAGGGATACGCCCTGGTCAATGACCCGATGGCGGCCGACTGCGTCATCCTGAATACCTGCGCGGTGCGGGAAAAGGCCGAGCAGAAGTTCTACAGCGATCTCGGGCGGTTCCGGGAGATCAAGGAGTCACGGCCGGGGTTTCTCCTCGGCGTGGCCGGTTGCGTGGCCCAGCAAGAAGGGGCCCGGATCCAGTCCCGGGCCCCTTACGTTGATTTCGTCTTTGGCACGACCAACCTGCGGGATCTTCCGCGTCTGCTGAGGGAAGCCCAGGAAGATCATCCCGCCGTCGAGACGGCTTTCGGGGAGGCCGGTCTTGCCGGCCTGGTCCCCATTCGTCAAAGCCGCTTCCAGGCGCACGTGACCATCATGCACGGGTGCGATCGTTTCTGCGCCTTTTGCGTCATTCCCCGGCTCCGCGGGCGCGAGCACAGCCGGCCGCCCGACGAGATTGAGCGCGAAGTCAGGGATCTGGCCGCGGCCGGATACAAGGAGGTGACGCTTCTGGGCCAGACGGTCAGTTCGTACGGGAAGGGACTGCATCCCGCGATCGACTTGGCCGGTCTCATTGAGCGGCTTCATGACATCGAAGGAATTGCGCGGATACGGTTCGTCTCCCCCCACCCGTCCGACCTGACGCCGCGGCTCGTTTCCTGCTTTCGGGACCTGCCGAAGGCTGCCCGGCACATCCACCTGCCGCTCCAGTCGGGCTCCGACCGGATTCTCCGGCTCATGAGGCGGGATTACGCCTACAACGAGTATCGTGAATGGATCGTGTCCCTGCGCGTTCAGGTGCCTGACATCACGATTTCAACGGACCTGATCGCGGGATTCCCGGGGGAGACCCCGCGGGACCACGAGGCGTCGGTCCGCGCTCTCAAAGAGATCCGGTTCGATCACCTTTTCGCGTTCAAATATTCCTCCAGGGCCAGGACACCCGCCCTCCGTTTGAGCGGCCACGTTCCGGAAGGCCTTAAGGAAGAGCGCTTGGCGGAGCTCTTGTCGATGCAGAACCCGATATCTCTGGAGATGAACTCGGCTTGGATAGGCCGCATCGTCTCCGTGCTTGTTGAGGGGGAGGGGAAGAAAGGGGATGGAAAGCTGATGGGCCGCACGGCCGGCAACCATGCGGTCCATCTTGACGGATCGAGGAACCTTGCGGGGGAGATGGTGCAGGTGCGCATTTGCAAGGCTGGCCATCATTCCCTAATCGGGGAGTTAGCGGCCAGACGAAGCGGGAGGGAGATGGTTGCGGACTGAGATTCCGGGCCCCGCGAGAAGACGGAAATGAGGTCCCCTTCGGAGGATGGGGAGTGGAGTCGTGGGGAAACGATTACATCTTGTGGTCTCTCTGTGCAGAACCCTCAGGTATTGTGATCGGCAGAACACATTGTCCCAACATAGGCCCCGCCGGATCGTTCGTCGCCTGTTGATCCCAATACCTCCATTAGGTGCGTAACTACTGGATAATAAAGACGAAGTTGTGCCTATTATTTGAGCAGAACGCTTTGCCCTCCGTAAAGCCAGCCCGGCAATGAGTTGTTCCACAGCGTAGTCCACAGGTGATCCACAGTTTGTGTGAAAATGCCGGATTTTCGCCGAAGATTCGAAGGGTTTGGACGGTCTCCTTTCGAGGAATTCGCGGGGATCGCGGACAAAGTTTTGGATTCTTGTGCGAGGGAATCCGGACTGAAAACCGAGTGGGGACTCGATCATCCTATCCGGGAGCGGCAAAGAGACGAATGTCCCGCATAGCGCGAGCCGAAGGAACTCGAGATCAGAATCGCTTCATGATTTCGTAAAGGGTGCTGCGCTGGCATGGCATGAATCCCGCTTCTCGAATGAGATCGATCATTTCGTCGATCGTCATCCGATGGGAGGTTCCGGCGGCTGAGACCACGTTTTCTTCCATCATCGTTCCGCCCATGTCGTTCACGCCGAAGAAGAGGGCCACCTGGCCGATCTTGGGGCCCTGGGTGACCCACGACGACTGGATGTTCGGGATGTTGTCGAGGTAGACGCGGGAGAACGCCGCGATGCGCAAGTAGTCGAGGGCCGTGGCCTCGTCGCGATCGAGGGAGCCCGAAACCGGTTGGTAGCTCCATGGAATGAAGGCCGTAAATCCGCCGGTCTCGTCCTGGAGCTTTCGAAGGCGGGTCAGGTGCTCGACGATGTCCTCGTGCGTCTCGACGCTTCCGAACATCATGGTGGAGGACGACGGGATTCCGGCCAGGTGGGCTCTCCGCATGACGCCGATCCACTCGTCCGAAGAGATCTTTCGAGGAGAGATGATCTCACGGACCCTGTCGCTCAATATCTCGGCTCCACCACCGGGAATCGAGGCGAGACCGGCCTCTTTGAGCCGAGCCAGCGTCGTGTCGATATCCAGGCGCGAAATCCTTGATATATAAGTGATTTCGGACGGCGAAAGGGCGTGCAAATGAACGGGGAATTCCGCCTTGATCCTTCGGAAGAGATCCTCGAAGTAGTCGATCTTGAGGGCGGGGTTGTGTCCGCCCTGAAGGAGGACCTGCGTCCCTCCGGCGTCGACCAGCTCGCGGATCTTCGTGGAGATCCGTTCCCACGGGAGGACGTAGGCGTCCGGATCTGCGCGGTCCCTGTAGAAGGCGCAGAACTCACAGCCGGTTGTGCAGACGTTCGTGTAGTTGATGTTTCGGTCGATGACGAATGTGACGACCGGCTCCGGATGCAGGCGCCGTCGGACATCGGCGGCCAATTCGCCGAGAGAAAACAGATCGCATTCGCGTAGGATGAACAGTCCCTCGTCGGATGTGAGACGGTCTCCCTGTCGAACGCGGTCGAGAACCGCTTCGAGGGCTGAGTCAGTTCCAGACGCGGATTTCATTGTAGAGAGTGTCGCGCTCCACGGGGATCCTGCCCGCGGAACGGATCAGGTGGATCAAACGGCTGATGGGGATCTCCTGGGCGCTCCGGGCGCCGGCCGCGTGGTAGATCTTCTCCTCGACGACGGTTCCATCGATGTCGTCCGCCCCGAAGCGAAGAGCGACCTGGGCCATCTTCTCTCCCAGCATGACCCAGTAAGCCTTGATGTGCGGCACGTTGTCGAGGAAGAGCCGCGAGACGGCCAGGACGCGAAGGTCGTCGAGTCCGGATGTGTGTCGGGCGAGGCCCAGCCGGTTGTTCTCCGGATGATAGGCGAGCGGGATGAATGCCAGGAGGCCGCCCGTGCGGTCCTGGAGATCGCGGAGCTTCAGAAGGTGATCGACCCGGTCGGCGTTCGATTCGAGGTGGCCGTAGAGCATCGTGGCGTTTGACGGGATCCCGAGGCGGTGGGCCGTTTCGATGACCTCGATCCATCGATCTCCGCCGATCTTTTCGCCGCAGATCTTCTCACGGACGGCGGGGGCGAAGATTTCCGCGCCGCCGCCCGGCATGGAATCGAGCCCGGCGTCCTTAAGCTGCCGGAGAACTTCGTCGAGCGGAAGGCGCGATATCTTGGAGAAAAAGTCGACCTCGACGGCCGTAAAGGCCTTGAGATGAACGCCCGGACGGACGCGCTTGAGCCGCCTCAGGACGTCGAGATAGTAGTCGAACGGAAGGTTGGGATGGAGGCCGCCGACCACGTGGAACTCCAACACGTCCGGACCCGCATCGCGCGCCTTGGCTTCGACCTGCTCGAGGGAGAGGGCGTAGCCGTCGTCGTCGAAGAGCCCGCGGCGGTAGGAGCAGAACGTGCATCGGTGGACGCAGATGTTGGTGGGATTGATGTGACGGTTCCGCACGAAATAGGCGCGGCCGCCATTCCGGCGGCGGGCGGCTTCATCGGCGATCCGGCCGATAGCCAGGAGGTCGTTGGAGGAAAGGAGGGTGATCGCATCCTCGGGGGTCAAACGCAAGCCGGTTTCGACCTTGCGGGCGATGGAGCGGATGTCGGGGGAACTGCTCACGGCTGGATGGTCCTCTGAAAGCGCAGGCGTCCATCGGTGACCACGCCTTGAACGTGGGCGTCTTGCGCTGAACGAATGAGATTATAGAAGAGGCGGCGCTCGGTGTCCACGCGAAAGGGCGGGCGGAGAACGGTGAAGTCCGCGCAGTATCCGGCGTGAAGAACGCCGACGCGGCCGGCCAAACCCAGGGCCGCGGCGCCTCCCGCCGTGGCGATCTCGAAAAGGCGTGAAGGGGGGATTTCGGGAAATCGTTCATGGAGGGCGCGGATCTCGTCCCAGAGGGAGAGCGAGAAATTGCTGGCCAGGGAATCGGTCCCGATTGCGAGCGGAACGCCCCTCCCGACGAGCTCGCGGACGGGGGGAAGTCTGTCGTGCAGGTACAAGTTGCTCCTGGGGCAAAGGACGAGGGATATCCTGCGTCGAGCGAGCGCGGTCATTTCGCGTTGGTTCAGATGGATGCCGTGAATGGCGAGCGTATTCGGGGTGAGGAGATGATGGCGGTCGAGCCACTCGATGGGTGAAGACGGGCGGTCGTCGAGCCACGCCGGATCCCAGCCGAAGGCGGCGCAATATTCCCGGAAGGCCGGGCGGCGGCGGGGGACGTTCCGCTCGAACGGGGTTTCGAGAAGATGAGCGGCAATGGGAAGTGAGCGGCGGCGGGCGAGGCGGGCCACGGAGGAGGCGAGATCGTCCGAAACGGAATAGGGAGCGTGGATCGAAACGCCGAACCGGAGACGACGGAATGGGGAAACGGGGCGAGCGTTTTCCTGAATGCGGTTGTCGAGAGCGGCCGCTCTGTCCCGGGCCTGAGACGGATCGAGACCGAGGGCCTCGATCAACGTGAGCGTCCGTAGACCGGAACGCGCGAGATAGGATCGTCGGGCAGGGATATCAAGGGATTCCGCGGGAAAACCGAAGGAGGCAATGTCTCCGATTGATGTCGTTCCGGAAGCGAGGATGCTGTTCAGCCCCATTCTGAACCCGGCGGAACGGGCTCCAGGTGAAATCAACGCTCTTCGGCGGACGAGGTCGATCAACCAGGGGACAAAGCCATTTTGAGAGCCGTTCAGCGGACCAAGCGATGATAGCTCGATGTGGGCGTGGGCGTTTACGAGGCCTGGAAGGATGATCGAATCCGGGAGAAAACGATAGAATGAGGATGAATGTTCTGTCCGTAAAGCTTTAAAAGTACACACTTCTTCAACTATCCGGTCTCGGACGAGTAATCCGCCGGAGGGAATGATGGTTCGGGCATCCTGGATGACAAGAGAGGCGCCGATCAAGTATACGGGCGGCGGTTTCCGCAGGAAGGAAATGTCGGCGGGCATCACAATGCCGGATCTAAAGTAATGCCTTGTTTCTCAATATCTTGCGCGTTGAATCCTAACGATAAATACAAGGTAATGGGCCTTTAAGGGAAAGTGTGATGTTTCACAGCTTTCGCGGGAATGACGTGCTAAGAGTGGCAAGTGTCCGATAATACATATTATGTTAAATTGTCGAAATGGGCGTGACAATTTAACATAATATGCATATGCGCAATCCGGCCTTCCCCATCCCACATCTTACCTTGCCCGCGGTTCGTGGATTCCCATTCCCAGGCCAGACAGCGCCGCCTCGCCTGCGATCTCTGAAAGCGTTGGGTGGATGTGGATGCTTTCCGCAATGTCTGCCAGCGTCATCTTTTTTTCAATCGCAAGGGCCAGCTCCTGGACGATGTCGGGGGCTTCGGCGCCGATTATGTGTGCCCCGACGATCTGTCCCTGCCCGGTTGCCACGATCTTGGCCAATCCGCTGATCTCGCCGATCGCATGAGCCTTTCCGAGCCCCCGGAATTGGAACCGGCCGATCCGGACCTCGCCGAACTTCTCCTTAGCCTCGCGTTCCGTCAGTCCGGCCCGCCCAATCTCTGGATACGTAAATACCGCCCAGGGAACAACACTTGGATCGTACTCTCCCTTTTCTGTTACGGCGTGATGGGCTGCGGCCAACCCCTGGTGAGAGGCCGTGTGGGCCAGGAGGAGACCCCCGGTCATGTCCCCGACGGCGTACACCTCGTCCGCCGAAGTCCGCATCGATGCGTCTACGACGACCTCTCCCCGCGCCGCGAGACGGACACCCGCTTCTTCGAGGCCAAGGCCGCCTGTTCTTGGCCTTCGCCCCACCGTCAAGGCGACAGCCTGGAACGTCTCCGTTCGCCCTTCTCCGAATTCCACGCGGACGGCGGAGCCGTCCCGGCTGGCGGTTTTCACGGCCGTGCCGGTCTCGACCTCGATCCCCTGCTTCCTGAATTCCTTCGAGAGGAGGGCGGATATCTCCTCGTCCTCATTCGCGAGGATGCGGTCCAGCGCCTCGACCACGAGAACCTTCACTCCCAGCGCCGAAAAGATCGAGGCGAACTCGCACCCGATGACGCCGCCGCCGACAATAAGAAGGCGTTCGGGAAGACCGTTCGTCCAGACCAGGGCGTCGCTGTCCAGGATCCTTTCGCCATCGATCGGGATCCCCGGGATCTCCGCCGGCTTCGACCCGGTCGCCAGAATGGTCCTGTCCGCAAAGATCTTCCGCTCCCCGCTCCCGTTTTGGACGGCGACGGTCCCGCTTTTCTCCAGCCGCGCCGTTCCCTGGACGATCTCGATACCCCAGCTTTCAAGGAGGCTTCGAATACCTTTTTCCTGGATCGCGACGACTTTTCTGGCCCTTTCCTGGATGCTCGCGAAATCGATTTCAGGTTTCCCGGCGAGGCGGATGCCGAATTCGCCCGCCCGCCGGACGTTCCGCGCGATCCGGGCCGAAGCGGCGAGGGCTTTCGTGGGGATGCATCCCTTTTGGAGACACGTCCCCCCAAGTCTTTCCTTCTCGACAAGCGTCACGGACGCGCCGAGGCGGGCGGCCCTCAAAGCCGCCACGTACCCCCCCGGACCCGAACCCACGATGACGATTTTCAGTGGAGGCATGAGATTTGATTCCCCCGTTGGATCCTGGCGTTCCCGCGGTGTAAACTATTAAGCATGAAGATGACCGTCGCCCAATTCTACCGGACATCCGCTGATTCAGGCACCCGCGAGACCGCGGACCTCGAACGGAAAGAGGCGCGGACCCGCCACTCTCTCCACCCCCGCGCCTACGCGCGTTTCAGGTTCGTCTATCCCGTTCTTTCGCGGCGCGCGCGCGGCGTTTCCCTGGGCGTGAACCTCTCCCCCGACGCGCGGTGCAACTTCTCCTGCCGCTACTGCCAAGTCGATCGCCGGGGGCCTCGATCCCCTTCGAGGGTCGACGTTGGCGCGATCATGGCCGAAGCGTCCGCGATCCTAGACGACTGGGCGGAGGGAACGCTCACCGCCAAGGCCGGTTGGGGCCCCCTCCCCTTATCTCTTCTCCGCCTCAACGATCTCGCTCTTTCGGGGGACGGCGAGCCCACGCAGTCGCCGCTCTTCGCCCAGGTCCTCGAAGCTCTTCGCGAACTTCTGGACAATAGACTCCTTGAGTCCGTGAAGCTCATCATTATCACGAATGGTTCGGGACTGTCACGTCCTTCCGTCGGGCGCGCGCTGGGTCGTCTTCGGCCAGGGCACGACGAGATATGGGTCAAACTCGACTGGGGGACTCAGAAGGCGTTCCGGGAAACGACCGGGACACGGCGCTCGCTGACGGCTCACCTGTCCCGCGTCGTCTCGGCGAGCCGCATTCTTCCCGTAACGATCCAGACGTGCCTTTTCGGAACGGAGGCAGGGGGGCCGTCGGAGGCGGAGATTAAGGCTTACGTCCGATCCCTTCGGTTCCTCCGGAACCGAAAAGCCGATATCGCGCGCGTTCAGATTTACACGATTTCCAGGCCGCCCGCCGATCCCAGCCTTCTTCCTCTTTCATCCGGCCGGCTGGACGACATCGCCCGGATCGTGAGGAATGAGACCGACTTCCGAGTGGAAACCTTCGGGGCTTGATTCCCGGCATCAGGTTTCGTGCCGCTTCTTCTCGTCCTCGGCGGCCCAGTTGATCCCCATCAGCGCGGTCGCCCGATCCAGCTCGATCTTGACCATGTCCGGCCGGTTCATCTTCTTGTAGACGCTCGCCCGGCCCAGATGGATATCGGCGTGAGGGCCCTTCAGCCGAAAAGCCTTTTCCCACTGGTTGAGAGCGGCGCCGAAGTCCCCCGCCGACTCGTAAAGCTTGGCAAGTTCCTTATGGGCGTCGAGAATCAGGTTCCGATTCATGAGAGCGGGGTCCTCTCTCGATAGAATAGATATCCCTTCCTCGATGGCTTTCCGTGCCTCCTTCAACTGGCCCTGCCGGCTCTCTCCCAGGCCGAGCAGAATGCGGGCTTGGCCGGCATGAACGGGAATCAGTCCCGCGGCCAGCGCATCCTTGAGGATGGATGTGCGCTCCTCCAGGCGTCCGTCCGGGGTCAAGAGAAACAGGGCCTGAGCCCTCGCGTATTGCTCGAGGCCGGGTTCGTCGTCATGTTTCTCGGCTTCGGCGTCCCGATCTCCGTGCGGCTGGGCGACGGTGATCCGGACTGCGTCCCCTGGCACGGACGGCGCTTCGGCCGAAGGCCGTGTCTCTTCCGACCCGCTCGTCTCGACTGCCGGCGGCGGCACCGCGCTGGCCAGGAAATCTTCCCCGGTCCCCTTTTGTTCCTGAATCGCAGGGGTGTCTCCTTGCGCTGTAAGGCGCAAACCGCACATGTCGCAATAGACAGCCGGTGACGGAACGAGGGCCTGGCAACGGAAGCAGGCGACAGGTTCGCGGGAGATGCTTGCGACCAGTGGGGACGCGGACGTCATCGGACGAACTCTTCCTCGATCGGCGCAGGAGGCGGTGCCGGCTGTTGCTGAGGAGGCGGGGCTGACGGGGCCGACGGCGGAACGGGTTTCCGGGGACGAAGCCCGGCCGCTGCCGGGTTCTTGGAAAGGAACCGGCTCATGACCCATCCGTCCGTCTCGCCGCCCATCGGCCTGACTCGGGCCCAAGCTCCCTCCTCGCCCACGAGGGCCACCTTCTCGTTTCGCGTGAGGACGCGAAGCACTTCGCACTTGGTGAGCGGGCAGCCGCGAAGGTTCAGGCGGGCGGACGTCACGTACAGAACGACTTCCGGCGGAGGCGCGGGCGCCGCCGCCTTCGGGGGCGGGGGGGGCGGAGCTGGGGCCGGAGCAGGCTCCTGCTTGGGCGGCGCCGCGCACGAGACGAGGAGCGCGGCGACGAGGACCGGCAGGAGGATCAGGCGTGTCCTAACGGCCGGCCGCCTTAAGGGCTCGAATGCGACTGCGAATCGACTCAATATCCGGAGCATTGGGATCTACCTCGACATAGGCTTGATAGAATCGAAGGGCTTCGCTCGTGTTGCCTTCGCCCTCGAACAGATTCGCCAGGTACTTGTATGGTGTTCCGTTCTTCGGATTGATCTCGATCGCCTTCTGATACGCCTCCTTGGCTTCCGCGTTCATGGCGAGTTTCCGGTATGCCACGGCGATATTGACGTATGCCTTGTACCCGTCCGGGTTCACCTTGACGGCCCTTCTGAACGCGCTCAGGGCCTCGTCCATCTTTCCTTCTTGGGCCAGCCGGATGCCTTCGGTGTTGAGGCGTTCGTACTCCTCCTCCAAGTTCTTTGACTGCGCGATGGCGGGCGCGGGAGACGGCTGGACTGGCTTGACCTCGGCCGGAGGGGGCGACGGGACAGGCAGGGGCTTGGCCGGACGGGACGAAACCAGCCACCATCCCCCGCCCAGGAGGACGACGACCACGCCGGCCCCCGCAACGGCGAGCTTCCAGGGAAAGGAGCCCGCTTTGGCTGACGCCGCCGGAGCCGCCATGATACGAGTCGCGCCGGCCTCCTCCCGCCGCTGAGGGGCGGGCTCCGCGGTGTGGGGTGTCGGCCGGGAAATCAGGACGGTCGCTTCCTCCGACCGGCTCACGGGCGCGGGAGGTTTCTCGATATCCCGTCTCGCCTGCATGACGACCGTGGCTTCCTCCGGACGCCGCATGATCACGGTCTCGGAAGCCTCCTCGGCTGGATGCCTCTCGGATGGAACAGCCTCAGGCTGAAGGGAGGGTGTGACGGAGGGAATGGCCGGCGTCCGGTCGGCAAGCGCCTCCGCGGGAAGTTCCATCGCCCTGGTTGCCTCGGCGGCTTCGGCAATTTCCGCGGCGGCCGGAACGGGCACGGGCTGGACATCTCCCTGACAGTGAACGCAGGTCAGGGCCGGAAAAGCATATGAGAGGTCGCAGACGGAGCAGGAAGCAACGGGCGACGGAGAGGGCGCCTCGGCCAGCGACTGGCCGCAAATGCGGCAGAACTTTTTCTCCCGCGCGAAGAGAAGGCGGCACGTGGGGCAGTATGTCGCTTGGTCGATTCCCACCGGATCGGGGGTCAGGTCCGCTGGCCCCGGGCGGCTTCGAGGCGCGCCCGTTCCTCCTCCAGCGTCTTGCGCCCGGCTTGGATCGCCGCCACGATCAGCGATTTCTTCTCGTCGGCCATGCTCTTTCCGCCCTGGATCAACTCGTTGGCCTTGTCGCTGATCTCGTCGGCGAGTTGGGCGATGCGGTCGCCGACTTCCCTCTCCTTTTCCACGAACCGCCGGCGGGCGAGATCGGCCAGATCGACGATTTGTTCCCGAGTTTCGCGTCCGCTCTTCGGCGCATACAGGAGCGCGACCGCGGCCCCGACGATCCCCCCCAGGAGGAGAGGAATGATGACCCCACCGCTTCGTTCATCGGACATGGCGATCCTCCTTATGGGGAAGGAAAACGCAGGCGCAAACCACCCGTGGCCGTTGTATGTAAATCGGGACCGGCATCCCGTTCACACAGGCCGCTTCCCGCCAGCCTGCCATTCAGAATATACCATATCGGGGCAAGCGTCACAGGGACATGGGTCCCAAGCTACGCTTCGAATGACGAACCACAGCCGCACGTATGCTTCGCGTTGGGATTCTGGATCTTGAAGCCCCCTCCCAGCCCATCGACGTAGTCGATCTCCACGCCGCGGAGATATGACGCGCTCTGCGGATCGACGAACAGCTTGAGGTCCCCAGTCTCGACGACGTGGTCGTTTGCCTCGGGCGCCTCGTCAAACCCCATGTTGTACTGAAATCCCGAGCAACCGCCTCCCACGATCGTCATCCGGAGGCCGTACCCTTCCTTCCCCTCTTCCTTCTGGAGGATCTTCAGCTCTTCAATCGCTCGATCGGTAACCGTAATCATGGCGAGTCACTCCTCTTTGAAGCGTCGTTGATTCAAGCAGAGAAATAGTCCCCGCTCCGTCCAGGCTCCGGGGATCCCCGACATTCCTTACGGTTCTTATAACTGATACGGTTTTCGGCTGTAAAGCGGTTTCGGCGGGATCAGCGTCGAGGGCGGATGGCCGGCGCGGCGGGCCGGTTTTCCAGCCGGCGCCACTTGCCGCGAAGGGCCCAGGAGATGGCCAGAACGAGAACACCGGCCAGAATGAAGCTTGAGATTTCGAGAACGTCCGACATCCTGTTGTCTCCTATACGATTGCGGTGCGCGATCCCTGCAACAGCGGTGTTGCGGAATTTCTCCAGTGGCGCGTTACGGCCCATGATCCATGGTCTTTGTCGAGCCCATGGAAGCCATTGAAAAACCAAGCCGTTTTGCCGCCGGCCTTTTTCGATCCAATGGTCCGTTCCTGGCGGACAATAAGAAGGAGCAACTCCCTTGCCACGGAACCCTCATCATGGAACATTGTCAGCCCGGATCAGGAGAGGAGAAAAACCCTCGCGCGCCAGCCGGGACGAAGCCTCGCGGGCTTCGTTCTCCGATCGAAAGATCCCGACTCTTACTCTGTAGTATATCCCCTCCCGGGCGGTGTGTTCGAAAACCATCGTTCCGGGGAACTGTTTCATCATCCTTTCCTTGAGGCGTTCGGCGTTCCTGATTTCCGCGAATGCGCCGATCTGCAGCCAGAAGGCGTCCGGCGAAGGCGGTCCCAGGCCGATCACGGTCAAGCGGACGCTGGCCGTTCCCGGACCCACGATTTCCAGGGCCTTGGCGGCTCCGTACGAGAGATCCAGAAACCGCCCGGCCACGAAAGGTCCCCTGTCGTTGATCCTGACGTTCGCGCGGCCGCCGGTCGCCATGTTCTCGACCCGCACGACGGTCTGAAAGGGAAGCGTCCGGTGCGCGGCGGTCATATCGTGCATGTTGTAGGTCTCTCCCGAGGAGGTCTTTCGGCCGTGAAAATCGCTTCCGTACCATGAGGCCGTCCCGGTTTCGACGTAACCGGCCTCCACGCGAGCCATCGGACGCTCGGGCGGGATGAGTTTTGGACCGCACGCCGGAATTCCAGCCAGAATCAGCACCACAAAGACCGCCCTGGCAGAGCGGATATCCAGAGTCCTACGCATGGACGTACCTCGTGGGATCGGGAATTCCGGCCTGGCGGAATCCCTCCCGCCTGATCCGGCACGAGTCGCACGATCCGCAGGCGGCCGCGGGTCCGGGCGGGTCGTAGCAACTGTGCGTCAGGGCGAAGTCGACCCCCAGACGTTGTCCTTCACGGATGATCTCCGCCTTCGAAAGTTGGATGAGAGGGGCCCGGACGCGGAAGGACGCTTTTCCCTCGACCCCGGCCTTCGTCGCCAGGTTGGCGAGCGATTCGAAAGCCGCGAGAAACTCGGGCCGGCAGTCCGGGTACCCGCTGTAGTCGACGGCGTTGACGCCGATGAAGATCTCCTCTCCGCCGAGCGACTCGATCCACGCCAGGGCCAGGGAGAGCAGGATCGTGTTCCGGGCCGGGACATACGTCGGCGGGATCGTCGGCTCCCTTTCGGCCGTAACGGGCGGCTCCGCCTCGCGCGGGACGGGAGAGTGCCCGGTCAGGGCGCTTACGGCGATGGAGGAGATGTCCAGCGGAAGGACCCGGTGCTCCATGGCGCCGAGCCGTGAAGCGAGCGTCCTGGCCGCTTCGACCTCCCACGCGTGCCGCTGTCCGTACAGGATGGTGAGGGCGTGAACGCGCCGGCCCGCTTCCCGCGCGAGGGCCATGGTCACGGCGGAATCGAGCCCGCCCGACAGGAGGACGACGGCCGGCCGTGTCATCGTCCGGGGACCTCTCCCCAGATCAGCTTGTGCAGTTGAAGTCCCAGCCGGACGCTCAAGCGGTCATCCAGAATCCACTCGGCCAGCTCGGTCCAGGAAACGCCGCCTCTCACCGGGGAGAAGATGACGATCTGATCCTTCAGCCGGGGGCGCGTCCGGACGAACTCCCGGGCCCATTCGTAGTCCCGGCGATCCGAGAGAACGAACTTCACTTCGTCGCGATGCCTCAGGCGGTCGAGGTTTCCTTCGATGAACGTTCCCTCCTCCCCGCTCCCGGGACACTTGACATCAAGAATCGTGATGACGCGAGGATCGACCCGGTCGGTCGGAATAGCTCCGCTCGTCTCGAGCAGGACGATGTGCCCCCGCTCCAGAAGGGCCGACAACAGCGGGTACACCTCCTCCTGGGCCAGCGGCTCTCCTCCCGTCACCTCGGTCAGGCGCTCGCCGAGACCCTCTACCCGATCGACGACGTCGGCGACGCTCATGTCGCGTCCACCGGTGTGGGCGTAGGCTGTGTCGCAGTACGAACAGCGGAGCGGGCATCCCGCCAGGCGCACGAACGTGCACGGGAGGCCGGCGAACGTCGATTCTCCCTGGATAGAACGGAAGATCTCCGTGACTTTCACGCGGCTGACCCCTGCCCGCTAGGCCTGATCCCCAGGTACGCCTCCTGGACGGCCGGGTCGTTTGCGAGGTCGGCGGACGGGCCGGACGCCACGATCCGGCCGGTCTCGAGGACGTAGGCGCGGCTCGCGAGGGAAAGAGCGGCCTTGGCGTTCTGCTCCACGAGCAGGACGGCCAGCCCCTCCTGATTGATTTCGCGGATCAGGCGGAAGATCTTAGAGACAAGGATGGGGGCCAGCCCCAGGGACGGTTCGTCGAGCAGGATCAGCGAGGGGCGCGCCATCAGGGCCCTTCCGATGGCGAGCATCTGTTGCTCGCCCCCCGAGAGCGTTCCTCCCGGCTGGCCCAGCCGCTCCTTCAGCACGGGGAAGAGCGTGAACACCCGTTCCCAGTCGTCGGATGATGCCGACCGCAGAAAAGCGCCCATCTCCAGGTTCTCGCGAACGGAGAGTCGGGGGAAAATCCGACGCCCTTCCGGAACGTGGGCGATCCCGCGCGCGGCGATATCGTGCGGCTTGAGACCCGAGATCCGCTCCCCCCGGAAGCGGATCTCCCCGCTGACCGGCTCATGGACGCCGGAGACCGTCATGAGGGTTGTCGATTTTCCCGCCCCGTTGGCTCCGATGAGGGAGACGATCCCGCCTTCGGGGACGGATAGTGTGATCCCCTTGAGCGCCTCGATCGAACCGTAGGTCGTGACGACGTCGGCCAGCTCAAGCAAGCGAAAGCTCCGTTCCGAGGTAGGCCTCGATGACCCGCGGGTCCCGCTGGATATCCTCGGGCGCTCCCTCGGCGATCTTCACGCCGTGGTCCAGGACGACCACACGGTCCGAGATGCCCATGACGAGCTTCATGTCGTGTTCGATCAGGAGGACCGTGATTCCCTCGCCGCGGATTCGGCGGACAAGGTCCATGAGTTCATTCGTCTCGTGGGGGTTCATGCCGGCGGCGGGCTCGTCCAGGAGAAGAATCTTGGGCTCGGTCGCGAGAGCGCGGGCGATCTCGAGCCGCCGCTGGAGCCCGTAAGGGAGCTCTGCGGCCGGCCTGTCGGCTTCCTCCGCCAGATCGAGGAAATGCAGAATCTCGGACGCTCGAGTCAGGGCGGATTCCTCCTCTTCCCGGAAAGCCCGCCCGCGGAGGAGAGCCGAGGCCAGCCCCTGGCGGTTTCGGGCGTGGGAGCCGACGAGGACGTTCTCCAGGACGGTCATCCCCCCGAACAGGCGGATGTTCTGGAATGTCCTAGCGAAGCCGAGGGATGTCCGCCTGTGCGCGGGAAGGCGGGTCGCGTCCCTTCCCTCGAACCAGATCGTCCCTTCGGTTACTGGCAGAATCCCCGTAAGACAATTGAAAAGGGTCGTCTTGCCGGCTCCGTTCGGACCGATCACGCTCGTGATCCTGCCGGCGTCGACGGAGAGATCGACGCCGTCGACGGCTCGGAGACCGCCGAAAAGGCGCGTTACGGCTCTGGCTTCGAGGAGCCACATCGTCCTATCGCCTCCGGGGGCGCCGGAACTCGTAGGCCAGGCTCCTGCTTCCGATCAGCCCCTGCGGCCGGAAGACCATCAAGAGAACCATGGCCGCTCCGAAGATCAGCATCCGGTAGTCGGACACGCCGCGCAGGAGCTCAGGCAGGATCGTGATCACGGCGGCGCCGAGGACCACGCCCGGGAGGGACCCCATCCCCCCGAGAACGACCATGCACAAGATGATGACCGACTCGAAGAACGTGAAGCTCTCGGGCGAGACGAACGTCATTTTCGCGGCGAAGACCGAACCGCCAAGGCCCGCGACCGCCGCCCCGAGGGCGAAGGCCAGGAGCTTGTAGCGGGCCACGTCGATGCCGACGGTGCGGGCGGCCAGCTCGTCCTCGCGGATCGCGACCCAGGCCCGTCCGATCCGGGACTGGAAAATGCGCCGCATCGCGAAGAGCGCGAGGAGGGCAAGGACGAGGACCAAGTAGTAGAAGGAGGCCGGCGTGTCCAGGACCCATCCGCCGAGGGAGGGCCGCGCGATCCCGAGGATGCCGTTCGGCCCGTTCGTCACCTCATCCCAGTTGCGAAGGACGAGACGGGTGACCTCTCCGAAGCCGAGCGTGACGATCGCGAGATAGTCTCCGCGGAGCCTGAGAACGGGGAACCCGAGGACCAGGCCGAAGAGGGCGGCTGCGAGCATCGCGGCCGGAAGGCCGATCCAGAACGACGCATGAACGCCGGTGGAGAGGAGGGCGTACGTGTAAGCGCCGATTCCGTAGAAGGCGACGTATCCGAGGTGCAGGAGGCCGGTCTGTCCCACGACCAGGTTGAGGCCGAGGGCGAGGATGACGTAGATGAGCGTCGTTGTCGCCACGTCGATGACGTAATTGTTGGCGTGGAGCGGGAGCGTCAGCATGGCCAGAAGTCCCGCCCCCAGAAGGAGCGCCGCGTGACGCCCAGCGATGGACCATCCGGAGGACGCGGTTTGCCGGATTCCGGATGCGAGCGAATCGAGCGGCACCCGGCGGGCCGCATGGAGGGCGATCCCCCCGAGCCCGACGGCAAGAGCGATCTGAACGGCGGAGGCCGCGCCGACGAACGGGAGGGTCAGAAGGGCGACCCAGCCGCCCCAGAGGAACCACGTCGATGGAATCTTCCCTCCGCGGCGCATCTAGACCTTCTCTCCGGAGCCGTCCGCGCTCCCCATGAGACCCTGGGGCCTGAAGATCAGGACGGCGATCAGGACCAGGAAGGCGAAGGCGTCCTTGTATTCGCTCGATATATAGGCGGCGCCGAGCGCTTCGAGAAGGCCCAGGAGGACGCCCCCGAGCATGGCCCCGGGGACACTGCCGATCCCCCCCAGGACGGCCGCCGTGAAGGCCTTGAGACCCGCCACGTAGCCGATCGAGAAGTTGACAAGGCCGTAGTAGACCCCCACCAGGACGCCCGCGACGGCGGCGAGCAACGACCCGATTGCGAACGTCACGGCGATCACCCGGTCTACGTTGATCCCCACCAGCCCGGCCATCACGCGGTCCTGTGACGTGGCGCGCATGGCCGTTCCCATCCGGGTCCGGTTGATGAACATGGTCAGCGCCGCCATGAGCAGGACCGACGCCGCCAGGATGAAGATCTGAAGGGTGGTGATCCGGGCGCCGAGAAAGGAGATCCCTTCCAAGGGAAAGGTGATCGGAAAGACCAGGTCGCCCGCTCCCTGGGACAGCATGACGAAGTTCTGGAGGAAAATGGAGACCCCGACGGCGCTGATGAGGGGCGAGAGACGGGGCGCCTGGCGAAGGGGCCGGTACGCCAGCCGTTCGACCGTGACGCCGTAAGCGGCGCTGACGACGCCAGCGGCGAGGAACGAGACGAGGATGGAGACCGGAAGAAGGGAGGGCGGGACGCCGAGGAGGGTCAGAAGCCCCATGGAGACGATCCCGGCGTAGGCGCCGATCATGTAGATCTCGCCGTGGGCGAAGTTGATGAGCTTGATGATCCCGTAGACCATCGTGTAGCCCAGGGCGATCAGGGCGTAGACGGACCCGAGCGTCAGGCCGTTGATGATCTGCTGGACGAGCACGCCGCCACCATCCTTGTCAGGGTGCCGGTTTGGAGGCGATCTCCTCGAACTTCCCGCCGCGGGTGATCCAGACGACGTAAGGGGCCGTCCTAACATCGCCCTTCGGATCGAACGCGATTTCACCGAGCGCGCCGCGGAACGACGAGTCTCGGATCTTCTTCGAGACGGCGCGTCCGTCGGTCGTCCCGGCGTCCCGGATCGCCGCGAGGAGGATGTTGGCCGCGTCGTACGCGTAGATCGAATACGGGCCGTGCGGGCCGTATTTCCTGCGGTAGGCGTCGAGGAACAACTTCGCGGTCGGGACTTTCTCCGGGTCTGGCGAGAAGGTGAGGTACGTCCCCTCGGCCGCGGGGCCGGCGATCTCGATGAACTTGGTGTCGATCGTCCCGTCGCCGGAGAAGAGCGGGGCTGTGATTCCCAGCTCGCGGGCTTGGCGGACGAGGAGACCGGCCTCAGGATAGACGCCGCCGAAATAGAGGAGGTCGGGATCGGCCCGCTTCACCTTCGTGAGGACGGCCTTGAAGTCCTTGTCGCCCTGGATGACCGCCTCGTAGGCTGTGACCTCGGCGCGGGTTCCGAGCGATTTCCGGAACTCGTCGGCGAGCCCCTGGCCGTACTCGGTCTTATCGTGGAGGACCGCCACGCGTTTCGACTTGAGGACGTTCGCGACGAAATCGGCTGCCACCTTCCCCTGCTGGTCGTCCCGCCCGCAGACGCGGAAGACGGTCGGATGCCCCTTTTCCGTCAGCTTCGGGTTGGTGGATGCCGGGGTGATCATGGGAACGCCGGCCTTCGCGTAGATGTCCGACGCGGGGATGGAACAGCTCGAATTGAAATGTCCGATCACGCCGACGACGCCCTTGTTGACCATCTTGTTCGCCACGGCGACGGCCTGCTTTGGATCGTGCTGATCGTCGTTGACGTCGATCCGGATCTTTTTGCCGAGCACGCCGCCGCGGCCATTCCACTCCTCCACGGCCAACTCGACGCCGTTCCGGAAGTCCTGCCCCATTTTGCTCTGGTCGCCCGTCATCGGGCCCGCCACGCCGACCGTAATGACGGCCTCATCTTTTCCGCCGCACCCGGGGAGCCAAAGCGCCGGGAGGAGCAGAGCGATCGGAACGATGGCCCGGGAAAGCGATCGATTCATGGCAACCCCCTTAGGTCAATCCGCCCGGGCGGGCGCTCCGGAGAACGCGAATCAAGGCAGCCGCGGCCGCGCCTGGATCGTCCGCGTTCACGACGGCCGAGATGACGGCCACGCCGTCGGCGCCCGCGTCGAGGGCTTGAAGCGCCGTCTCCGGCGTGATTCCCCCGATGGCCAGGACGGGAATCCGGACCGCCGAACGGACCGCCGCCAGTCCATTCGTACCGATGGCCGGCGCTCCCGGTTTGGAGAAGGTCGGGAAGACCGCCCCCGCGCCGAGATAGTCCGCCCCTTCCCGTTCGGCCCGGAGGGCTTCATCGGGCGTCCGAGCGGAAACCCCGATCATGAGCCCGGGCCCGACCGCCTTTCGGACGCACGCCACGGGAAGGTCCGTCTGGCCAACGTGGACGCCGTCGGCCGAAAGCGCGAGGGCCAGGTCCGCGTCGTCGTTTACGAAGAACCGGATGCCGGCCCGGCCGGCGGCCCCGCGCATCGGCCGGGATCGGACCCATTTTTCCCTCCGGGAAATCCCCGGCGCGCGAAACTGGACGGCGGAGACGCCGACTGACGCCAAGTCGGATATCCAGTCGGCCGCCGGCCGATTCCGGATCGGCACTCCGTCCAAGATGACGACGAGATCAGGGCAAGCGCGGCTCAAGGCTCGGGCGCGTAGCGTTCGAGGAAGTGGGTCGTGTACTTCCCCCGCTTGAAATCGGGATCGGCCATGATCTTCCTCTGGAGAGGGATGTTCGTCTTGATCTCCTCGATCCGGCTCTCGTCGAGCGCCCGTGCCATCCGGGCGATCGCCTCGTCCCGGGTCTTGCCGTGGACGATCACCTTGGCGACCAGCGAATCGTATTGAGGAGGAATTGTGTACCCCGCGTAGACGGCCGTGTCAACCCGGACCCCCGGCCCCCCCGGCAGGTCAAACCGGGTGACGCGGCCCGGCGAGGGGAGGAACGTGTCGGGATCTTCCGCGTTGATGCGGCACTCGATGGCATGGCCGACGAACAGGATGTCCCGCTGTTTCATGTCGAGCGAATCGCCGGCGGCCAGCCGGATCTGCTCCTTGACGATGTCGATTCCGGTGATCGCCTCGGTGACGGGGTGCTCGACCTGGACCCGCGTGTTCATTTCGATGAAGTAGAACTTGAGGTCCTTGTCGATCAGGAACTCCACGGTCCCGGCGTTCCGGTACCGGGCCGCTTTGACGAGGTCGATCGCCGCCTCCCCCATCCGCTTGCGGATCTTTTCCGTCAGGACGGCGGAGGGCGCTTCCTCGAGGATCTTCTGGTGGCGCCGCTGGATCGAGCATTCGCGCTCGCCCAGGTGAACGGCGGCCCCCCGCTCGTCGGCCAGCACCTGGATCTCGATGTGCCTCGGGTCGACGACGTACTTCTCGATGTAGATTTCCCCGCTGCCGAACGAGGCCATGGCCTCGGACTGGGCCTGGTGGAACGCGTTTCCGAGGGAAGCCTCGGTGTGGATGACGCGCATTCCCCGCCCTCCCCCGCCCGCCGCCGCCTTGAGGATGACGGGAAACCCGATCTTCTGGGCCAGCTTGAGCGCCTCTTTCTCGTCCCGGAGGGGTCCGGGACTGCCCGGAAGGACCGGCACGCCGGCGCGGTGGGCGGCCTCGCGGGCCCGCGCCTTGTCTCCCATCAGGCGGATGTTTTCCGGCGTCGGTCCGATGAACCGGATTCCGACCGACGAGCAGACTTCGGCGAAGTTGGCGTCCTCGGCCAGAAAGCCGTAGCCGGGATGGATCGCCTCGGCGTCCGTGATTTCGGCGGCGGAGAGAATGTTGGCGATGTTGCGGTATGAAGATGCGCTGTCGGCCGGGCCGATGCAGAAGGCTTCGTCGGCGTAGCGAACGTGGAGGGAATCAGCGTCGGCCTTCGAAAAGACGGCGACCGTCTTGATGCCCAGTTCCCGGCAGGCCCGGATGATCCGAACGGCGATCTCGCCGCGGTTCGCGATCAGGACTTTCTTAAACACGCGCGGCCGGGGCTGCCGGTTCGATGCGGAAGAGGGGCGTGCCGTACTCGACGGGCTTGGCGTTCTCGGCGAGGATCTCCGCGACCCGGCCGTCGGCTTCGGACTCGATCTCGTTCATCAGCTTCATGGCTTCGATGAGCCCGAGGACTTGGCCTTTCTTGACGACGTCGCCGATTTCCACGTACGGTTTGGCCTCGGGCGCGGGAGAGCGGTAAAAGGTCCCGACGATCGGCGCGCAGATCAGGACCCCTTCGTCGCGTTTCGCCTCCCCGGCGGCCGTCTGGGCCGAGATCGGGACGGCGGCGGCCGCCGAGACGACCATCTCCGCCCCGTGGGCGGGCGGCGGCGCGGCGGGAAGCGCCCCGCGGCGGACCCGAACGCGGATGCCGGATTTCTCGATTTCGATCTCCGAGACGTCCGTGCGGATGATGAGGTCTATGATCTCGCGGATTTCCTTCAGGTTCATCGTCACCCCGCCGCTCGGACCCGCTCCACGTACGTGCCGGTCCGGGTGTCAACTTTGATGATGTCGCCGACGTTCAGATAGAGCGGCACGCGGACCGTGGCGCCGGACTCGAGAATGGCCGGCTTCGCGCCGCCCGACGCGGTGTCTCCCTTGATGCCGGGGTCCGTCTCGGCGATCGCCAGTTCCACGAAGATGGGCAGATCCACCCCGATCGCCCTGCCGTTATGGAAGAGGATGTTGACGACCATGTTCTCCTTGAGGAAGTCCCGGGACTGTCCAAGATGGTCGGCCGTCAGGAAAATCTGCTCGTACGTGGCCGTGTCCATGAAGTGGTACTGTCCCTCGCCTTGGTAGAGGAACTGCATCGATTTCTCTTCGAGGTCCGGCGTGTCGAGCTTCTCGCCCGTGCGGAACGTCCGGTCGATGACGTTGCCGCTCTTGAGCGACTTGATCTTCGTGCGGACGAACCCGCCTCCCTTTCCGGGCTTGACGTGCTGAAAGTCGACGATGATGAACGGCTCCCCGTCGATCTCGATCTTGGCGCCGTTTCGAATTTCGCTTGTGGACAACACGGGCATCACTCCGTCAGTGACCAGCGGAAAAGAGGATTGGCCCTCAATGAAGGCCAGGGAGAATAGCACGAACCGGCCCTTCTGTAAACGGGTTCGTCGCGCGCTATCGGGCGGCGGGAGGACGCGAGAGGAGAGAAAGGGCCGCCCGGACGCCGAGGACGTAGCTCTCGGGGCCGAAGCCGGTGATGACGCCGGAGACCACGTCCGACAGGAGCGACCGGCGGCGGAACCGCTCGCGGGCGAAAATGTTGGAGAGGTGGACCTCGACGACCGGGACCTGAAGCGCCGCCACGGCGTCCCGGATGGCGACGGAGGTATGCGTATACGCCGCGGCGTTGAGGACCAGCGCGTCCGCGGTCGTGCGCGCGCCCTGGATGGCGTCGACGAGGGCGCCTTCGTGGTTCGATTGCAGGATGCGGACCTCGGCGCCGAGCGCCTGGCATTCCTCGCGGATCCGGACGTCGATCTCGGCGAGCGTCGCGCTTCCGTAGATCCCCGGCTCGCGGGTGCCGAGGAGGTTGAGGTTCGGCCCGTGCAGGACGAGCAGGCGCGCGGCCTGGCTCACAGCTCGTCCTCCAGTCGCGCCACGGTGCGCCTCAGGACGAACCGCCCCTTGCCGAAGTTGGCCTCCGGCGAGAGCGCGAGGACGACGAAGTAACCGTCCCCCGCCCGGCGGATGATGAGGACGGTTCGGGACGACCGGACCGTGATCTCCTCCGGAAGGCCGATGCCGGTCTCGGTCCCCGCGCGCTGGGTTTCGCGCAGGATGGTCGAGTACTCGGCGGCGACGATCGCCAGGTCAAGGTTCGGATCGGCGCGGACTTCATCCACGGCGATCCCGTCTCCGTCGAGCATGATCGCGCCCAGGGCGCCGTCCACCTGCGAAACGGCGTCCTGGAGAATCGCGCCGAAAGTCATCTTCTCGCCTCCTTCGCCCGTCTGACCGCGTTCAGCCAGGATTCGAGTTTTGCGATCGCCTCGGCCTGATGGGTCTCTTCCCCGGCAGCGGCCGGCGGCCTCGCCGGAGGAGCAATAACCTCGGGCGCTTCCGGCTCCAGTTCGATGATTCCGGCGGCGGACACGATTTGTTCGATCACGCCCAGAGCGGCGGGCGCTTCCGGCGGCCGTTGCGCTTCGGGTACGCGCGCCGAAGCCCGTGACTCCAGTTCCATCAGGAAGCGGAGGTCCTCCAGTCTCCCCCGCACGCGGTCGTTCCGAGGATCCCGGCCAAGGGATCGTTCGAGAAGTTCCCGGGCCTCTTCGTACCGGCCTTCGAGAACGGCCCGCTCGGCGGCCAGATCGAGATCGAGTGGCTCGGACGGGACCGCGGCCTCGGGCGCCGGCGGAACCGCCTGAGGCTCTTCTTCCTCCTCGATGGCGATCTCGAAGATCTCTTCCTCCGCCGGGGCCTCAGGCTCGATGTGCGCCTCTGCAGGCGCCGGCGTGATGCCGGGAGGCGTCTCAGGCGGCGCAGAGGGAGCGGGTTGTACGAATTCAGGTTCTTCGAGGATAAGGACGGGCTCTTCTTCCCCCCCAAAGAGATCCGCTGGAGGGGCAGGTTCAGGAATCGCCGTTCCCGCGACCGGCGGCTCGATCTGCCGGGTTTCAGCCTCCGGCGCGATTTCGGCAGGCTGGAGGAATATCTCCTCGAGAGGACTCCCGAGGTACTCCTCTTCCTTTTCGACGGGCTTCTCGGCGGGAGGTGCGGAAGGCCCCGGCTCGGGGGTCCTTGCGGCGGGCTCTTCCTTCGAGACGACGGGCTCCAGGGTCTTGAGGGCCGCCTGGGACTCGTTGTCGAACGGGTCCAGAGCGGCCAAGCGCCGGTAGACCTTGAGAGCCTCCGCGTTCATGCCGAGCGCCCGGTAGACTTCCGCCAGTTTCTTGTTGGCCAGGAGGTTCTCTGGCGCGTCCAGAAGGACGGCCTCGAACTCCTCTCTGGCTTCGGCCAGCGCCCCCTTTTCGAGAAGGAGGCGCCCCAGGGCGACGCGGGCCGTGGTGTAGTTCGGGACGATCTTCAATCCGCCTCGGAGCGTCTCAATCGCGCGGTCGAGTTGTCCGAGCTTTCGATACTCCTCCGCGAGGGGGACGAACAGCCTGGAGCCGGGATCGCGGCCGATGCGCTCGGAGAGTTTCTGAATCTCAGCCGAGGACGCCCTGGACTTCTGCGGGTCGATCGCCATACCTTCCTCGGGTTGCCTCTCGTGGGCCGAACACCTTCCTTGGCCCGTTTTGTGGCCCACGGCCTTCCGTTTGGAGGGAGACCTGGGAAGACCCGACGCTATCGATAGTTTTTATGTTACCAGGGAGTTGCGGAAAGTCAAGCGGAATGGCCTGCTATCCTATTGATTTTCAAAAAGATCGCCGGCACCCACGGGGCTCGTCTCCCCCTTCCGGCGGATCGCGCGGACACGGTCCAGGATAAGATCGGCTAGACGGTCCTTGGTCATGAGAGGCAGTGATTCCTCGGACCCGTCGGCCATGAGGAAGACCGCCCGGTTCGTCTCCACGTCGAATCCGGAATCGGGAGAGGCGACGTCGTTGGCGACCAGGAGATCGACTCCCTTGCGCGCGAGCTTTTCCCTTGCGTGCGCGAGCAGATCGTCCGTCTCGGCGGCGAACCCGATCACGATCCTGTCCCCCTTGTTCCGGCAGGCCGCTTCGAGGATGTCCGGATTCTGAACGAGGTCTATCCGCGGGGGAGCGGCGTCTTTCTTAATCTTTCGGCCGGAGGGCGATTCCGGGCGCCAGTCGGAGACGGCCGCCGACATGACGAGGACGGTCGACGCCCCGATCGCGCGGTCAACCGCTTCCGCCATCTCCGCTCCCGTTTCGACCCGCGCGACTTCGGCCCCTTGAGGCGCGGGAAGACTCACCGGCCCCGTGACGAGGCGGACG
>CAKKSE010000070.1:24870-26493 GCA_919903025.1 Nitrospiria bacterium | reverse complement strand
GACGAGTGCAAAGCGTTGGTTCTTCCAGGGACGAAGAACACGGTGGCGGACCTCATTCATCTGCATGAAAGCGGAATGGCGGATGCCGTCCTCGGATTCTCCCGAAGGGGCGGGGCGGTCGCGGGGATCTGCGGCGGGTACCAGATGATGGGCGAGCGGGTCCTGGATCCGGACGGCGTCGAATCGGGCCTGAAGGGTGCGCCCGGGCTTGGGCTCCTGCCGGTGGAGACGGTCCTCACGCGCGAGAAAATCACGGGCGAGGCGCGGGGCGCGACTTTCCAGGGGGAAGATGTGTTCGGATATGAGATCCACGTCGGCCGGACGTCGCGTGTTGACGGGACCGGCTGGTTCTCCCGGCTGACGCGCCGGACCACGGGCGAGGTTATCGAGGACGGTTGTGCTGTCCACGGCGGGCGCATCTGGGGGACGTATCTTCACGGCGTCTTCGACTCGGCGGAATTCTGCCGGAAGTGGCTGAACGACCTGGGGGCCGATCTGCCGGGCGTTCCCGCAAGCGCGCGGGACTCCGTGGAGGATGGCCTGGATGTCCTGGCGGACGCGCTGATCCGCGGGACGAGGTGGACCGCCTTGAAGGAGGTGATGGGACTTGTGAGGTGACGGAATCGTGTGCGTGCGAAAATAATTTTCCGGCGCGGGCCGCCCCGATCATTCGGGTCGGCCCAAGGGAATCCCGTGAGATCCGGGAGCTGCCGCGCAACTGTGATCGGGACGAAACCCGTCGATGACCACTCCCGCCTTGCGGGCGGGGGGAAGGGGCGGGGAGTAGGTTCGGACCGCGAGCCAGGAGACCGGCGCCGGAGGTGACAACCCGTTCCTTCGCGTGAAGGAGAAAAGGAGAATTTCCGTGATTTGGAAGAGTTCTTTCATAGTTCTTGGTTTGGTCAGCATCGTTGTTCCCCGGATCTCGCAGGCCGAGGAGACCGTCAGAGCCGGCGAGGTGGTCGTGACGGCGTCGAGGATCGAGGAGGCCGCGGAGGCCGCCGCGTCATCGATCACCGTGATCACGCGGAAAGAGATCGAGCAGAAGCAGTACCGGACGGTCTTCGACGCCCTGCGGGACGTTGTCGGCCTCGACGCCGTGCGGAGCGGCGGGCCCGGGTCTCTTTCGAGCGTTTTTCTCCGCGGGACGAAGAGCGAACACACGCTCGTCCTCGTGGACGGAGTCGAGGTGAACGATCCGTCCTCGGCCGGACGAGTGTTCAACTTCGCGCACCTCTCCGCGGCGAACGTCGAGAGGATCGAGGTTCTCCGCGGGCCGCAGAGCACGCTGTACGGATCGGATTCCATGGGAGGCGTGATCAACGTCATCACGCGAAAGGGAAAGGGGCCGCTTTCGGGCGAGGTGAGCGCTGAAGCGGGTTCTTTCAACACGTTCCGGGAACGGCTCGGTCTGTCGGGGGGTACGGGCAAGGCCCACTACGCCCTCGGTGTCGACCGGCTCGATTCCGCCGGGATCTCCGCCGCGGGGGAGAAGTACGGGAACACAGAGAAGGATGGAGTGCGGAACACGTCGTACTCCGGCCGGGCGGGATACAAGCTCTCGGATCGCGCGGACGCTGAGATCGTCCTCCGCGGCCACGAGGCGCGGACCGAGATCGACGC
>CAKKSE010000070.1:0-24770 GCA_919903025.1 Nitrospiria bacterium | reverse complement strand
GAACAGCGAGTACCGCTCCCTTTCGTCCTTCGGTCCTTACAACACCCGGTTTGACGATCGGACGTCGCGGACGTGGGGGATCTACGCGCAGGAGAGGTGGACTCCAAGCCAGGCGCTCCAAGTCACGGCCGGCATCCGCAGGGACGACCACGATCGCTTCGGGGGCGCCACGAGCGGCAGGGTCGGCGGGAGCGTCCTCGCGCCGGGGACCGGGACACGCTTTCGCGCCTCGTGGGGAACGGGTTTCAAGGCGCCGTCGCTCTACCAGCTCTATTCGCAGTATGGAAACGCGGATCTCCAGCCCGAGAAGAGCGCGAGCTACGAGGTGGGCGTGCGCCAGCCGCTCGCGGGTCCGGCGGGATGGGTTGACCTGGCCTACTTCCGGTCCCGGTTCCGGAACCTGATCGACTATGACTTCGGAACATCGAAGTACGTGAATACCGGCCGGGCCAAGACCTCCGGGTTCGAGCTGGAGGCTGGGTACAAGCCGGCGAGCTTCCTCTCGCTCGTTGCCCGGGGGACGATCCTCGACGCGAAGGACGAGGCGACGGGCGAGCGCCTGATTCGGCGGGCGAAAAACAGGGCGAGCCTCCTGGCGACCTTCCTGGTGTCGCCGGATGTTTCCGCCACGGCGTCGCTCATCCGCGTCGGCAAGCGGGAGGACCGCGACTTCTCGACCTACCCGTCCACCCGCGTGACTCTTCCCGCGTACACCCTGGTCAATTTGTCGGGCGAATGGCGCGCGACGAAGAGCGTCTCTCTCTTTGCGCGAGCGGAGAACCTGGCGGACAAACAATACGAGGATGCTCGGGGATACGGTACGCCCGGCCGGTCGTTCTACGCGGGCGTGAGCGGGAGGTTCTAGCGCCGTGGCGCCAGGAATGCCAGCCGTCCGGGCCATACAAGCCGCACAGGCCCTCGCGGCGGCCGCTTTGGCCCTCGTCCTTCTCCCCGGCTCCTTGCGGGCCGGGGAGAAGGCGCCCGTTTCTCTTCCCCCCGAGGTCTCCGCGGAGGCCGAGGTCCTCGCCCATCCGATGATGGGCGAGGAAACCAGGACGCTCGTCGTTCGTTTCCCCGAGCCTCGCCGCCTTCTGTCGACGCGCCTCGGATTCGCGGAGAGAACCGCCGTGATGAACCACGGAGCGCCCATCTCGGTCTGGAATCGGGTTTGCGGCCGCGATGGCCGGGGTTACGAACGGACGGCCGTCGCGGATGCCGCCCGGCGGAGCGGACTCGCCCCCGAGTCCGCGGCCTACCTCTCGACGGCGGCGGACATTCGCAATCTCGCCGTCACGACGGAATCGTTCGAAGGGGTTGCGGTCGTTGCGCTGGTGACGGCGGGCGCCCGGACGAACGCCCAGAGGGCGGGCGTGGACCGCGGGGATTTCGTCGAGTGGAAAACGGCCCCGAGAGAAGCGCGGCCGCTTCAGTCCCGTCGGAGCGGGGCAGGAACGGTGAACGTCATCCTTCTCACGAACGCCCGGCTCAAAGACGAGGCCATGGCGCGCGTCCTGATCACCGCGACGGAAGCCAAGGTCGCGGCTTTCGAGGACATGAATGTCCCTTCATCCTACACGCCCGGGGAGCAGGCGACGGGAACCGGGACGGACGAGATCGTCGTCGTTTCCGGAACGGGCCCTGTCGTGACGTGCGCCGGAGGCCACTGCCGGTTCGGAGAGATGGCGGCCCGGGCCGTCAAGCGGGCCGTGGAGGAAGGCCTCCGGAAGCAAAGCGGGTTCGAGCGGCGTCCGTGACCCAGGTTATTATTCTCTGCCTGGCCTTGTTCATCGACCGTTTGGGCGATCCGCCCACGGCTTGGCATCCAGTGGGATGGATGGGGCGTTTCCTGTCGGCTGGGATCAGCCTGGCTGAATCGCTCTTCAGGACCGATTTCCGGACAGGCTCCGGCTTCCCGGTGTCCGCGTGGTCACGGGCGGCCCAAGTCGCCTTCGGCGCGTTCTGGGTGCTGACCGGCGCGATCGGCGCGGCGGGGGCGGCGTGGCTGGTCTTCCCGGCGCTGCGGCCATGGAGCGAAGGGCTCTTCATCCTGGCGAGCGCCGTGATCCTCAAGACGACCTTCTCCCTCGCGGGACTGGCGGCGGCTGCGGGGCGTGTGAAGGCGGCGCTGGCGGCGGGGGATATTCGAGAGGCCCGTCACGCCGTGGCCCGCGACCTCGTGAGCCGCGAGACCTCCGCGTTGGACGAGGCGCGGGTGGTGTCGGCCGCGGTGGAGTCTGTGGCGGAAAACCTGGTGGACAGCGTCGTGGCGCCTCTCCTCTTCTACGCGGCCTGCGGACTGCCGGGAGCGCTCGCGTACCGGTTCGTGAACACGGCGGACGCCATGATTGGGTATCGCGGGCCGACAGAGTACGTGGGAAAGGCGGCCGCGCGGCTGGACGATCTCTTGAACCTTCTGCCCGCGCGTTTGTCCGGTTTGCTCGTGGTCGCGGCGGCGCGGTTGACGGGCGAGGACTGGAGGGGATCGTGGCGGACGCTGTTGCGCGACCGCGGGCGGACAGCCAGCCCCAACGCGGGCTGGCCCATGAGCGCAATGGCCGGGGCCCTCGGGGTGGAGCTTTCGAAGGTCGGCTGCTACAACCTGGGAAAGGCTCGAAACCCGCTGACCCCGTCAACGCTCGGCCGGTCGGTGCGTATTCTTCACGCGGCCGCCGCGTTGTGGTTCGCAGGTCTCGCGGCGGGAATCGGGCTCGCCCGGTCATGAGAAAGGCTGCCGTGTGATTTCGCTCCCTCGGCCCGAGATCTGCTCGCTCCCGGTCCCCGCACACGGGGGATACTGCCCGGCCGAATGGCGCAGGCTCGGGCTCGACGCGGGCACCCTCATCGACTTCAGTTCCAACGTGAACGCGTTCGGCCCCTCGCCTCGGGTCCGGGAGGCGCTTACGCGCGTTCCCATCGATCGCCATCCCGATCCGGAGGCCGGGGCGCTTCGGGAGGCCTTGGCCGGGCGTCTGGGAGTTCACCCGCAGAACGTCGTCGTCGGAAACGGATCGTCGGAGATAATCCGTCTTCTCTCGATCGCCTTCCTTGAGAGAGGGGATCCCGTTCTCGTCCTCGCACCCACGTTCGGCGAGTACCGCGCGTCGGCCGAGATCATGGGGGGCCGGGTGATCTCGGTCCTGGCGTCCGAGAAAACCGATTTGCGGCCGGACCTTGAGGCGGCGGCCGATCGAGTCCGGCGGGAGCGACCGAAGCTCGCGTTCCTCTGCAACCCGAACAATCCGACGGGCGTCCATCTCTCCCGCGAGGATGTGCAAACCCTGGTCGAGACGCGCGAGGAGACCCTCTGGGTTATGGACGAGTCGTTCGTCTCCTTCGCCGAAAGCGCCTGGCCGTCCGTCCCGCTTTCCGAGCGGCGGAACGTGGTGGTGCTCCGCTCCATGACGAAGGACTACGGCTTGGCTGGTCTGCGCCTGGGATACGCGGTCGGACGTCCCGAGATCGTGGAAGCCCTCTCTCGCGTGAAGCCGCCGTGGAGCGTGAACGCCCTGGCCCAGGCCGCGGGACTCGCCGCCATCGAGGACGAGGAGCACATGCGGCGAACCCTTGTTCTTCTCCGCGGTGAGTCCTCGCGTCTCCAGGAAGCGATCACCCGGCTCGGCTGGCGCGCGGCCCCGTCCTCCGTCCACTTCTTTCTCGTTGAGGTTGGCGACGGGCTCGGGTTCCGCGACCGTCTGGCCCGAGACGGGTTCTGGGTGCGGGACGGATCATCGTTCGGCCTCCCCACGCACGTCCGGATTTGCGCGCGGAAGCCAGAGGAGAATGCACGGCTTCTCGGGGCACTGGAGAGGATGGCGCGAAAGTGACGGTCCGGTTGCTCCTCGTCCGGCACGGGGAGTCGATCTGGAACATTGTGGGCCGATACCAGGGCCAGATGGACGTGCCGCTCTCCGCCGGTGGACGGGTACAGGCCGAGAGGGCGGCCCGCCGGTTGGCCTCCGAACGCATCGACGCCATCTACGCGAGCGACCTTTCGCGCGCGCGGGATACGGCGGAGATCATCGGGCAGCGTCTGGGAATGCCCGTCATGGGGGTGTCCGGCCTGCGTGAGATCCATCTGGGAGTCTGGCAGGGGCTTTCGTACGAAGTGGTCCGCCGTCGCCACTTCCGGGAGAGGGATCCGACGCCCTGCTATCCGGTGGACGTCCCGCCTCCGGGCGGCGAGAGTCTCCGGGACGTCCAGATGCGCGTGACGGTCGCTGTCGAGGAGATCGTAAGGCGTCATCCATATGGGACTCTGGTCATCGTGACGCATGGGGCGTGCCTCAAGGCGCTCTTCTGCAGGCTCTTGGGGGTGGACTTGTCGGACTACGGCCGGTTCCGATTCGATCCTGGGTCAATCTCCGAGGGGATCTGGAAGCCCAGGAGGGGCGTCGTGCTGTCCGTGAACGACACCTCGCACCTTTTGGAAGCCATGGTTGGAAGGTGTGTGGGAGTCCAGACGTGAAGCTCGCAGGTCCCCTTCTCGCGTCGGCGGGGCTGCACGCGGCCGCCGTCGCCGGCGTTGTTGGAGCGCTTTCCCTGCTCTCCTCGGCCGGGACCGGAGGGGTTGTGACCGTTTCGCTCGTGGAAAGGGGTGCGGATACCCGCGAGGCTTCTGTGGACCACCATGAATCGCTTTCTCCTCTCCCCCCTGGGGAGAGGGTCAGGGTGAGGGGCCGCATTGCCGACGGGCGTGAAGAGGACAAGGGCCTTCTCCCATGGGAGCCGGAAATGTCCTCAGATGTCGTTCATGCCGCGGGGACAGCGGAGGACAGAGCGACGAGGCCGCCGGCTGTGGGTCCCGCGCCGGGAATCGCGGAGGGCGAAAAAGGCGGAATCGATGGGTTGCGAACAGACGGAAGCGATCCTCTCGCCGTTGTTCTGGATCGGGTCAGCGCTGTGAAAAAGTACCCGCCCCTGGCCCGGCTGAGAGGGATCACGGGGACGGCGTGGGTGTCGTTCCGCGTCGGCGATGGCGGGACTCCGGAACGGATCGAGATCGCGTCCTCGTCCGGCTCCGCTCTTCTCGACCGAGCGGCAGTGCGATCTGTCCAGGAGGCCTCGCCTTTTCCCGTGGGCCCCGCCGCTTTCCGCGTCGGACTGAGATTCGAGCTCTCCGAATGAGGCGGGAAGCCTGTCAGTTCTTCTCCACATAACACCAAAGTTGCGGATGGCGAACCCGCGGTCGGGGCTGGACAGCACGAGCGGTTCCGGCTAGACTTCGCCGAATCGATCGCCGTCATCCACATCAGTTCGCAGGAGGAAGCGTGAAGGAGATTCGAAAAAAGGCGCCAAAGGTTCAGGCTGTCGAGGAGCCGGCGAGCGCGAAGGCGGTCTCGGACAGGCTCCGGGGTCTGGTCGGCGCTTCCGGTTCCGGAGAAGGCGCGGCGAAGGGGATGCCCCTGATCGTCTACGCCGTGGCTGCCGGCCTTCTGCTGATCGTTCTTGCCGCGGTCGGTTGGTGGCTGTATCAGCGCCAGGACTTCCAAGCCCTTCGGCTCGAAGAGAAAGGGCTTCAGTCGCTTGCCCGGGCCGACGCCGGTTCCACCGAGGCCGCGAAGGAAGCGGCAGGCGCGTTCGAGCAGATCGTCGGCGGTTACAGCTGGACCGGAAGCTCGGAGCGGGCCGCTTACTACCTGGCGGGTCTCAAGGCGCGAACCGGCGAAGCGGACAAAGCGGTCGAGCTCTACCAGGGAATCATCCGGAAGTCGGGGGGAAAGGGAGATCTCGCCTCCCTGTCCCAGCTCGGGTTGGGCTACGCCCTCGTTTCCAAGGGGAGGATGGACGAGGCGATCGCGGCCTTCGAGTCGGCCGGAAAGGACCCTCGCGGGATCCCGGACATGGCCCTGTTCGAAGCCGCCCGGATTCGCCAGGGAAGAGGCGAGAGGGAGAAGGCGCTGGAAGGGTACAAGAAGATCGAAGCGGAGTATCCCCAATCAGCCATGATTCAGGCGGCGCGACAACGGATCGTCGCTCTTGGGGGTTCTATCGCGGAAACAAAAGAGAAGAAGCCCTCCGCTCCCGCGGAAAAGAACTAGCTCTGACTGGAAGGCGCGGCCAGGGATGCCGCCTTGTCAGGAGGGATCTTCTTGGATTGCGCTCCAGGCGCGGGTGGGCCGGCTGGGGACTTGGCTTCCTGCGCCGGTTTCGCCGCCCCGTTGTCCTTCTGGCCATCCGGCTTGGCCACCTTGGCCTTGGGTATGCCCTTCTTCTTTGCCGCCGTCTTTATCTTTTTCTTGGACTTCACCGCCCTGCGAACCTCGTCGCGGGTCGCCTTGGCCAGGGCCAGCACAAACTCATCCTGGGGGGGCACGAGGACCTCGCTTCCAACGCGGAGCGGCCTCTTCGAAGACAGGCCGTTGATCGCCTCGAGGCTTTCGGCCGAGACCCGGTACTTCCCGGCGATCGATTTGAGCGTCTCCCCCTTGCGGACGGTGTGCTCCCTCCACGCGATCCGCTCGCCGCTCGGAATCTTGGCGAATGCTTCGGCGAACGCCTCCCTTGTTCCTTTGGGGATACGGACGTCGTAGGAGCCGGGAGGCGTGCACCACCTCTTGAGCTCCGGGTTGAGCCCCCGGATCTCCTCCACCGTCGTATCCGCCGCCGCGGCGATCACGCGCAGGTCCGCCGGACCCTCGACGGTCGCAAGGTCGAAGACGAAGGGGGCGTGATAGTCGATTTCGTCGAAGCCGTGCTGGTCCGGGTTCTGGGCGATCAATACGGCCGCCATGTAGTTCGGGACGTAGTTTCGCGTCTCGACCCGCAGGTGCCGGGTGTTGCGGATCTTCCAGAAATCGTCCGTCCGTGTCCGCCGGACGGCGCGCATGACTCTTCCCTCGCCCGCGTTGTAGGAGGCCATCGCCAGGGGCCACGATTCGAACATCTCGTAAAGGTCCTTGAGGTAGGAAGCCGCGGCGATCGTCGACTTGACGGGGTCGCGTCTCTCGTCGACCCACCAGTTGATCTCCAGGCCGTACCGGCGGGCCGTGGGCATGATGAACTGCCAGGGTCCGCTGGCCCGGGAGCGGGAGAAGGCGTAGGGCGAGAACCCGCTTTCGATGAGGGCGAGATAGACGAGATCTTCCGGCATGTCCCTCTCCCGGAGAATCTCCTTCATGAGGGAGAGGTAGCGGCCGGACCGCTCAAGATAGAGAGAGAACCGCTCGCGGATCGCATGCGCGAAGAAGTTGATCCGCTTCTCGACGATCGGGTTGAGGTCGATCGGCGGAGGAGGGAACTTGGGCAACGATTTTTCGATGGATGGGGCTTGCTCCGAAACCTGAGCTGTCTGCGCGTCGGGAGCGGCGCTGGGTTCAGGAACTGGAGGCGCCGCGCTGTTGGTTGAGGAAGGGGCCGGGACGGCGCTCGATTGTTCGGTTTGAGGAGACTTTTCTCGGGGAGAAGTGCCGGCCGGTTGATCATCCGTTCGAGACGTCGGCTGGCCGGCGGGAGCCTGCTGAGGTTGATCGAGACCCGCCGGTTGGGCCGCGGGAGAAACAGGCGGGACGTCCGCCTTTGCAACGGTTTGGGATGTTTCCGTCGGAGCGGACGCGGTCTGAACCGCCTGGGTCTGCGGATTTCCCGCTTGGGCGGGACCGTCCGACAGGTCGGCCGCGCCGGCGTTCTGGCTCGCGAGGAGGAAGGAGACGGCCAGGATCGAGGCGCTCGACACAAGTCCAATCTGTTGGCGGAACCGCTCCAGGGTCATTCCTTCTCCGAGGTTTTCGACTCTCTTGCAGTCCGCCGACGGCGGCGGAGGGCGCTCCATCCCCTGACGATCCTCCGCGCGATCGCCAATTGGTCTCCGTATAAAACGCTGTTTACCGGAATTGGCGCCTTCTGTCAAGGCTTTCAAGGTTCTCAAGGCGCCCTTCGCGCCCCAGGAACCCTTATGATTCCTTGACTTACGCTTTTTTCTCCGCTAGGCTGAAAATATCGGCCGGCGTCGTTCCGGCGTGACCGCGCCGTTTCTTCGGGAGGGTTGATGCCCGCATGGGAACTGCTCAAGCCTTTTTCGGCCTGCCGGGGTCTGAGCGAAAAGGACCTGAAGCGTCTGGCCGAGTTCGTCGAAGAGAGGACTCTTTCCGACGGTGAGGATCTCTATTCCGGCCAGGAGAGGCCGGGGGGGGCCGTATTCGTCGTCAGCGGGAAGATGGCCGTCCTGGTCCGCGCTTCCGGCGCGCAAGAGGAGGTCTCCGTCGCAGTCGGCCCGGGTGAGACGGTGGCTGAGCTCTCTCTTTTCGAAGCCGGTCCTCCAGCCGTCTCCGTCCGCTCCGCTGGAGAAAGCCGGATCCTTTTCCTGCCCAGGCCGGGGTTCGAGTCGTGGGCGGCCCGGTCCCCCGAAGGCGCTGTTCTCTTTCAAGCGAAGATCCTGGCCGACGTTGGGCGCCGCCTCCGGCGTTTGGAAGGAGCGCTCCGCCAGGTCGCGGCGGAATCCGGCGTCCAGGAAGAGACGACGGAATGATGCTTCCGGGAACGAGAGGCAAATCAGAGAAAGCTATGGCCGGATCGCCGGCGGTTTCGACTCGATGACCCGGCGCGTGGCGGCGATCGACCTGGGGAGCAACACGGTCCGCCTGCTCGTGGCCGACGTGGACCCGGCGGGCGCGTGGACCGAGGTGGCACGCGACCGGCGGATCACCCGGCTGGGCGAGGGCCTGCACGCGACGGGGGCGGTCACGCCGGCCGCAATCCGACGCACGGCCGATGCGCTTAGGGAATTCGGGGAGAAGGCCCAGCGTCTCGGCGTGGAAGAGACGGCCGTCGTGGGGACGTCGGCCGTCCGCGAGGCGGCTAACCGGTCCGAGATCACGGCCGCCATCCGCTCGGACGCGGGCTTGTCCGTGGAGGTGATCGGCGGGGAGGAAGAAGCGCGGCGCATGTGGCTCGGCGTCCGGTCCGAGGTCGCGACGCCTCCGGGAACCACGGCCGTTGTCGTCGACATCGGCGGCGGGAGCACGGAATGGATCGCGGGCGACGACGATGAGGTTTTCTCCCTCGTGAGCCTCCCCGTGGGCGTGGTGCGACTCTCGGAGCAGTTCCCCGTGCGGCGGGCGCTGGGGCCAGAGGAGCGCGAACGCTTGAAGGGTGTCGCCCTGGAGGCCGCGTCCCGGGCCGCGGCTGTCGTCCGTCCTGATCCTCCCGTCCAGGTGATTGGAACGGCCGGCACTCCGACGACGCTGGCGGCCCTCGACATGGGGCTCGAGATTTACGACCGCGCGCGCGTGTCCGGGTATCGAATGAGCTCCGGCCGGGTCGAGAACTGGTTCGAGCGGCTCGCCGGAATGGATGCATCCGCCCGGCTCGATCTTCCGGGTATCGAGGCGGGGCGCGAAGACTTGATCGTTCCCGGGGCGGCGCTCCTGTGGGCGACCCTCTCCGTCTACCGGGGAGAGAGCGTCGTGGTCAGCGACGGCGGACTCCTGGAAGGGATCCTCATCCATTGGTTCGCGCGGGAAGGGAGACTTTGCGGGCGGAGGGCGGGCGTGTGAAGAAGAAGGACGGCCCCGGCGGAAAGATCGAGGATCTGTCTTCCAGGATGGCGGCCGCGATGGACGCAGTCTTCGGCGGGAACCTGGGAGTCCAGGTCCCCCTCGACGAGCAGGATCTGCGGACGGAGCGCGGGCGCGTCGTCCATAAGTTCAACGCGATGCTCCGGAATATCCAGGCCCATTCGCTCGACCGCGAGGAGACGATCCGCCGCCTGCGGGACACCGTCGCGGCGAAGAAGCAGGACCTGGGCACGCTGTTCGCCGTTTCCCGCATTCTCTCGTCGGTCCACAAGATCGAGCCGCTCCTCCAAAACATCATCGAGATTACGTCTCCCGTCATCCAGGCGGAGGGAGGCGTGATCTGGCTCGTCGACCAGAGTTCCTTCCTCAAGTGTCGGGACGTCCACGGCTGTAGGGACGAGGCGTGCCCTTCGTACGCCTCGGAGGACAGGCGGTGCTGGGGGATCGCCGGGACGCGCTGCTTCGATGCCGGGCATTGCTCCGTTTCCGACGAGTCATCGCTGGAATCGAAGGTCGGGGGCTGTCTTTCATGCCCGGTCCTGTCGAACGTTCGCCTCAACCTCCGCGTCGCCGTCGGTCTGGTCGACAGCGCCCACAAGCCGGAGACGCTCGCTCTGGGCGATTCTCTTTGCCGGGAAGTGACGGCCCATCGCCCGCCCGTCCTCGTCCTCCACATCTTCCCCGACGATGAGGGGGGGCAGTCCTGCTACAGACAGGCGACGTGGCTCTCGGAGGACCGGCCCCTGGAAAAGCCGACGCTCATTCCGGGAAGCTCCTGCTTCCCCGAGCTGGTCCCGGTGCCGATGACGCGGATCGGTCTGGCCCTGGTCACGAAGAACCAGATCCTCGGGATCATGTGCCTGGGACTGGACCGCGTTCACTACTTTACGCAGGACGAGGTGACGCTCCTCGCGCACGTGGCGAGTCTCTCGGCCGTGGCCATCGAGAACGCCGAGCTCTTCGCCCTGGCCGAGCGGCGGCGGCAGCAAGTCGAGATCCTCCTCCACGAGGCGCACCACCGGATCAAGAACAACCTCCAGGCGATGGCGGGCCTGGCGGCTCTTCAGCTTGCCGAACACAACGATCCGGAGGTCCGGCGGCTCCTCTCGGACAACCTTACCCGCCTGCGCAGCATCGCGCTCGTTCACCAGCTCCTGACCCAGGAGGACATTCGCTCCGTGAGCCTGAAGGCGATCGCCGCGCGCGTCGTCCGGATGGTCGCGGAGGTGACGGCTCAGGACGCGGGGGCCCTGGCGGTGAACGTGTCGGGAGGGGATGTGGAGATCCCTTCCAGGCTCGCGACGTCCGTCGCCCTCGTGCTGAACGAGCTGACGGTCAACTCCATCAAGCACGGTTTCGAGGAGCAGGGCGCGGGAGAGATCTCCGTCGAGATCCGGAACGGCAACGGAAGGATCCGCGTGACCTTCGGCGACAACGGGAAGGGGCTTCCTCCGTTCTTCGAGCTCGCGCGGGACCACGGGCTGGGGCTCCAGATCGTCGGGAACCTGATCCGCGACGACCTCAACGGGACATTTTCCCTGAAGCCCAATGACGGAAAGGGAACCGTGGCCGAGATCACGTTTGCGTCGGCCGCGCCGTCCTGGCCCCCCCCGCGCGGGACGGTGTCTTCGCCGGCCGGGAACCACGCGGCTCCCGCCCCGTCCTGACCGACATGACCGCGCCGCTCAAGGTTCTCGTCGCCGACGACGAGACGATCATCGCCATGGGGATCGAGACGACGCTGGCGAAGATGGGACACGCGGTCGTCGGCCGGGCGCGAACCGGGGGAGAGGCCGTGGCGAAGGCCGTCGAGCTGTCTCCCGATCTCGTCATCATGGACGTCAAGATGCCGGATATGGACGGGATCGAGGCTTCCCGCCGAATCCTCGCCCATCGGGCCGTGCCGATCGTCATCCTCTCGGCCTACAGCGATTCCGACCTGATCGAGCGGGCGGACGCGGTGGGCGTCTCGAACTACCTGGTGAAGCCGGTCACGGAGGCGGATCTCCGGCCGGCCCTCACGCTCGCGATCTCGCGCTTCCGCCAGCTTCACGCGCTGGAGGAGGAGGTCGGGTCCCTCAAGGAGGCGCTCCGGACGCGAAAGCTCGTGGAGCGCGCGAAAGGGATCCTCATGGACCGGAAAGGCCTGAGCGAGGCGGATGCGTTCAAGACGCTCCAGCATATGAGCCGGAACCAGAACATCCCGATGGCCAAGCTCGCCGAGTCGATCCTGGCGGCGCACAGTCTGATCTAGCCGGAAAACTCCCTGGACATCGCCTCGCCGAACGAATAAAATTCAAGGTCCGAACGCCTCTTCGGGTTTTTCCTGGACCGACCCTGGGCTTGTTTCCTCCCAGCCCGCCTGCGTTTGAGGCAAGCAACTGGATACACGACTTTTTTCCGCCAAAGGTGCTGTGAAGACGATGACACGACCGCTGGAACCGAAAAAACAAGGTCTCTACGACCCGCAGTTCGAGCACGACTCCTGCGGGGTCGGGTTCGTCGCGAACATCAAGGGCGTCAAGTCCCACGACATCATCGAGAAGGGCCTCCAGGTTCTGCTCAACCTGACCCACCGCGGCGCGACCGGCGCCGATCCCGAGACGGGCGACGGGGCGGGTCTTCTGATGCAGATGCCGCACCTCTTCCTCCAGGAGGAGTGCCGGAAGGCCGGGATCGATCTGCCGGCTGTCGGAGGATACGGCGCGGGTCTGGTTTTCCTCCCGCGCGACGTGGTCCAGCGCAACCGGTGCGAGGAACTGCTGGAGTATTACGTCCGCCAGGAAGGGCAGGCGCTCCTGGGCTGGCGCGACGTGCCGACGGACAACCGGCTGGTCGGCCGGACGTCCAGGGAGGGGGAGCCGGTCATCCGGCAGATCTTCGTCGGCTCGAAAGCCGCCGGCCCGGCCGCGCTCGAGCGAAAGCTGTACCTCATCCGCAAGCAGGTCGAACGGCGCATCCGGGAGTCCGACCTGACCGAGAAGTCGTTCTTTTACGTCCCCAGCCTCTCGGCGCGCGTGCTCGTCTACAAGGGCCAGCTCATGGCCCACCAGATCAAGGCCTACTACCCGGACCTCTCCGATCCCCGGATGGAGAGCGCCCTCGTCCTGATCCATCAGCGCTACAGCACGAACACCTTCCCGAGCTGGCGCTTGGCGCACCCGTACCGCTTTCTCGCGCACAACGGCGAGATCAACACGCTTCGCGGGAACATCAACTGGATGCGGGCGCGCGAGGCGATGATGGCCTCCCCCCTGTTCGGCGAAGACCTCAAGAAAATCTTCCCCGTCATCGAGCCGGGCGGGAGCGACTCGGCTTCGTTCGACAACGCCCTGGAGCTCCTCGTCATGGCCGGGCGGCCCATCGCCCACGCCATGATGATGCTGATTCCCGAGGCCTGGGCCCGGCACGACTTCATGGAACAGGAGCGGCGGGACTTCTACGAGTACCACGCCAAGCTCATGGAGCCGTGGGACGGTCCGGCGGCCATGGCCTTCACGGACGGGACGGTCATCGGCGCGACGCTCGACCGCAACGGCCTGCGGCCGGCCCGGTACGTCGTCACGAAGGACGACCTGGTCGTCATGGCGTCCGAGGCGGGCGTCCTCGACATCCCGCCCGACCGGGTCCTCAAGAACGGCCGGCTGGAGCCGGGGAAGATGTTCCTGGTCGACACGGCCCAGGGGCGGATCATCGGGGACAAGGAGCTCAAGCACGCCCTTGCGATGGAGCGCCCGTACGGGCAGTGGCTGAGGGAGAACCAGTTCTGGCTGGATGAGCTGGCCGACGAATCTTTCAGTCCGGCGGCTGACGTTCCTCCCGAGGCGGAACCGGACGGCGAATCCCTCTGCCGTCTCCAGATGACGTTCGGCTACTCGGTGGAAGACCAGAACATGATCATGGCCCCGATGGCCGTGAACGGCGAAGAGGCCGTGGGCTCGATGGGGACGGACACGTCTCTCGCCTGCCTTTCGGACAAGCCCCAGCTGATCTACAACTACTTCAAACAGCTCTTCGCCCAGGTGACGAACCCGCCGATCGACCCGATCCGCGAGGAGCTGGTGATGTCCCTCAGCACGACCCTGGGCTCAGAGCAGAACCTCCTCGACGCGACGCCCCGGCACGCCCGCAAGCTCAAGATCAAGCACCCGGTCCTCACGAACGAAGAGCTGGCCAGGCTCCGCCGGGTGTCGATCGACGGGCTCGCCTCGGAGACGATTCCGATGCTCTTCCCGGCTCGTGAGGGGGCGGAGGGCCTCAAGCGGGCGCTCGACGAGATCTGCCGGCGCGCGTCCGACGCCATCCGGCGCGGGGTGACGATCCTCATCCTTTCCGACCGCGGGGTGGACGAGGGGAGCGCGCCGATCCCCAGTCTCCTCGCGATGGCCGCCGTCCACCACCATCTCATCCGCGAGCGGACCAGGACCCGCGCCGGGATCGTCGTTGAGTCCGGCGAGGCGCGGGAAGTGATGCATTTCGCGCTCTTGATCGGTTACGGAGCGGGCGCCGTGAACCCGTATCTCGCTTTCAGGACGCTGGAGCGGATGTGCGGGGACTCAGTCCTTCCGGAGTCGATCGATCCCAAGAAGGCCGTCCAGAATTACGTCAAGGCGATCGACAAGGGCCTTCTCAAGGTCATTTCCAAGATGGGGATCTCGACGATCCAGAGCTACCGGGGCGCCCAGATCTTCGAGGCGATCGGCCTCGACAGCGAGCTGGTGGACCGATACTTCACGGGGACGGCGTCCCGCCTGTCCGGCGCGGGGATCGAGATTATCGCCGAGGAAACCCTCGCGCGCCATCGCCTGGCCTACCCGGTTCGTCCCGCGGGCTCGCCCTGTCTCCGGAATCCCGGCCAGTACCACTGGCGCAGGGACGGGGAGTACCACATGTACAACCCCGACACGATCGCCCGGCTCCAGCACGCCGTCCGTTCGGGCTCGGCCCGGACGTACCGCGAGTACGCCGAGATGATCAACGATGTCAACCGGAGCAGAGCCACGCTCCGGAGCCTCCTCGACTTCCGGTGGGCGGAGAGGGCCGTTCCGATCGACGAGGTGGAGCCGGCGAAGGAGATCGTCAAGCGCTTCGCCACGGGCGCCATGTCGTTTGGGTCGATCAGCAAGGAGACGCACGAGACGCTGGCCATCGCCATGAACCGGATCGGCGGCAGGAGCAACACGGGCGAGGGGGGCGAGGACCCGGATCGCTTCCTCCCCGATCCGAACGGCGACTCCCGCCGGAGCGCCGTCAAGCAGGTCGCCTCGGGCCGCTTCGGCGTCACGAGCCACTACCTGGTGAACGCCGACGAGCTCCAGATCAAGATGGCCCAGGGGGCCAAGCCGGGCGAAGGCGGCCAGCTTCCCGGACACAAGGTGGACAAGATCATCGCCAAGGTCCGCCACTCGACGCCGGGCGTCGGCCTCATCTCGCCGCCGCCGCACCACGACATCTATTCGATCGAGGACCTGGCCCAGCTCATCTACGACCTCAAGAACGCCAACCCGCGCGCCCGGATCAGCGTGAAGCTGGTCGCCGAGGTCGGGGTCGGGACGATCGCCGCGGGCGTGGCGAAGGCGAAGTCGGACGTCGTCCTGATCAGCGGCCACGACGGGGGGACGGGCGCGTCGCCCCTCACGAGCATCAAGCACGCGGGGGTCCCGTGGGAGCTGGGCCTGGCCGAGACGCACCAGGTCCTCGTCATGAACGACCTCCGCGGGCGGATCGTCGTCCAGACGGACGGCCAGATCAAGACGGGCCGGGACGTGGCGGTCGCGGCGCTCCTCGGGGCCGAGGAGTTCGGCTTCGCGACGGCGCCGCTCATCGCTCTGGGCTGCATCATGATGCGGAAGTGCCACCTGAACACGTGTCCCGTGGGTGTCGCGACGCAGGACCCGGAGCTTAGGAAGAAGTTCGAGGGAGCGCCGGAGCACTTGATCAACTTCTTCTTCTTCGTGGCGGAGGAACTGCGGGAGATCATGGCCCGGCTCGGCTTCCGAACGGTGACCGAGATGGTCGGACGGGTGGACCGGCTCGATCCCGTCCGCGCGATGGATCACTGGAAGGCGCGCAGGCTCGACCTGTCTCCCCTTCTGCACAAGCCGGACGTACCGGCTCGCGTGGCCACGCACAAGGTCCAGGAGCAGGACCACGGAATCGACAAGGCCCTGGACTACGTCCTCCTGGAAAAGGCCCGGCCCGCAATCGAGAACGGGACGCCGGTCGAGATCGAGATGCCGATCCGGAACGTCCACCGGACCGTGGGCACGATCCTCGGGAGCGAGGTCTCGCGCCGGCACGGCGGCGAGGGGCTTCCGGACGATACGATCATCTGCCGGTTCAAGGGGACCGCGGGCCAGAGCTTCGGCGCGTTCGTTCCGAGAGGGATCACGCTCATTCTCGAGGGGGATGCGAACGATTACCTCGGCAAGGGCCTCTCGGGGGGCCGCATCGTCGTCTTCCCGCCGTCCGGCGCCACGTACGTCCCGGAGGAGAACATTATCGTCGGGAACACGCTCCTCTACGGCGCGACGAGCGGCGAAGTCTTCATCCGGGGAATGGCGGGCGAGCGGTTCGCCGTTCGGAACAGCGGCGCCGTGGCCGTCGTCGAGGGCACGGGAGATCACGGGTGCGAGTACATGACCGGGGGTCGCGTCGTCGTCCTGGGGAAGACGGGGCGGAATTTCGCCGCCGGCATGAGCGGGGGAATCGCCTACGTTATCGACCCGGACGGATATTTCGCCAAGAGGTGCAATCCGGGAATGGTCGAAGCCGGACCGCTGGCCGGATCGGGCGAGGAAGAATTCGTCCGGGGGCTGATCGAGCGGCACCGGGACCTCACGCGGAGCGCTCTCGCGCGGCGGGTCCTGGACGCCTGGCCGGAGCACCTGCCGAGGTTCGTCCGGGTGATGCCGCTCGACTACAAGCGGGTCATCGCGGAGGCCCGTAAGGAGGCGGTGGCGCAGTATGGGTAAGACAACAGGCTTCATGGAATACCCCCGGCAGAACCCGCCGGATCGCCCCGTAGAAGAGAGGGTCGGAAACTTCCGGGAGTTCCATCTTCACCTCCCGGACGACAAGCTCCAGACCCAGGCGGCCCGGTGCATGGATTGCGGCGTGCCGTTCTGCCACTCCGCCTGCCCCCTGGGAAACCTGATCCCCGAGTGGAACGATCTCGTCTACCGAGGGCGCTGGAAGGAGGCCGCGCGCCGGCTTCTTTCGACGAACAGCTTTCCCGAGTTCACGGGCCGCGTCTGTCCGGCCCCGTGCGAGGGATCGTGCGTCCTCGGGATCAACAACGATCCGGTCACGATCAAGGAGATCGAGGTCCAGATCGTCGAGCACGCTTTCGCGCAGGGATGGATCAAGCCTCAGCCGCCCGTCGTTCGGACGGGGAAGAATGTCGCCGTCGTGGGCTCCGGTCCGGCTGGTCTCGCGGCCGCGGCCCAGCTCAACCGGGCCGGCCATTCGGTCACGGTCTTCGAGAGGGCCGACCGAGTCGGCGGCATCCTCATGTACGGGATTCCGGACTACAAACTGGAGAAACGGATCGTCCAGAGGCGCGTGGACCTCATGGCGGCCGAAGGGGTCGTCTTCAAGTCGGGCGTCAGAGTCGGGATCGACCTGCCCGCGAGCGAGCTCAAGGCGCAGTTCGACGCGGTTTGCCTCGCCGGCGGATCGACGGTCCCGCGCGACCTGAGCGTTCCGGGCCGCGATCTCGCGGGGATCCGCTTCGCCATGGAGTTCCTTCCCCAGCAGAACCGCCGGAACTGGGGGGACAAGCTCGATCCCGCCGCGGAGATCCTCGCGACGGGGAAGAAGGTCGTCATCCTGGGAGGCGGCGACACTGGGGCCGACTGTCTGGGCACGTCGATCCGCCAGGGAGCTCTTTCAATTCACCAGTTCGAGATCCTGCCCGAGCCGCCTCCCAGGCGCGCTCCAGCCAATCCCTGGCCGCAGTGGCCGAACGTCCTCCGGCTCTCGTCCTCGCACGAAGAGGGGGGCGTGCGCGAATTCTGCGTCTCGACGAAGTCGTTCGAGGGCGAAGGCGGCCGGGTGAAGAAGATCAACGCAATCCGCGTAGAGTGGATCAAGGGAGAGAGCGGCCGCCTCGAGATGAAGGAGATTCCGGGGACGGGATTCACGGTGGACGCCGATCTCGTTCTTCTCGCCATGGGGTTCCTGCATCCCGAAGCCGGAGCGCTCCTCAAGGATCTGGGCGTCGAGCTGGATCCGCGCGGAAACGTCAAGGTCGGGCCCGACAAGCAGACGAACGTCCCGGGGGTCTTCGCGGCCGGCGACGCGGAGCGGGGCCAGTCGCTCGTCGTCTGGGCCATTGCCGGCGGCCGCGCCGCGGCCCGGGGGATAGACCGCGCCCTCATGGGCGAAACGGCGCTGGCTTGATGTTTTCCCGCTGAGACTTCTGATTCACTTCTCATGAAACTTCGGCCCTGAGCCGATAAGATAGCGAAGGCCAAGCCCGTGAGCGTCCCTTTCCGTGCCGAGGATGACCTGCCCGCTGGGGAGCGGACGGGCGGCCCTTTCCGGGCCGATCAGACAACCACCGGAGGAATGAGCGTGCATTCCAAGCCGAAGGAAGTCTCTCTCGAGTACGACAACCACGGCCTGGACGCGGACTCCCTCCGCCGCGCGCTTTCGAACCACCTCGTCTACACCGTCGGGAAAGACCTCCATACGGCGACGGAGCGGGACATGTTCCACGCCCTGGCCTACGCTGTCCGGGACCTCCTCATCGAGCGGTGGATGGAGACGATGAGGAGCTACTACGTGCAGGACGCGAAGCGCGTCTATTACCTCTCGCTGGAGTTTCTGCTCGGCCGGGCGCTTTCCAACAGCCTCCTCAACATCGGCATCTTCCAGGAGTGCGAGCAGGTCTTGGCGGAGTTCGGGATCGACCTAGAGCGGGTCCGGATGCTCGAGCCGGACGCCGGCCTGGGAAACGGGGGGCTGGGGCGGCTCGCCGCCTGCTTCCTCGACTCGATGGCCACCCTGGGCCTGCCGGGGTATGGTTTCGGAATCAGGTACGAATACGGGATGTTCAGCCAGCGCGTCGAGGGAGGCCGCCAAGTGGAGCATCCCGAGAACTGGCTCCGCTACGGCAACCCTTGGGAGTTCCCCAGGCCGGAGGTCCTCTACCCCGTCCGCTTCGGCGGACGCGTCGTCGAGTTCAGGGACCAACAGGGCAATACCCACCGGGACTGGGTGGACGCCGATCAGGTCATGGCCATGGCCTACGACACGCCCATTCCGGGGTACGGCACGGAGACGGTGAATAACCTGCGGCTCTGGTCGGCCAAGGCGACGCGGGACTTCGACCTCAGGTACTTCAACGAAGGGAACTACATCAAGGCCGTGGAGGACAAAAACCGCACGGAGAACATCTCCCGCGTCCTTTACCCCGACGACACGACGACGATGGGGCGGGAACTGCGCTTAAAGCAGGAATACTTTTTTGTGAGCGCTTCCCTCCAGGACATTCTCTACAGGTACGGCAAGCTCCACTCGACGTTCGACGAGTTCCCGGACAAGGTGGCGATCCAGCTCAACGACACGCATCCGGCGCTCGCGATCCCGGAGCTCATGCGGACCATGCTGGACGTCCACGGTCTGGCGTGGGAGAAGGCGTGGGACCTGACCGTTCGCACATTCGGCTACACGAATCACACGCTCATGCCGGAAGCGCTCGAGAGTTGGCCCGTCCGCATCATCGAAGCCATGCTCCCGCGGCATCTTCAGATCATCTACGAGATCAACTATAGATTCCTGGAGGACGTGCGCCACCGCCACCCCGGCGACGTGGACCGGCTCAAGCGGATGTCGATCGTCGGGGAGGAGGGCGATCGGCACATCCGGATGGCGCATCTCGCCTTCGTGGGGAGCCACAAGGTGAACGGCGTGTCGGAGATCCATACGGAGATCATGCGCCGGACGATCTTCGCCGATTTCGACGCTTTCTTCCCGGACCGGATCGTGAACGTCACGAACGGCATCACGCCGCGGCGGTGGCTTCACCAGGCCAACTATCCGCTCTCCCGGCGGATCGGCGCGCGGCTGGGCTGGGAGTGGATCCGGAACCTGGAGCGGCTTTCGGAGCTGGTCGTCCTCGCCGACGATGCCGGGTTCCGCGAGGAGTTCCGGGCCGCCAAGCGCGAGAACAAGGAGCGGCTGGCCGAGGTCATCAAGATGCGCCTGGGGGTGGATGTCCCGGTGGACTCGATGTTCGACGTCCAGGTGAAGCGGATTCACGAATACAAGCGCCAGCTCCTGAACCTCCTGCACGTGGTCGTCCGGTATAACCGGATCCGGGCGAACGGATCGGCGGACGTCGTGCCGCGCGTCGCGGTCTTCGCGGGGAAGGCTGCTCCCGGCTACTTCCTGGCGAAGCTCGTCATCAAGCTCATCAACGACGTCGCCGACATCGTCAACAACGATCCGGCCGTGGGGGACCGCCTGAAGGTCGTCTTCGTGCCGAACTACGACGTCTCGACCGCCGCGATCATCATTCCGGCCGCCGATCTCTCGGAGCAGATCTCGACGGCGGGGACGGAAGCCTCGGGGACGGGGAACATGAAGCTCGCCCTGAACGGGGCGATCACGATCGGGACGCTTGACGGGGCGAACGTGGAGATCCGCGAGGCCGTGGGGGATGAGAACATCTTCATCTTCGGCCTGACGGCCGACGAGGTTGCGCCGCTGAGGCGCTCCGGGTACAACCCGTGGGACGCCTACAACGGCAACCCCGAGCTCAAGCAGGCCCTCGACATGATCGCCTCCGGCTTCTTTTCCCCCGGCCAGCCCGATCTCTACCGGCCGATCTTCGACGCGCTCACCGCGGGTGGGGACCATTTTCTCCTCCTCGCTGACTTTGGCTCCTACGTCGCGTGCCAGGAGAAGGTGGACGCCCTCTACCGCAATCCCGAAGAGTGGACGCGGAAAGCGATCCTCAACACGGCGCGGATGGGATGGTTTTCGAGCGATCGGACGGTGGGGGAGTATGCCGAGAAGATATGGGGCGTGCGCCCCGTTGTGCGCGACTGATGTCCGGCGCCGGATGAGCGCCTAGTCTCTCCTGCGCTTCTTGAAGAACTCCCAGATCACCTCGGCGGCGTCGATGTCGCGGCTCATCCGTTCGAGACGCCGGTCACGTAGACGCGGCGCGGGTCCGCGTTCCGCGTCTCGACGAGTTCGTCGATGAGGGCGGAGATGAATCCCGCGTCGTCGGCGTTCTCCCGGTGCGTCCGCCATCCCGTCTCTTCCTTGCTCCTTCCGTCGTTCCAGCGCTTGTCGATCCCGTTCGGATAAGCGACGAGGAACCCTTCCCTTTCCGCGACCCCGTTCAGTCCCGCGCCAGTGAGCCTGATCATCCTCTCCGCCGTTCCCCCGCCTCCGTGGAGAACGATGACGAGAGGGGCGGGCTTTGCCTTGTCGTACCGGCCAGGAAGGTGAAGGAGATATGTTCTTTCCACCCCTCCGACCATGAGCGATTGAGTGGAACGGGAATGATCGCTCTCGGCGTGGGCGGGATCGACAGCCAAGATGCAGAAGAGGAGCGAAAGGAGTGCCGTGATGCGGAGAATCGCGCCGATTGCCATTCGCCGTGTCAACTGACTTCCAGCATCCGGTCGAGGGCGAGCTTGGCCATCTCGCGGTCTTCGTCCGGGACGCGGATGCGGTTGACGACGACTCCGTCCCGGAGGTTCTCGAGCGCCCAGGCGAGATGCTGTTGGTCGATCCGGTACATCGTCGAGCAGACGCAGACGGTGGGGCAGAGGAAGTGGACCTGCTTGTCCGGGTTGTCGGTCTTGAGCCGGTTGACGAGATTGAGCTCTGTCCCGACGGCCCAGGCCGTGCCGGGCGGCGCGGCCGTCACGGTCCTGATGATGTACTCCGTCGAGCCGACCAGGTCGGCCTTGTCCACGACTTCCTCGCGGCATTCGGGATGGACGATCACCTGGACGCCGGGGACCGTCGCGCGAAAGTGGTCAACGTGGGCCGGAGCGAACATCTGGTGGACACTGCAGAACCCCTTCCAGAGAATCATCGCCGCGTTCCGGACGGCCTCGGCGCTGTTTCCGCCGTTCTCCTGCGCCGGGTCCCAGAGGATCATTCGGTCGGCTGGAATTCCCATCCGCTTCGAGGTGTTCCGGCCCAGGTGCTGATCGGGGAAGAAGAGAACCTTCGGCCTGCGGGCGAACGTCCAGTCGAGGATCTTCCGGGCGTTGGAGGACGTACAGACGATTCCCCCGTGCCGGCCGCAGAACGCCTTGAGGTCGGCCGCGGAGTTGATGTACGTCACGGGCGTGACCTGTTCGTCCGGATCGAGGATGCCGGCGAGTTCCTCCCACGCGCGCTCGACGCTCTCGATGTCGGCCATGTCGGCCATGGAACAGCCCGCGGCCATGTCGGGGAGGATGACCGTCTGGTGCGGCCGGCAGAGGAGATCGGCGACCTCGGCCATGAAGTGAACGCCGCAGAAGATGATGAACTCGGCGTCAGTCTGCTCCGCCGCCCGGCGGGAGAGCATCAGGGAATCTCCCTTGAAGTCGGCGAATTTGTAGACGCCGTCCTGCTGGTAGTTGTGGCCGAGTATGACCAGGCGGCGCCCCAGGGCCGCTCGCGAGTCGGCGATCGACCTATCAAGTTCGTCGGGGGACAGGTTATAGAAGAGATCGACCGGGATCTCGCGGGGCGTGAGCGCGACAGTGGACATGCGTTTCTCCTTTTGCACGATTCTATGGGGTCGGTCGAACGGGTGTCAACGAAAAGAGAGGCGGCGATTTGGGATGACGGATTCTTATGCAGAATGCGAGCGGATGCATACGATCTGGGCAGGCAGTATTGTCGCTCATCAGCCAAATCCGTAGGTTTTTCCAGGGGTCCAAGATCGGAGCGGCTGGCACTCGGCTTGCTGATTCCCTTTGCGGTTTCTTTGCGCGGAGGTTTCCATGCCGGTCGATGTCGTTTCCGATCCCCGCCTCAGGCGGACCGTCCTCGAGCTTTCGACGCTCTACGAAATCTCGAAAATCCTCGGGTCTTCGCTCGATCTTCAAGGCGAGCTCGCGGCCGTTCTCCGCCTTCTCTCCCAATTCGTCGGCCTCAAGATGGGGACGCTCACGCTCTACGATCCCGAAACGCACGAGCTTGCGATCGACGAGGCGCACGGTCTGTCCGAGGAAGAGAAGTCCCGCGGAAGATACAAGATGGGCGAGGGCGTTGTTGGCCAAGTGATGAAAACGGGCATTCCGTACGTGGCGCGCGACGTCCGGAACGATCCTCTCTTCCTCGGGCGGACGGGGACGTACCTCGGGCTCCCGGACGATGGAGCCGTGGCTTTCATCTCCGTTCCCGTGCGCGTCCAAGGAGAGGTCGTCGGGGTTCTCTCGGCCTACCGCCCGTCCGAGCCGGAGCCGAGCGTGGAGGAAGACCTCCGCTTCCTCAAGATCGTCGCCCAGAACATCGGGCAGACCCTTCGCTTCTACCGCCTGATCGCCACCCAGCAGAAGCGCCTGGCCGACGAGAACCGGGAGCTCAAGAGCGCCCTCAAGCAGAGGTCCGGCTTCGACCGGATCGTCGGAAGCCACAAGAAAATGCAGGATGTCTACCGGACGATCGAGCATGTGGCGGGGACCCGGAGCACCGTCCTCCTGCTCGGCGAGAGCGGGACGGGGAAGGAGCTCGTGGCGCGCGCGATCCACTTCAACTCGCCCCGCGCCGACAAGCCGTTCGTCAAGGTGGACTGCGCGTCGCTGGCCGAGTCCCTCCTCGAAAGCGAGCTGTTCGGCCACGAACGGGGCGCGTTTACCGGGGCCGTGGCGGACCGGAAAGGACGCTTCGAGATGGCCGACGGGGGCACGATCTTCCTGGACGAGATCGGGAACGTCGGTCCAGCCGTTCAGGCCAAGCTCTTGCGGGTCCTTCAAGACCGGGAGTTCGAGCGCGTGGGAGGATCGCGGACGCTCACGGCCGACGTGCGGATCATCGCGGCGACGAACCGGGACCTGGATGCGGCCGTTCGGGCCGGGACGTTCCGGGAGGACCTCTACTACCGCTTGCACGTCGTCCCGATCGTCCTTCCGCCCCTTCGGGATCGCGCCGAGGACATCCCGCTTCTCGTGGATACGTTCCTCCAGAAGTTCGCCGCGGAGACAGGGAAGCCCGTGGCGGGAATCGCGCCGGGCGTTCTCGACGCGCTGACCTCGTACCGCTGGCCCGGAAACGTCCGGGAACTCGAACACGTGATCGAGCGAATGGTGATCATGAGCCGCTCGACCGTCCTGGACGTCAAGGACCTGCCGCCGTCGCTCCAGTCGGTTTCCCGTCCGGTCTTTATCCCCGCGGGAACGATGACCGAGGCTGTTCGGAAAGTGGAGCGGGGAATGATCGTCCAGGCACTGGAAGATGCGGGATGGGTCAAAGCCAGGGCGGCAAAACGGCTTGGCGTGACCGTCCGCATACTGGCTTACAAGATGGGAAAATACGGGATTGGCGAACGCGGGGGAGAGAAGGATGCGGGCGCTCGTCATCAAGCACGTCCGGCGTGAGGGACCGGGGACGCTGGGCGCGTTCCTGGCGGGGCGTGGCGTGGATCTGGACATTCGGGAGATGGAGGGGGGAGATCCCCTTCCGGTGAACCTGGACGGCTGCGGACTGCTGATCGTCATGGGCGGGCCGATGAACGTGGACGAGGAAGCTGCGTTTCCGTTCCTATCGGGCGAGATCGAGTTGATTCAGGAGGCGATCGAGCGGGACGTTCCCATGCTGGGGATCTGCCTCGGCTCACAGCTCCTTTGCAAGGCGGCGGGCGGACGGGTAACGGCCAATGCGGCGAAGGAGATCGGCTGGTACGACGTCGACCTGACGCCGGAGGGGAGAAGGGACCCCCTGTTTGAGGGACTCCCGGGAACGTTTCCGGTTTTTCAGTGGCACGCCGATACTTTCTCGATTCCTGTGGGCGGGGTGAACCTTGCCGCTTCTCCCGCCTGCGCCCACCAGGCACTGCGCGTCGGCAGACGCGCCTACGGCTTGCAGTTTCACGTGGAAGTGGACGAGCCGACGATCCGCGAATGGATCGAGGCGGGGGAGGACGAACTGGCGTTTCTCTCGCCCGCCGTCACGTCTGACGAGATTCTCCGCGAAGTGCCCGTTCGCGCTCCGGGCCTCCGGGCCGTCGCCGCCGTCATCTACGAAAACTTCCGGCAGATTCTTTCCTGACAGGCCCGCTTCCGGAGCGCGCGGGGC
>CAKKSE010000069.1 GCA_919903025.1 Nitrospiria bacterium | reverse complement strand
TGAGGTCCGCCACCGTGTTCTTCGTCCCTGGAAGAACCAACGCTTTGCACTCGTCCACGTCCGCGGGCCGGAAGACATACCGAACAGCCGTTCCCGGCGCTGAGGCAAGCGGGTCGAAATCGCTCGCGTTGGAAAGGTGCGGGAGCGCAACGACGCCGATCCGGGTCCGCCTCCCCTCAGGCCATCGTTGTCCCCCCCCGCCAAGGAAGAAGCCGTCTTCCTCCGGAAGCCTCAGCTCGTCCAGGAACGGAATCACGCCGAGGACCGGTTTGCGTGTCCGACTCTCCAGCTCTTTCAATCCCGGATCGAGAAGAGCGCGCGTGCCGCGGAACTTGTTGATGAGGAAGCCCTTGATCCGCGCCCTCTCGGCGTCCGAAAGAAGCGCGAGCGTCCCGACGAGAGACGCGAACACGCCGCCCTTGTCCACGTCGCCCGCCAGGACGACCGGAAGATCGGCCGCCTCCGCGAATCCCATGTTGGCGATGTCTCCCTCCCGGAGGTTGATCTCGGCCGGGCTCCCGGCGCCCTCCACGATGATGACGTCGTGCTGATCCGCCAGCCGCCCGAAGCTCTCCATGACGGCGTCCTTAAGCGCCGCTCTCACCTGGAGGAAGTTCCTGCCGTCCACCTTCCCCCACGGCCTTCCGTGGACGATGACCTGCGATCCCTCGTTTCCTTCAGGCTTGAGGAGAACGGGATTCATGTCCACGGTCGGGGCGAGGCAGGCGGCCCTTGCCTGCAGTGCCTGGGCACAGCCGATCTCCCCGCCGTCCGCGCAGACCGCCGCGTTGTTGCTCATGTTCTGCGGCTTGAACGGCGCCACGTCGAACCCCTCGCGCCGGAGCGCCCGGCAAATCCCCGCGACGATCACGGACTTGCCGACCGACGACGCCGTCCCCTGGATCATGAGGCCGCGAACGCTCATTTCTCCCACTTCCTCCACCCCCCACCTTCGTCCTTCCGCCTCCGGCGGAGAGGAGAGCATGGGCATCAGTTCAGGCGGGTTCGGTGACCCGCCCTACAAAAACCCCCGTAGGGCAGCACACCGTGCCTGCCCTCCTTTTTCCTCCCCCGCAAGGGGGGAGGAGAGCATGGGGCATCAGTTCAGGCGGGTTCGGTGACCCGCCCTACAAGAAACCCCCGTAGGGCAGCACACCGTGCCTGCCCTCCTTTTTCCTCCCCCGCAAGG
>CAKKSE010000068.1:3666-27510 GCA_919903025.1 Nitrospiria bacterium | reverse complement strand
CGGACAATCTATTTGCTATAAAACCGGACAATTCTATTTGCTCTTAACAGAACAATATGCAACCCTGGGTTGGTAGACCCTCGCGCCCTCCGCCTGTAACGTACCCCTCGAACCGGAAGGGACATCGACGATGGGTTCGCTCAAGGACAGCCGCCAGATCGGCGAGAGGATTCGAAGCCGGCGAAAAGCCCTCGCCATGACGCAGGAAGAGCTGGGGGAGTTGGCGGGGGTCACGTATCAGCAGGTTCAGAAGTACGAGAAGGGCGCGAGCAACCTTTCTCCCGAGCGGCTCCAACGGGTGGCGGCGGCCCTTCAGGTGCCCCTCGACTATTTCTTCCGGGACGAGAAGCCAATCCGGAAGGGGGCCGTGCGGGAGGAGATGGCTTCCTACAAAAGGGAAGCATTTGCCCCAAGCTCCGAGGAGAAGGAGATCCTCAGGCAGTTTCGGCGCTTGGACACTCCCTCAAGCCGCGCCCTGGCCCTGTCGTTGCTCCGAAGCCTAGTCAAGCACGCGGCAACTGGCGGACAGAAGTAGTACAGAATACTTTTTGCCCCCTTACTTATCCGTTGTTCCCCGCCGGGTTCTGCAATAGAGTATGGGTCATGTATGGACGAAGAATCAGGGAGGCGTTGTTGATCCGTTGCGGCTTGCCTTGATGTCCAAGCCCGACGTGATCGTCATCGGGGCCGGGATGGGGGGGCTCTCCACGGCGGCCTTCCTTCTCAAACGCGGGCTCAAGCCGCTGGTCCTGGAACACCATTATCAGGCCGGCGGTTATGTCTCAGCCTTCAAGCGGCGGGGATACGTCTTCGACTGTGCCGTTGATGCGATCGCAGGGCTTGATCCGGGAGGCCTTCTAGACGGAATTTTGAAGGGCCTGGGAGTGCGGAAAGAGGTCGAGGCGCTGCCGCTCGTGCCCGTCCGCGAAACCCGCTTTCCCGGGCTCACCGTCTCCGTTCCGCCGACGGCCGGCGAGTACGAGGATCTTCTTTGCGGGCTCTTTCCCGCCGAAGAGGACGGAGTCCGGTCCCTCCTGGGCGAGGCTGGGGAGATCCTCGATGCCGTTTACGCCCGGCTCGACGAGGCCACGGGTCCATTTTCAGGCAACAGGGTCTCGTCCGTCCTCAAGAGAAACGGCCCCCGGACGTGGAAGGAGCTTCTCGATTCCCATCTCTCTGACGACCGGCTCAAGGCCGTCCTCTCCGATCGTTCCCAGTATCTCGGACTCCCTCCCTCGCGCCTTTCGGCCGTGCAGGCGGCCGTTGCGGTTTTTTCCTACTTCCGCGAGGGGGCTTCGCGGATCCGCGGGGGTTCCCAATCTCTCGCGGATGCGATGGTCCGGGGCATCCGGAGGCAGGGCGGAGAGGTCCGCCTGTCCTGCGGCGTCGGCAGGATCCTTGTCCGAGGCGGCGCGGCGGCGGGCGTTGTGACGGAGGCGGGAGAGGAGATCCCGGCACGAGCCGTCGTCTCGACGGCCGATCCGGTCCAGACGGTGGGCCGCCTTCTCGGCGGAGAAGCGCCGGAACGGGTTTCCCGCGAGGAACAACGCACCGCCGTGTCGTTCTTTCTTGTTTACCTCGGCGTTTCGATTCGCCAAAATACGCTTCCTCCCGTTTCCAGCATTGGGGTTTTCCCGGTCTGGGACGTGGAGCGGGCCCTGGACGCGGGAGACCCGTTCGGCCGGGACGCGGCGTTCGGCATCTCGATCCCGACCCTGCTCGACCCGGACCTCGCGCCGGCGGGCCGGCAGGTCGTGATCATCCACAAAGACGTCCCTTACGATTTTACGGCGGACTGGCCGGGACAGAAAGAGAAGCTTGCCGGAGAAATGATTGCAAAGGCGGATGGAGTCATTCCGGGTCTGTCCCAGGCGATCGACGTGATGGAGATCGCCACGCCGCTCACGCTCGAACGGTACACGAGGAATCTCCGGGGCTCGGCTTACGGATGGGAGCAGGTTCCACGGCGCCGGCCGACAGCGTCCCCGGTCGAGGGGCTCCACTTCGCCGGCCACTGGACGTCGGTCGGGGGCGGCGTCCTGGCGGCGGCCTACTCGGGCTTGCTTGCGGCTAGGAGCGTCGAGGCGTCGCTCGGGCGGCTGGCGAAGCGGGTATAGGCGGTGCGCCCGCTCAAGGTCTTCCTGCGGACGGCTGTGACTGCACTGCTCGTTGCCGGGTCGTTTGTTGTCTTTCTCGGCGTCGCCGCTCTCGGCGGCTCGGCTCGGACGAAGGCGATGACGGACGGCCTGCGGAGGGCGTTTCGGGAGGTCTTGTCGAGGCTGTCGTTCCTCGCCGATCGGGCGGGGTGAATCAACCGGAGGGATGAAGGGAATGGCTGAATCGCATCTGGCGGACTCGGGGCTTCTCGAGGATCGCCTGAAGAAGATGGTCGTCGAGGCGCTCAGGCTCAAGATGGATCCTGCGTCGATCGACAGCGAAGCGCCGCTCTTCGGCGAGGGGCTGGGGCTCGACTCGATCGACGCGCTTGAGCTGATCGTGGCGATCGAAAAGAACTTTGGTGTGGCGCTGGACAATCAGTCGGAGGGCGAGCGCGTCCTCCAGTCGATCCGGACGCTGGCGGAATTTCTGAAGGACAAGAGAGTCGGGAGTAAGGATTAGGGATTAGGGGGTAGGGATTAGGGGTAAAGGCCAGTGTGGTGTCCCATAAGTCCATTTACTTTGTTTGTCATTCCGGGCTTGACCAGGAATCCAGTCTTCTTGCTCTGGATTCCCGCTCCCCGTTCAGGCCGGGGACAAGCTTCGCGGGAATGACAGCTCTCTTTCTATGTAAAGAAGCGTTAGGGACACTTCACTAGGGGGGCAGGGATGTCAATTTCCAACCTTTGCCCCATAGCCCATAATCCATAATCCCATTTGCCACGGAGGTCGTCATCATGATGAGAAATCTGCTCAAGGTGGTCGTGGCCGTTGTTGCTCTCTCAGCGCTCGATTCATCCGCGTGGGCGGCGCCGTCGTTCAAGGCGGGCGAGAGTTACAATGTGTTGACGGCCCTGCACGTCGTCCGGAAGAACGAGGTCTACTGGGTGAACTACACCCGGGGCGAGCAAAAGATCCCGGCCGGGGCCAAAGTCACGGTGGACAGCATCGACAACAAGCGGGTCGACTTCACCTGGATGGGGAAGGTCTACCGCTTCGACTACAAGAACAACGACGCCGGAGCGCCGGTGGACGAGATGCTCGCCAAGTTCTTCAGCAAGGAAGATCCGACTCCGAAGATCAAGGCGATGTCCGAAAAAGCGCAGGCCCAGATCTCGCGCGGCGCGGCGGAAGGCGGGATGACCAAGTGGCAGGTCCTCTACTCGATCGGCGTTCCGGCCTACGCGGGGCAGTCGAAGACGTTCAACCTCCGGCTCAAGGACGTGATGGACGCTGACCAGTGGATCTACCACTACAACAAGTTCAACCGGTTCACCATCCGGTTCGTGAACGGCAAGGTCCAGAGCCGGACGGAGTAGGTGCAGTTCGGAGTTCGGAGTGTGGAGTTCGGAGTGGGTGCGGGTGCGAGCTTGATGTCACGCAAGGCCGGAGGTCGTGTTGTGGAGCCCCGAACGCCGAACTCTGAACTCCGAACAGTCGGCCGGCTCACGCTCCCGATCCCGCGCATCCACCTGGAGCTCACGAGCCACTGCAACTTTGCCTGTGAGTTTTGTCCGGACGACTTGATGACGCGCCGGCGGGGGTTCATGGACTTCGGGCTCCTGCTTCGGCTCTTCGACGAGATCTCGCGCGAGAACCTGGCCCAATGGGTCGCTCTCCACGTGATGGGGGAGCCGACGCTCCATCCCAGGGTCGAGGAGGCGGTCGCGGAGGGGGCCGCGCGCGGTCTTGCTCTCTGCCTCGTGACGAACGGCTCCCTCCTCACGCCCGAGAAGGCGGAGAACCTGTCGCGGGCGGGGCTCAAGCGGCTGATCGTTTCCGTCCAGACGCCGGACGCGGAGTCGTTCAATCTGCGCGGCGCCCCTCACCGGCTGGCGTTCGAGGAGTTCGCGGACCGCATCGGCCGGTCCGTCCGCCGGCTTTGCGCGTCTCCCTCGGGGCCGTCGGTCGTTCTCTCGTTCCTGACGACGCCCCTGCCCGGGTGGCTCACGCCCGGTTCCCCTCCGATCCGGATCGCCGACCGCAATGGGGCGCTGAGGGAGAGGCTGCTCGACTGGATCTCGAAGATCTTTCCGGAAGGAGTCGGTCCGGGCGCGCGGGAGGCGGTCGCACGGGCTCGGATCGGACGCTACAACCGGATCGCCGTGGCCCCGCGGCTCACGTTCGAGACGCGGTTCCTGGGCGACTGGGGGACGCATTTCCGCCAGCGGGGTCGGATCCTCCCGGCCCGGTTCGGTTCGTGCAACGGTCTCTCGGAGAACATGGGTGTCCTGTGGAATGGAGATTTCGTATACTGTTGCACGGACTTCAACGGGGAAACTTCGACCCGCAACGCGGCCGACGCGTCGATCCGAGAATTCCTGGAGGAGCCGGAGGTCCAGAGCATCGTCGAGGGGTTCAACCGATACCGCGTCGTTCACCCGCACTGCCAGAGATGCCTGGGCGATGTAACGTGGAGCCGCTCGCTCGTGCGCCAGGTCGGTTCGATCGTCTACTTCAAGTGGATGCGAAAGCGCATGGCGCCCGACGGCTGGGCGCTGGGATAAAAGGGCAAGTTCAGGGTTGGGAGTAGGGAGTTCGGAGCGGTCGAAACGGAGGGCGCTTCATGGATGAAGCATCATTTGCCTTCGAAAAGCTTGAGGTGTATCAGAAGGCACTGGCTTTCGTGGACACTGCTTACGAAATCATGCAGGCTTTTCCACCAGAGGAACGATACTGCCTGGCGGATCAGTTCCGGAGAGCTTCGGTATCTATACCCCTCAACATTGCCGAAGGGAGTGCGGGAACAAGAACGGAATTCAGGCATTATCTGAAAATCTCGCGGCGGTCTGTGCGGGAATGTGTCGCCATCGTGGAGATCGCGCGTCGACGCGAATACATACCGCATTCCGACAGCTTGCGACTTCGTGGCAGGGTGGCTGAACTATCAAGAATGCTCAACGGCCTGAGCAAGTCCTTGGAGAAGAGATCGTGATGTCTGAATTGTCCGTAGGTTTCTCATTCCGAACTCCAAACTCCGCACTCCGAACTCCTCCTTCGGGAGGTTCCCGGTGAGAATAAAGTTGATCAACCCGCTCGTCCCCTACAGCATGCTGGGAGGCGATTTCTACTTTCGCTTGCCGACGCTCGGGCTTCTCAAGGTCGCGGCGCTCACGCCGCCCGAGCACTCGGTCGATATCGTCGACGAGAAGGTGGAGACGCTCGATCTGGACGAGCCCGTCGACCTGGTCGGCATCACGGCCATGACGCCGGCGGCGTACCGGGCTTACGCGCTCGCGGACCACTACCGGTCCAAGGGTGTTCCCGTCGTCATGGGCGGAATGCACGCGACCAAGTGCCCCGAGGAGGCGCTCGCGCACTGCGACGCGGTCGTTCAGGGCGAGGCGGAAGGCGTCTGGGCCCAGGTTCTGCGCGACGCGGCCGAAGGCCGGCTCAAGAAGACATACCGGCAGGACGGGTTCCCCTCCCTGGATCATCTCCCGATCGTGAACTGGGACCTTTACAGGGGGAAGAGATATCTGCCGGTTCATTTCGTCGAGACGACGCGGGGGTGCCCCTACGACTGCGATTTCTGCTCCGTGACCAACTCCTACGGGGCGAAGTTCCGCAATCGGCCGCTCGATCAGGTGGAGCGGGAGCTGAGAACGCTCAAGCCGTTCGAGGGGAGGTTCATCCTGAAGAACGTGGTCTTCTTCGTCGACGACATCATCAACAGCCGGGCCGACTATGCCAAGGATCTCTTCCGCCGCCTGATTCCGTACAACCTGAAGTGGCTCGGACAGGCCACGTCGCTCGTCACCCGCGACACCGAGATGCTCACGTTGATGCGGCAGTCGGGGTGCCTGGGCGTCCTCATCGGGTTCGAGACGCTCTCGGACACGTCGCTCTCGTCCGTGGGGAAGAACTTCAACAAGCCGCAGAACTACCTGGACATCATCAACCGCCTGCATGACCACGGCATCGGGATCAACGGGTCGTTCGTCTTCGGGTTCGACCACGACGACGAGTCGGTCTTTGATCGAACGCTCGACTTCGTCATCAAGGCCAAGCTCGACTCCTGCTACTTCTCGATCCTCACGCCGTATCCCGGGACCGATCTGCACAAGAAGTTCACGGATGAGGGGCGGATCTTCGACCCCAACTGGGAGCACTACAACACGAACACGGTCGTCTTCCGGCCGATGAAGATGTCTCCGGAGAAGCTCATGGAGGGGTACCACGGCCTCCTCAAGGGTTTCTACACGTACGGGTCGATCTTCAAGCGGCTCTGGGGCAGCGGCACCAAGACGAACTTCTTCGCGCCCATGAACTTCGGTTTCCGCCAGACGATCAAGCGGATGACGGCCCGCGGGCCCTACTCTCTCACGGAAGAGACCAAGACCCTGCCCGCGCCCGCATGACGCCGACGGGGAAGGTCCTCATCCTCGACGGGATGTGGAGCAAGACGGTCGCCGCCGTCCGCTCCCTGGGGAGGCACGGTCTCAAGGTGACCGCGGGAGAGGTGACACGCCTGGCCGCGGCGCTCTTTTCCCGGCACGCGGCCCGGCGCGCGGTTTATCCCTCTCCCCTGACGGAACCGCGGGCCTTCCTCGCTTGGCTGGACAGAGAGCTGGACAATGAGTACGATTCCGTTCTTCCGTTCGAGACAGTCACGCAGGAGTTCCTGGCCGTTCATCGAACCCGCATCGAGAGACGGACCCGGTTCCCGTTCGCGCCGCTCCAGGCGATGCGCTTGATGGGGGACAAGGCGGAGACGACGAAGAGGGCCGCGGCGCTGGGGCTCCTCGTCCCACGGACGGTCCATCCGCATTCCGTGGAAGAAGCGGCGCTGATCCTGAAGGACTTTCCCGCCTCCGCCGTCGTGAAGCCGCGGACGAGCTCTGGGAGTCGGGGGCTTCTGTACGTCTCGCGGTCAGAGGACCTGCTGTCATCGTATCGTGACGTTCACGCCCGCCATCCCTTCCCGATCGTTCAGGAACGGATACCCGCGGGAGGGGAGGCGATCGGCGTCGGGGCCTTGTACAACAAGGGAAAGGCGAGGGCGCTCTTCGCGTTCAAGCGGCTGAGGGAGTACCCTGTCACGGGCGGGTCGTCGACCCTTCGCATGTCGATTCGTCACCCCGCGGCGGAATCGGCCGCCGAGAGGCTGCTCGATTCCGTCAACTGGCACGGGCCGGCGATGGTCGAGTTCAAGACGGACCCGGCCGACGGCCAGCCGAGATTTCTTGAGGTGAACCCTCGTTTCTGGGGGTCGCTCCCCCTCGCCATCAAGGCCGGCGTCGACTTCCCGTGGCTTCTTTACCGGATGGCGGTGGACGGGGACGTGGAGCCGGTCCGCGAGTACCGGACGGGCGTCGTTGTTCGCTCCCTCATTCCCGGGGAGATCCTCCACTTCCTGACAAGACGGGGCCATGTCCGCCCCGAGATCCCCGCGGAAGCCAGGCGCGGCCGCGAGGGCGACGACCTGATTTCCCTGGAAGACCCCCTGCCGGTCGTCGGGCGTGTTCTTTCCCTCCTTCCCGTCCTCACGCGTTCCGATCTCCGCCGAATTCTCTCGCATTGAGCGCGATTCACCATCACTGGCTCAATCGGGGATTCTTCTACAAGGCGGCGATCTTCCTCGCATCGAGGCTTCCGCGCCAGCCGCTGTACTGGATGGGGGCGGGGATAGGGGGTCTTTCCAGACTCCTGATGAAGCCGGCCCGGGAAGGCCTGGAGGCGAACCTGGCGCGAATCGCGGGAGACGATCCCGCGGCCGTTGCCCGCCTTTCCCGCGCGACGTTCAGGAACTATGGGATATACTTGGTTGACCTGGCCCGCTACCAGACACTTTCCTCTGCGGACGTGGAGCGGATTTTCAGCGTCATGGAAGGAGTGGAGCACTTCAACGAGGCCGTTCGGCGGGGAAAGGGAATCATCGTTCTCACGGGGCACGTGGGGAACTGGGAGCTGGGCGGAATCTTTTTCGCGAAAGAGGGCCTCCGGACGCACGTTCTCACGTACGATGAGGATGCGCCGGACCTGAAGGAGATCAAGGAGGGATTCCGGCGCGGCTACGGAATCGAGACGATCGTCGTGGGCGACTCGCCTCTGTCGAGCCTTCCGATCATCGGCGCCCTCAAGGAGGGCGGGGTCGTCGCGATGCTCGTCGACCGCGTTCAGGGAGGGGGGACCCGGGAGGTCCCGTTCCTCGGGCGGCCGACGCTCTTCCCGATCGGTCCCGTCGTCCTGGCGGGGCTCACGGGCGCCGCGATCATGCCGGCGTTCGTCGTGATGGAGAAGAGGGGAACCTATCGGGGAATCATTCCGGGCCTCGTCGACCTGCCGAAGACGGGCGACCGGGAGGCGGACTTGGCCGCCGCCCTGAGCGAGATCGCTCGATTGTTCGAGGGCGTGATCCGCCGGTATCCGGACCAGTTCTACAACTTCGTGGCGATATAGGCCGGGGAATCGGTGAATCGGTGAATCGGTGAATGGGTGAATGGGTGAATGGGTGAATGGAGAAAAACCTCCTCCCCTTTGTAAGGGGAGGTCGGGTGGGGTAGAGGAGGCGATGTTGACGGCCGTGTGTATCTACCTCCCACCGCCCCTCCTTGCAAAGGAGGGGAGAAATGAATCGGTGAAGGGATGAACTACCCCCCCTACCTGTATCCTCCCCCGCGAGGGGGGAGGAGGGAAAGGAAAGACGTAGGGGCGGTCCTCCGTGTCCGCCCGAAAACAAACCCCCTCCCCCTTGAGGGGGGAGGGTTGGGTGGGGGTGAAGAGGACGGAATCGGAAGGGAGGACCGGTGGGACTGGGAATGAGACGGGGTGTCTTGATAGCGTTTGTCGCTTTCGTGGTTTGCCCGTTCAACGTCCTAGGACAGGAGAGCGGGCGGGAACTCCCCCCTGCCGAAGCGGAGCGCGTGCTCGAGCAGATCGCCCAGGCTCAGGCGAAGGTCCGGACGATCCGTGCGACGGTGGTCCAGAAGAGATCTTCCACGCTCCTCAAGAACAACTCCGTGACAGAGGGACGGCTGGAAGGGAAGAGGCCGGGCCTCATCCGATGGGAGGTCGACAAGCCTTCGCGTTCGATCACCTGGATCGGCCCCGACGGCGTCACGATCTACTACCCGGATCAGAGAATGGCCAAGACTCCGCCCCGATGGGCCGTCGCGAGGGCGGGGGGAGGACTGGACAAGCTCTTCGCCTTCTCCGACCGCCCCCTGGCGGAGATCCGCCAGGAGCACGACGTCCGCGTGTGGAGCGAGTCCGGGGTGGTCCGCGTAAAACTGGTTCCCAGGAACGAGGGGGCGGCGGAAATGGCCTTTGTCTTCTCCCCCGGCGATTACACCCTCAGGGAGGTCGCCGTTCTGCCGCCGGGCGGGCGGGCGGTCACGCTCACTTTCCGGGATATGAGAGTCAACGCGGAGATCCCCGACGCCCGCTTCGTTCCCGACCTCCCGCCGGGCACGGCGACGGGGGAGATGTGAGTTTGCGTCCTTTTCCGTAAAGCTGTATTCTCTTGGGAAGCTGTCCGAGTCGAAAATACTGGAGGGGGCCATGGCCAAGGCCGTAGCAGAGAGGCAGCCGAGAATCGAACGAAAACCGGAGATTCGGGGCGGGGCGCCTGTTGTCGCGGGGACCGGAATCAGGGTCCTGGATGTGGCTGTTCGCTACGAGGTTATGGGAATGACTCCGGACGAAATCGTCAGCGCGCTTCGGGGCTTGACGCTTCCTCAGGTTCACGCGGCTCTGTCCTACTATTACGCCCACAAGGGGGAGATGGACAGGGAGTGGAAAGCATCCCTGAAGCAGATGGAAACCGTGCGCCGCAGGACAATCTCGCGTCTGGAGCGAAAACTTGGCCCGGCTAAAGCTCTATGTCGATGAGAATGTCGATGTTCGAATTGTCGAGGGCCTTCGTCGGAGAGGCGTTGCCGCAACGTCGGCTCTCGAAGAGGGATTGCTGGGGGCCTCCGACGAGGAGCATTTCAGGCGCGCCGCATCGCTGAAGGCCGCGATTTTCACCCATGACCACCATTTCGTAGAGATCGCGATCCAAAAGGGACTCCAAAGGGAGGATCATTTTGGAGTCATCTTCGTCGAAATGCATCGGGTGTCGCTGGGAGAATGCATCCGGCGGCTCGCGCTGTATGTCGATGTTCTCTCCCCCGAAGAGATGCTTGGAGCGGTAGAGTTCCTGTGATCCGCGGGGGTGGTCGTCTCGCCCCCGGAGCGGCTGTTGTTGTGGAATGCGGGCAGGCAGAGCGGCTCGTCGTTCTGACGGAACGACGTTCGCGTGGGCTCTTCGGCCTCACCCGCCGCCGACAAGGCGCTTGATCATCCGGAAGTAGAGGACGAGCCACCATACACAGAGGATGAGAATGATGGTGAATACCGGGAGCGCCAGGAGGGCGAGGTAGGAGAGGGTCGGACTTGACTCGGGCCAGGCCGAGGCGACGGGGAGGCCGTACAGGAGCAGAAAAATGCCGAGAAGGACGACCGCGATATCGAGAACAACGATCGTGCCCCTGAACGTCGGCGTCCACCACGGAACGGGATTCCACTTGATCTGAAAAAGCGAGACCCCCGCAAAGAGGAGCCCGGCGAGCGGACCGATCGTCAGGGCCTTGACCACTTGGGGAGGAACGACCGTCCCGAGGACGGCTTGGGAGAACGCGAGCGCGAACCCGATGGCTTTGAGACCGAACGTGACCGCGAGGATCCCGATGGCGGCCCAGAGGAGCCGGCCTTCATGGGCCGGGGGGCCGTCGGTGTCCGGGAGATGGGAACGCCCTTTCCGGGATGGATCGCCCATGAGAGGCCGATCAGGGACGCTTGAACTGCTTGCTGAGCGTCAACCCCTGGGCCTGATATGACGATCCGATCTTCGGGCCGTAGATCTTGTCGGGAGGGGCGAGCATGCGCTCGTAGACGAGCCGGCCCACGATCTGGCCGTCCTCGATGATGAACGGGACGTCGTGGGAGCGGACCTCCAGGACGGCCGGGGTCCCTTTGAGTCCGTCCTCGCTGAAGCCGAAACCCGGATCGAAGAACCCCGCGTAGTGGATCCGGAACTCGCCGATCGAGGGGTCGTAGGCGATCATCTCGGCGGCGCGGTCGGGCGGGATGGAGACCTTCTCCTTCGATGCCAGGATGTAGAAGTCGTCGGGGTTCAGGACGATCGAGCGGTTCCGGGGCGGGTAGATCGGGTCCCAGTAGTCGGCTGGATCGTAGTGGTCGGTCTTGCGAAGGTCGATCACAGGGGCGTTCCGCCGCGCCCGGTAGCCGACCAGCTCAGAGCCGTGCATCCCCTCCAAATCGACGGAGACGAGGAGCCCTTCGTCGATCATCGCCGGGACCGGCGCGTTCTCCTTCCATACGAGGTTCCGGGTCTTGTCCATCTCTCTCAGTTGCTCGTCCGGGATCCCCGCATTGCCGGAGACAAAGCGGAGCTGGTTGAGCCGCATTCCCTCCTGGACGAGGATCGTGAACGTCCGGGGGGCGATCTCCGCGTAGAGCCTGCCGTGGTATCCGTCCGGGACGCGGTCGAACTCCGCGCACTTGTCGGCGATGAGACGGACGAAGATGTCGAGCCGTCCCGTCGTGCTTTTGGGATTGGCTCGGGCCGAGAGGCCCTCCGGGAGCCGCAGTTCTTCGAGAAGGGGGACGACGTAGATGCATCCGCGCTCGAGGACGGTAGGGCGCGTGATATCCATCTCCGAGAACTTCCATTCGCGGATCTTCTCCTCGACCGCCCGTGCCAGGCCCGGGAGGAATGACGCCTGGACGCGGTACGCAACGGGTCCAAGGCGCAGGTCGAGACTCGCCGGCTGGATCTCCTCGTCCGGAATCGGGACTGCGGCCGCGATGGCGCCGCTCTCCACGAGCGCCCGAATCTTCTGCGCCGGGAGGATCCCCTTCCCGAACGCCTCGATGTCGCGCGAAATCTCCGGAAAGACCTTTTCGGAAATCGGCTTCGTCATTCTTCCCTCGGTTGCCGAACAAGGACGGACCTACTCCGTCGCGACGGCGAGTATAGCGGTTTCTCCCAGCGCCCGCAAACGGCGATGGGGTACCTTTTCCCCATGAACAGTCGGTGTCGGAGGGTGGTCTAGAGGCAATAGTTATTGACACCATCACGTAGGGGGGGCAGCTTTCGCGCATGACAGAGGAGGAGATCGTGACCCGAGGGCGGATCAAGATCGGAGTCAAGAGCGAGGCGGAACTGAACCGCGAGTTCGTCGAGGCCTGGGAACGGGCGAAGAGGGGGGAGATCGGGGAGAACGATCCTCGATTCCTGAGGCGCGTTGAGGTGGCCCGCAGGAGCCTAAAGGCGGGAAGAGGCGTGCGGCTGGAAGATATCGAGGAACTGAAGTAGGGGTCGCAGTCTCAGAACTCGGCCCTACGCCCGGGAAGGTCGTCCCACCAGATCGTGCGTGTGGGATTCGGTGACGAGGACGGGGACGACGGAGCCGGGAGCGGGTGAACGCGTTCCTGGAGGCGTGTCCGAGAGATAGACCACGCCGTCGACGTCGTACGCTTGGTGTTCCGTCCGTCCGGAGAGAAGGCTTTGGTGCTCCTCGGAGGGGCCGTCCAACATGACGGGCACGGTCCGGCCGACCATCTCCCGGAGACGGGAGGCCGAGATCCCTTCCTGAACGTGCATGATCTCAGCCCGGCGGGCCTCGGCCTCCTCGGGCGGGACGACAGGGCCGGCACTGAAGGACGCGGTCCCTTCTTCGCTCGAATACGTAAACACCCCGAGGTGGTCGAACCGGGCCGCCTGAATGAACTCCAGAAGGTTCTGGAATGCCCTCCCGTCTTCCCCTGGATGACCCACGAGGACCGTCGTCCGGACCGCCGCCTCCGGAACGATCTTCCGTATCCGATTCAGGACCTTCTCCAGGTCGGCCCTCTTGCCAGCCCTTCCCATCCGCTTGAGGACGGCGTCGTCGGCGTGCTGGATCGGCATGTCCACGTACCGGCAGACCTTCTCCTCGCCGGCCATCACGCGGAGAAGCTCGTCGTCGATCCCCGTTGGATAGAGATAGTGGACCCGGAGCCACGTGAGGCCCCGAACGCCGGCCAGTCTCCGGACGAGATCCGCGAGGGCCCCCTTCCGGCCTCGGTCCCTCCCGTAGAAAACCGTGTCCTGCGAAACGAGGGAGACTTCGCGGACGCCTTCCCGGACCAGCGCCTTGACCTCGGCTTCGATCTCCTCGGGCGGGCGGCTGTGAAAATGCCCCCGGATGGCGGGGATGGCGCAAAAGGCGCAGGCCCGGTCGCACCCTTCGGCGATCTTGACGTAAGCCAGATGGGGCGGCCCGATCCGGATTCGCCCCCTCACCCCGCCCTCTCCCCCGCGGAGGGGCGAGGGGTTTTTCAACAAGCGCCCAGATTGCTTCGAATCTTGGCGGCCGGACTTGAGCCAGAGGTCGCGGCATGCGTCAACGACGCTTTCGGGTCCGCCAAGACCCAGGACGATGTCCGCTTCCGGGATCTCCGCCTTCAACTCGTCCTTGTACCGCTCCCCGAGACAGCCGGTCACGACGAGTCCCCGGCATCGGCCGCCCTTGAGGCTCGACATCTCCAGGATCGTCTCGATCGATTCCCGCTTCGCGGCTTCGATGAAGCCGCACGTGTTGACGACGATCAGGTCGGCCGAGGCGGGATCGCCCGCGACATGAAACCCTTCCCCGGACAAGCGCGCGAGCATTCGCTCGCTGTCCACCTGGTTCTTGGGACAGCCGAGAGAGACGAGGGAGACAACGGGCGCCCGGCCCGCTTCAGCCGGCGGACGGTTCTTCGCGCGGGGAGTCATGAATCAGCCCGCCTGGTGCCGGGCGACGGCCCACCGCGTGAAGAAATACGCCGCGACCGCGCCCAGAAGGCCCACGAGGAGCGTCCCGACGACGAACGGGACGAGGTAGGCGGAGAGAATGTCCAGCGCGGCCCAGGCCGAGAGGCCGTTCCATTCCACGCGCGGAAGCGCGAACGGCCGGCCCGTGAGGGCGAGGCCCACGAGAAGGCATCCTGTATAGATCGGGGCGATCGTCCATGGGTTGTTGACGAACGTCGCCATGAGCGTGATGACTTTGCTCACGCGGAAGAGCCACGCGAGACTCAAGGCCGTGATTGTGTGAAGCCCGATCGTCGGGGTCAGCGCCGTGAAGATCCCCAAAGCCACGGCCAAGGCGATCCGGTGAGGCGTGTCGTGGAAACTTGCGATCTGGCGGAGTCTCTCGCGGATGCGGAAGCCCATATCACCGGCCTCCCCGGACATCCGTCCGGAAATGCTCGTACCCGAGGTTCTCGAAGCGAATCGTCCGGCCTCGGGCGTCGACAGCCCGGACACGGGGCGTTCCGGACCGGCGCGGGCCGACTTCTCCGATCGGCACGACGGGGACGCGGCACTTCCGCGCGAGCCGCTCGATCTTTCCGGAGTGTTCGGGACGGGCCGTGAACAACAGCTCGTAGTCTTCTCCCCCGGTCGCGGCGAGAAGCGGGGCCCTGGCGGCAAGGCGGGGAATCGCCCGCAACGCATGGGAGACGGGGAGCCGGGGAATCTCGACGACCGCGGAGACGCCGCTCTCCTCTGCGACGTGGCCGAGGTCCGCCATGAGGCCGTCCGAAATGTCGATCGCCGCCGTGGCGAGCCGTCCTTGCGCAAGCGCTCGTCCGAGGGCGACGCGGGGGACGGGGTGCAGATGCCTGCGGACGAGCGACCGCTCCGGTTTTTCTTTCACGGGTTCGGTTCGATAACGTCCCGGCGCACAGCGGGTCCCGCGCGAGAGGAGATCGAGTCCGCCTGCTGAGTCGCCCAGCGTCCCGGATACGAATATCAGGTCTCCAGGCTCGGCTCCGCTCCGCGTGAGCGCCCGGCCCCGTTCGATCTCCCCCAGGGCCGTGACGCAGATGGTGACGCCGCTTCCATTCGGCGAAGCCGTCGTGTCTCCCCCGGCGAGCCGGGTCCTGAACGGTCTTGCGGCGTCGAGAACCCCCCGGGTGAACAGATCCACTTGCCCGGCGGGGGTTGCGGGCGGAAGAGACAGCGCGATCAGCAGGGCCGTCGGCGTCCCACCCATGGCTGAGATGTCAGAGATGTTCGAGGCGACGGCCTTGACGCCAAGGTCGTAGAAGGACGTCCACGAGAGGTCGAAGTGAACGCCTTCGGCGAGGAGGTCGGTTGTCGCGAGAAGATCGAGTCCCGGCCTGGGGCGGAGGACCGCGGCATCATCGCCGAGTCCGACGACGACGCGGCCCCCTCGATCCGCGACGCGCGCGCGGATCTTCGCGATGAGCCCGAATTCACCCAGGGAGCGGAGAGTAACCAGGGGAGATCCTACCCGGGAACGACGGCCGTTCTTTCCGTCCGCCGGCGGGAGGCCGGGGGACGCTTCTCGGCTTGCGGCCGCTTCGTGGGCCGCCCGTCGGACTCCCTGGCGGGTTTGGCATGGGAGGCCGTCTTCCCGGCGGCCGCCGTCCGGCCTTGCTGGGGCGACAGGAGGGCCTTTTTCAGGACCTGGTCCATGCTGTCCACGAGGACGAAATGCAGGTCCTTCTTCACGTTCTTGGGGATGTCCTCCAGGTCCTTCTCGTTTCGGCGAGGGATCAGGATCGTCTTGAACCCGGCCCGCCGGGCGGCGAGGGACTTCTCCTTGAGGCCGCCGATGGGGAGGACCCTTCCGCGAAGCGTGACCTCGCCCGTCATCGCGATGTTCCGCGAGACGGGGCGTCCGGTGAAGACGGAGGCGATGCCGGTCGCCATGGTGATTCCGGCCGAGGGGCCGTCCTTCGGGATGGCACCGGCGGGGACGTGGATGTGGAGGTCGGTCTTCTCGAAGATCTCTTCCTTGATGCCCAGGCGGGCGGCCCGGGACCGGACGTATGACAGAGCGGCTTGGGCCGACTCCTTCATGACGTCCCCCAGGTGGCCCGTGAGCGTCAGGCCGCCCTTGCCCCGCATCGTCGTGACCTCGACCGTGAGCGTGTCGCCGCCCGTCTCCGTCCAGGCCAGGCCGGTGACGACGCCCACCTCGTGGGTCTCCCGCTCGTCCTCCTGGAGGAACTTGGGCGCTCCAAGGTAGCGGTGGATGTTCGCGGGCGTGATCTCGTGCGGCTCGGTCTTCCCCTCGGCTACCTTCCGGGCAACTTTCCGGCAGATGTTGGCGATCTCGCGCTCGAGATTGCGGACGCCGGCCTCGCGCGTGTACTGGCCGATGAGGACGAGGACCGCGGGATCGGTGAAGACGACATGCTTCTCCGTGACCCCGTGCTCAGAGAGCTGTCGGGGGATGAGGTAGTTCCTGGCGATGCCGAGCTTTTCCTCCTCCGTGTATCCGGAGAGGTGGATTACCTCCATCCTGTCGCGGAGCGGCGAAGGGACCGGGTCGAGCAGGTTGGCAGTCGTGATGAACATGACATTAGAGAGATCGAACGGCACGCCCAGGTAGTGGTCCGAGAACTGGTAGTTCTGCTCGGGGTCGAGGACCTCGAGCAGGGCGGCGGCCGGATCGCCCCGGAAGTCCATGCCGATCTTGTCCACCTCGTCCATCATGAAGACGGGGTTGTTCGTCCCGGCCGTCTTGATCCCCTGGATGATCCGCCCGGGCATTGCGCCCACGTAGGTTCGCCGGTGGCCGCGGATCTCGGCCTCGTCGCGCATGCCGCCGAACGAGACGCGGACGAACTCGCGCCCCAGCGCGCGGGCGATCGATTTGCCGAGCGACGTCTTCCCGACGCCCGGGGGACCCACGAAGCAGAGGATCGGCCCCTTCATCTTCTCCTTGAGCTTGCGGACGCCCAGGTACTCGAGGATCCGCTCCTTCACCTTCTCCAAGTCGTAGTGGTCCTCGTCGAGGACCTTCTTGGCCTGCTTGAGGTCGAGGTTGTCCTTGGTCGATTTGCTCCAGGGCATCTCCACCAGCCATTCGACGTACGTCCGGATGATTCCCGATTCGGCCGAGTCGGGGTGCATCTTGGAGAGGCGCCCGATCTGCTTCTCGGCCTCCTTCTGGACCTTTTCCGGCATCTTGGCGGCCTCGATCTTCTGGCGGAGGTCGTTGATCTCCTCGGCCCGCTCGTCGGTCTCGCCCAGTTCCTTCTGGATCGCTTTGAGCTGTTCCCGGAGGAAGTATTCCCGCTGGGTCTTGTCGATCTCGCCGCGGGCGTCGGCCTGAATCTTCTGCTGCATGGCGAGGACCTCGATCTCCTTGGAGAGGACCTCGTTCACCTTGCGCAGTCTGGTCACGGGATCCAGGATCTCGAGCACTTCCTGGGCGCCCTCGACCTTGAGGCCCATGTTGGAAGCGACGAGATCGGCCAGGCGGCCGGGATCCTCGATGTTTTCCACGACGACCATGATGTCGGGAAGAATGACCTTCCCCAGAGAGGCGACCTTCTCGAGCTGTTCCTTGACGTTCCGGATGAGGGCCTCCACTTGGAGCGTCATCTCGGGAATCTTGGACTCGACGATCTTCTCGATGGCGACCTGGTAGTAAGGGTCGGTCTGGACGAACTCCGCGATCCGCGCCTTGGCGAGTCCCTGGACCAGGATCTTGATCCGGCCGTCGGGGAGCTTCAGCATCCGCATGATCATCCCGACGGTGCCGACCGCGTAGATGTCCTTCGGCTCCGGGTTCTCCACGCTGAGATCTTTCTGCGCGGCGAGGAGGACCATCCGGTTCTCGGACAGGGCCCCGTCGATGGCGCGGATCGACATCTCCCGCCCCACGAAGAGCGGGAGAATCATGTATGGAAAAACCACCACGTCGCGGATCGGCAGGAGCGGCAGCCGGGCCGGGATCTCGGCGGGCTGTTCGTCGGACGGGCTGATCATCTCCTCGTTTTCGGGCTCCGTTTCCGGATCCTTCTTCGGCACGTCTTGTCTCCTCAGGGTTGGTCAGGGTTTGAGCGTTCGCAGGTACGACCGGAACGGCGGACCCAGCTCGGAGTTCTTGAGGGCGAACTCGACCGTCGCCATCAGGAAGCCGAGCTTGTCGCCGGCATCGTACCGCTTTCCGTCGAATTCGTAACCATAAATCGCCTGCCGTCCCAAGAGGTTCTTCAAGGCGTCCGTAAGCTGGATCTCGCCCAGTTTCCCCGGCTTGGTCCGTTCCAGCTCCTCGAAGATCTCCGGCGTCAGGATGTACCGGCCGATGACGGCCAGGTCGGACGGGGCGTTCTCCGGCTTAGGCTTCTCGACAAGGTCCCGGATTCGGTGAAGGCCGTCGTCCATCGGTTCGGCCTTGATGACGCCGTACCGGCTGACCTGGGAACGGGGGACCCGCTCGACGGCCAGGACGGACGCCTGGTGGCTCTTGAACACGTTGATCAACTGCTTGAGCGCCGGGACGCGGCTGTCGACGATGTCGTCCCCCAGGAGGACGGCGAACGGCTCGTTCCCGACGATGTTCCGGGCGCAGAGGATCGCGTGGCCCAGGCCCAACGCTTCCCGCTGTCGGACGTAGCAGAAGTCCACCATGTTGGTGATCTTCTGCACCTCGTCGAGGAGACGGGTCTTCCCCATCTCCTTGAGGTTGCTTTCCAGCTCGTAGGCGATGTCGAAGTGGTCCTCGATCGCCCGTTTGCCCCGGCCGGTGACGATGATGACCTGCTCGATTCCCGACGCGACCGCCTCTTCGACGACGTACTGGATCATCGGTTTGTCGACCAGCGGGAGCATCTCCTTCGGAGAGGCTTTCGTCGCCGGGAGGAACCGCGTTCCGAGTCCCGCGGCCGGAAAAACGGCCTTGCGGATATGGGTCACTGACACTGCTCCAGTCTCCTTGTGCCGTTCCAGATGGGGGACCAACCGGAAATCCAAACCTCTTGATTATCCTTGATCCGGAGGCGCTAAGTCAACCGGCGTTGGGCGAGCAGAACCCATTGAGCGAAAAGGATTTCCGCCTGGTTCAGGGCGTCCTTGGGCCGAGCGGAGTTCTCGATCACGTCATCCGCCTTCCGCCGCTTCTCCTCGATCGGCCATTGAGCGGAGAGGCGGGCCATGGCCTCCTCGCTGGAGAGACCGTCCCGCTTCATGACCCGTTCCACCTGCTGGTCGGGCCGGCAGACGACGACGGCCGTCCGGTCCACGCTGTGGTCGTACCCCGTCTCGAAGAGGAGGGGGACCACCAGGACGACGACTCCCTCCGGGTTCGTCTGGCGGGCGCGAGAGACGGCCTCGGCCATACGCTCGAAGACGCGGGGGTGGACGATCTTCTCGAGGTCGCGCCGGGCCGAGCCGTCGTGGAAGACGAGCCGGGCCAGGGCAGGCCGGTCGAGCGTCCCGTCGGGCTTGATGATTCCGCCGCCGAAACGCGCGCAGATTTCCTCCAAGGCCGGCCGGCCGGGGGCGACGACCTCGCGCGCGGCTTCGTCGGCGTCGACGACGGCAGCGCCGAGGGACCGGAGCTTCTCCGCCACGAGGCTCTTCCCCGTGGCGATCCCCCCTGTGAGGCCTACGACGAGCATTGAGACCTCCACGGTCGGCTGTCGGCGGAGTCTTGAACGTGAAAAAGTTTCCCCCCTCCCTTGAGGGGAGGGGGTGAGGGGGAGGGTGGATGAGATTTTTCCATGGCCAAGTCGATGCACCCCCACCCTGACCCTCCCCCTTCAAGGGGGAGGGGTTCTGTTTGTTGAGTTGGGCCGTTGCGGCAGTTGTTCATTCGGGTTGCTCTCGGATGACCAAACAGGCGTTCACGCCGCCGAAGCCGAAGGCGTTCGTCAGGATGGTCCGGACACCGGCCCGGCGAGGGCCTTCGCTGGTGTAGTCCAGGTCGCATTCGGGATCGGGGTTTCGAAGATTGATCGTCGGGGGGATGAGCCCTTGACGGATGATCATCGCGGCGGCGACCGCCTCCACGGCTGAAGAGGCGCCGAGAAGGTGGCCCGTTATCGACTTGAGCGACACGACCGGGACCTTGCGGGCGCGCCGCCCCAGGACCGACTTGATCGCGGCCGTCTCCATGCGGTCATTCTCCCGCGACGAGGTCCCGTGGGCAATGACACAGTCGACCTCGCGGGGGCTTGCGCCCGCGTCGGCCAGGGCTGAGCGGATCGCCGCCGCCGCGCCCGTCCCTCCCGGCGCGGGGCGCGTGTAGTGGTAGGCGTCGTTTGTAGCGCCGTACCCGGCGACGAAGGCCAGGGGCTTCGCTCCCCGGCGCCGGGCGTGATCAGCCGATTCCAGAACGACGATCCCCGCTCCCTCGGAGAGAACAAACCCGTCGCGCGTCCGGTCGAAGGGGCGGGAGGCGCTTTCCGGGTCGTCGTTGCGGCGCGAAAGGGCCCGCGCGGCGGCGAAGGCGGCCAGCATCGAAGGAACGATCGGCGCCTCGGCGCCGCCCGCGATCGCGACGTCCACGATTCCGTCACGGATCATCCGAGCCGCCTCGCCGACGGAGTGGGCGCCCGAGGCGCACGCCGTCGAGACGGCGAGCGTCGGCCCGGTGATCCCGTGCTTCAGGGCGATGAACCCCGCGGCCATGTTGACGAGCGACATGGGGGCGGCGAAGGGCGAGACGCCCTTGAATCCGCGCGAGAGAAGGCCGGAGACGTTCTCCTCCCAGGTCCCGATCCCGCCGCGGCTCGATCCGATGACGACGGCCGTGCGGCGGGCGAGGCGGGGAGTGAGCCTGATCAGGCTTTCCCGGAGGGCTTCATCCGCCGCCGCCGCGGCGTAGTGGACGAAGCGGTCCAGCCGGCCGGCTTCCTTGGCGGAGAGACACACGCGCGGATCGAAGTTCTTCACCTCTCCCGCGATCCGCACGGGGAAGGGAGACGGGTCGAAGCGCGTGATCGGGCCGATGCCCGACCGGCCGGACGCGAGCGCCGACCAAGTCTCGGACGCGGATCTGCCGACGGGCGTGACGGCGCCCAAGCCGACGATTGCCACGGCGGGTGAGGATGGGTTGTGATGTTTCGGCATGGGAATCGGGAAAAGCGTTGAAGGAATAAAGGCCGAGCCGTATAGTACGGGCGATGCCCACGCCTGTCAAGCAGTCGTCCCCGCTCCGTGCTCCCGCCGACGAGTCGTGCTTCGTCTGCGGGCCGGCGAACCCGCGCTCGCTTCATGTCTCCTTTCGCGTCGAGCCCAAGGCGTCCGCGGTCGAGGCTGACTACGAGCCCGGGCGAGAGACGCAAGGGTATGATGGGGTTGTCCACGGCGGGATCATTGCCGCCCTGCTCGACGAGGCGATGGTCAAGGCGGCGAACGCCTCCGGCCGGGCCTTCGCGACGGCCTCCCTCTCCGTCCGGTTCCGCTCGCCGGGCCGCGTGGGAGAGCCCCTCGTCATCCGCGGCCGCGTCGTTGAGCGGCGGGGACGCCTGGTGCGGGCCTCTGCGACAATCCACGCTCCAGGCGGCCGCCTCGTGGCCCAATCCGAAGGGTCCCTCGTCCGTCATGGCTGACCGGCGCCGGAAGTCACGCAAGGGAGGCTCATCCCAGCCCCAATCCGTCCCGGGGAAGGACCAAATCCTCGAGCTCCTCTCCCGCCGGGAGGACCGTCCCCTCAGGTTCGACGAGGTCAAGAGTTCCCTCCGCGTTGCCGCGACGGCCGAGCGCACGCTTCGCCGTCTTCTCGAAGAGCTCCAGCGGGAGGGGCGGATCGTCAAGACTCGGGAGGGGCGCTTCGGCCTCGCGGCGAAGATGTCGCTCGCGACCGGCCGCCTCATGGCCCACCGGGACGGGTACGGATTCGTCGTCCTGGAGGAGGAGAAGAAGCCGGACGTGTACGTCAACGCCCGGGCGATGGGCGGAGCCATGCACGGCGACAAGGTCGTCGTCCGGGTCGAGTCGGCCAAGGGCGATAGGGGGCCGGAAGGAAGGATTGTCCGCGTCCTCGAGAGGGCGCGCACCCGGATCGTCGGCCGGTTCGAGCAAGCCGGACAGCACGGGTTCGTCGTGCCGCGGAACAGGCGGCTTACGCAGGACCTCTTCGTCGAGAAGGGGGAGATGGGCCGCGCCCGGACGGGCGATCTCGTCGTGGCCGAGATTTCGGCCTATCCGCAGGCCCAGCGGAACCCCGAGGGAAAGATCGCCCGCGTCCTGGGGAAGGCGGGCGATCCCGCGCTCGACACGGACGCGATCATCGCCGAGTACGATCTCCCCTCGGAGTTTCCCGAGCCGGTCCTCCGCCAGGCGCAGGGCGTTCCCAAGGAAGTGCGCCCCTCCGACATCGCCGGGCGCAAGGATCTTCGCGGCCTTCCTACCGTGACGATAGACGGCGAGAACGCCCGCGACTTCGACGACGCCGTCTCGATCCGGCGCGAAGGGGACGGGTGGCGTCTCTGGGTCCACGTGGCCGACGTCGGCCACTACGTCCCCTGGGGATGCCCTCTCGACCGCGAAGCGTTCGAACGGGCGACGTCCGTCTACTTCCCCGACCGCGTGGTTCCCATGCTCCCCGAGGACCTCTCCAACGGGATCTGCTCGCTCAATCCCCGGGTGGACCGGCTCGCGTTCACGGCGGAGATGCTTTTCGACGGGAAGGGGCGGCGCAGGGGCGCGTCGGTCTACAAGAGCGTCATCCGGAGCGACCACCGGATGACGTACAAGGCCGTCCGGCAGATCCTCGTCGACGGCGACCCGGACCTGACACGGAAGTACGCCGACTTCGTTCCCGCGTTCAAGGAGATGGAGCTCCTGGCCCGGTCTCTCCTGGCCCTCCGGGTCGCCCGGGGATCGCTCGACTTCGACCTCCCCGAGCCGGAGATCCTCCTCGATCTCCGCGGCGAGACGACGGCCATCGTCGCGGCCGAGCGGTCCGTGGCCCACAGGATCGTCGAGGAGTTCATGCTGTCTGCGAACGAGACGGTCGCCCGGCACCTCACGGAGCGGGGAATCCCGATGCTCTACCGGATCCACGAGCCGCCCGCCCCCGAGAAGATCGAAGCCCTCGCCGAGCTGGTCCGGCCGTTCGGATACAAATTGCCGGTCATAGGGACGCTCAAGCCCAAGGCCCTTCAGAAGCTCCTGTCGGCGTCCGAGGGAAAACCGGAAGAGCGGCTCATCCACCAGACCGTCCTCCGCTCGCTCAAACAGGCCCGGTATGCCGAGGAGCATCTCGACCACTTCGGCCTGGCGTCCACGACGTATACGCACTTCACGTCTCCCATCCGGCGATACCCCGATCTCGTCGTCCACCGGATCCTGGCCGACACGCTCGCCCTGGGAAACAGAGCCGTCGCCCAGCTTGCCCCCCTCGCGGACCGTCTGCCGGGCATCGCGGATCATTCGTCCCGGCGGGAAAGGATCGCCATGGAGGCGGAGCGGGACGTCGTGGATGCGAAGAAGGCCGCCTTCATGCGCGACAAGGTGGGGCAGGAGTTCGGGGGCGTCATCACGGGGGTCACGGCCTTCGGCGTTTTTGTCCAGCTAGACGGGATCTTCGTGGAGGGGCTCGTCCACGTCTCGTCGATCGAGGACGACTACTACCGCTACGACGAGGCGGCCCACGCCCTCGTCGGCGCCCGGCGGGGCCGCGTCTTCCGCCTGGGCGATCCCGTCCGCGTCGCCGTCTCCCGCGTCGACGTCGAGGAGCGCCGCGTGGACCTCAAGCTGGCGTGATGATGATGGCTGTGCTGCCGTTCCGGGGAGGAAGGGGCCGGGGATCATGCCCCGAAACATTCCTCCAGGACGAGGCATTCGATTTCTTCAACTCTTCTGAAGTCAGCGTCATTGCATATGAACCCGGTTGCCCCGGCGCAGATTGCCGAAGCCGCCTGAACGGAATCGGGAGTCTC
>CAKKSE010000068.1:0-3566 GCA_919903025.1 Nitrospiria bacterium | reverse complement strand
GGGGTAGAGCCCCTTACCGAGACCCGAGAGAGCTTTGCGGTAGCTCCTCGGTTTCGGCATGATGACGGTGAGCCCTTCCTTGACGACAACGAGAAGCTCATCGCGTCCCTTCAGCCGCATGGCCTCCCGGGCTTCCTTTGGGATCACGATCTGGTTCTTTGAGCTGAGCCTGAGAACGGGCATTGGGCTCCTCCTTCGAAACTTTACATTATTCCAGAATGTAAAGCCTGTCAAGGGTTAGTCGGCGGGCTGGTCTTGAGGGGCGGGGTTTCTTGTGATATAAGATCGAACACCCCCCTCCTGATCGTTTCACCGGAATCGCGGATCGACGACGATGCTGACGGGACCGGCTCTTCTTTTCTTCCTTTCCATCGGGCTGCAGCTCGCGGCGGCCCTCCTGGCCCTGCGCCTTATCCGGATCACGGGGCGCAAGGGCGCCTGGATCCTCATCTCCCTGGCCATGCTCATGATCGCCGTCCGCCGGACGGTCACGTTCGCCTCGATGCTGAGCGCGGGCGCCGTCCGCTTCGATACGGCCGAATGGGTCGCCCTTGGCGTCTCGGTCCTGATGCTGGCGGGCGTTCTCCGAATACCGGCCTATTTCCGGACGATCCAGACCGCGGAGGAGGGGCGGGCCCAGATGTTCCAGGCTCTCCGGGCCGCCAGCGCGGAAATCTCGGCGGAGACCGGCGAGCGTTTCTTCCGGTTTCTCACCGAGCACTTGACGAAGACGCTGGGCATGGACTACGCCATGGTCGGCCGGCTCACGGGGAAGGAACCCGAGAGCGTTCGGACGCTGGCTGTCTCCTTCCGGGGCGAGAACCGGGAGAACGTCGAGTACGCCCTCGATGGGACTCCCTGCGAAAACGTTGTCCGCCAAGGCATATGCGCCTATCCCCGAGGGGTCCAGGGGTCTTTCCCCGCGGACCGGATGCTCGTGGAGATGGGCGCCGAGTGCTACATGGGCGCCCCCCTGCGGGACTCCGCCGGCCGGACGCTCGGCCTCATGGCTGTCCTCGACAGCCAACCGCCGGAGGACGTCGAGTTTGCGGAAACGGTCTTCCATGTCTTCGCCGCGCGCGCGGCGGCGGAACTGGAGCGCATCCAGGCGCAGGAGAAGATCGAGCGGGACTACCACGCCCAGCGGGTCGTTCGGTCCGTCCTCGAGGTCGCGCAGCGGCCTGTCCCGCTGAAGGAGCAGCTCGAGGAGGCGCTGGAGATCGTCTTTTCCGTTCCGAGCCTGAACGTCCAGTCCAGGGGGTGCATCTTCCTGGCGGAGGACGGGTCGGGCGTCCTCTCCATGGCCGCTCACCGGGGCCTGGGCGAGCCCCTCCTCTCGACGTGCGCGCGGGTCCCGTTCGGCCGGTGCCTCTGCGGCAAGGCGGCCGAGGAGCGTCGGATCGTCTTCGCCTCCCGAGTGGACAGCGGCCACGAAGTGACGTTCGACGGAATGGATCCGCACGGGCACCTCTGCGTCCCGATCCTCGCCGGGAGCCGGACGCTCGGCGTTCTGAACCTCTACGTGGAAGAGGGGCACGGCCGGACGGCCGAGGAGGAGGATCTCCTCGGGACAGTTGCCCGCACGCTGGCAGGGGTCATCGAGCGCCGGCAGGCCGAGGCGGCGCTCCGGGAGAGCGAGGAGAACTTCAGGGCGCTGGCCGAGAACGCCCTCGACGGGATCGTGATTGCGACCGCTGAAGGCCGCCTGGCGTATGCCAACAGGCGATTGGGCGAGATCATGGGCGGGGCGGTCGAGGAGTTCGTGGGGCGCCCTATCAGCGAGCTGGTTCCGCCCGAGGATTTCGCCCGGATCATGCAGAACCTCAAGAATCGACTCGAAGGAAAGCCGGCGCCGCGGCAGTACGAGGTCACGGGAATTCGGAAGAACGGCGAGCGCGTTCCCATCGAGATCTCGGCGTCCCGAACGGCTTGGGAAGGACGCCCGGCCTCCCTCGCCATCATCCGGGACGTATCGGAGCGGAAGAGGATCGAGGAGGAGCGCCTGCGCGCGAGCAAGCTCGAGTACGTCGGCGTCCTCGCCGGCGGCATCGCCCACGACTTCAACAACCTCCTGACGGCGATCACGGGGAACGTCTCGCTCAGCAAGGCGATGGTCGAGCCGGGGGGCGAGATCCACGAACAGCTCGAAGAGGCCGAGAAGGCGTGCGTGCGGGCCCGCGACATCACGCACCAGCTCCTCACCTTCTCCCGGGGCGGGGCGCCCGTGAAGAAAGCCGCCTCGATCGGGGACCTGGTCCGGGAGTCCGTCTCTTTCGCCCTGAGCGGCGCCGGCACGGACGCCGACTTCGAGATCCCGCCGGACCTCTGGGCGGTGGAGGTGGACGAGGGGCAGATGAGCCGCGTGATCCAGAACCTCGTCCTGAACGCCTCGCAGGCGATGTCCCAGAGCGGGACCGTTCGAATTCGCTGTGAGAACGTCCGGCTGGACGGGGAGGAGCGGGAGCCGGGCGTCTCCCTTCCGCCCGGGAAGTACGTGCGGATCTCCGTTCAGGACAGCGGCGCGGGGATCGCGCCTGAAAACCTGCAAAGAATCTTCGAGCCTTATTTCACGACCAAGCGGAAGGGCACGGGCCTGGGGCTTGCGGCAACGTATTCCATCGTCAGAAACCACGGGGGGCAGATCGGCGTGGAGTCCGTGCTCGGGCGCGGGACGACGTTCACGATTTACCTCCCCGCCTCGGAGGAGGCGCCAGCGCGCAAGGAAGCCGGAGAGCGCCGCCCGGCCCCGACCGGATCGGGCCGGGTCCTCGTCGTGGACGACGAGGACCTGATCCGGAACCTGGCGGTCCGCGTTCTGGAGCAGGGCGGGTACGCCGTGTCTTCAGCGAGCGAAGGAGCCGAAGCCGTCGAGTTCTATCGGTCGGCGCGCGCGTCCGGCCGGCCGTTCGACCTGGTCATCACCGATCTGACGATTCCGGGCGGGATGGGGGGGCGCGAGGTCGCGCTCAGGCTTCGGGAGATCGACCCGGACGCCCGGATTATCGTCTCGAGCGGCTACTCCGAGGACGCGGCGATGGCCGACTTCAAGGCGCACGGTTTCTGCGGCGTCGTCGCGAAGCCGTACAAGATGGACGAGCTCCTGCTGGCCGTCGAGCAGGCGCTGGGAGGAAGCGGATAGGGCCGGACTATATGACTGTGCCTTACGGTGGCGGAGGGGACATGACCGGGCGGGTCGTTGTCTTCGGCGGGAGCGGGGTCTTCGGGAAGCGGGTGGTGCGGGAGATCCTGCGGCTCTGCGACGCGCCGGTTACGGTTGTCGCCCGGGACCGGGGACGGGCGGAGAAGACGCTTGCCGGGCTCGACCTTGGGCGGATCGCTCTCCGTCCGGGTGACGCATCCTATCGCGAATTCGTGCGGGAGTCCATCCGCGGTGCACGTGCCGCGGTCTGCTGTATCGGCCCCTTCAGCCGCCTCGATACAACAATCCTCGATGCCTGCATCTCCGAACGGGTCCACTACGTGGATATCGCCGAGAACCGGGAGTACGTCCGGCGCGTCTTCGCTCTGGGCGACCGGATCAAGGAGGCCGGGATCGTCGCCCTCAC
>CAKKSE010000067.1:2333-4346 GCA_919903025.1 Nitrospiria bacterium | reverse complement strand
CCTTGGGCCTCTTTTCCTTAGCGTCCTTCACGTCGATTCTCCGTCCCGTCACGCGAGCTTGCCCTGCTCTGCGAACTTCTCTTCGATCGTAGGCGGACGCGCATGGAGTGTCAAGAAAAAGACCGCCGCGAGAAGGTCGCAATGGACTTTCCCGGCGGTTTGAGATATCGTTTTCCTGCGTAATTGCGGCTCAGCGGCGCGACTGGAACGAGCGCACCGGCAACCAGGGACAGGAAGGACGATCGATGCCGACACTCGCGGACCTTTTCTTCCGCGCCGTCGACGGCGTGTTCGCCGTCGACTCCACAAGCCGGATCGTGTTCTGGAATCCGGCTTGCGAGCAATTGATGGGAATCCCCTCCAAGGACGCGCTCGAGCGCCCGTGCGCAGACGTCTTCAAGGCTTGCACGCCCACGGGCCAGCCCCTATGCAAGACGGACTGCGGCGTCGCTCATCTTGCCCGGGGAGGAAGCGCCCCAGAGACGTTCTCCCTGCGGGTTCGCGACGCCTGGGGAAAGAACCTGAGTCTCTCGGTCAGCATCATCCTCGTTCCGTCCCGGCGGAAAGACCTCTGGACGGTCGTCCACCTTCTGCACCGCGGAGAAGCCGCGGACTCGCTCGAATCCCTGGGACGGTCCTTCGCCTCGCGGCGGAGCCCCTCTCGCAGAAAGACCAACGGCCGGACGCTCCCGTCGGCGGTCACGTCCTGCCTGACCGCCCGGGAGCACGAAATCCTTCACCTGCTGGCGGAAGGTCTCTCCGTTCCGGCGCTGTCCCAGCGCCTCTGCATCAGCCCCGTCACGGTCCGGAACCACATCCAGCACCTCCTCCCCAAGCTCGGCGTTCACAGCCAGATGGAAGCGGTGGCATACGCCTACCGGCACAACCTTCTCTAAGGAGGAAAGATGGGAAAGAAGATCGCGGTCCTCGTCACGGACAGGCAGGGAGAAGCTCTCAGGATGTCGGTCGGTCTGATCCTGCTGGACGACACCGTCGACGTCTACGTCATGGACAGGAAGATGGAGGAGACGGAGAAGAACCTCCTGAACTTCGAGACGATGAAGGACATGGGAATGAACGTCTACACAAACTCGAAGGAAAACCCCGACATGGAGTACCTGTCGACGGACGAGATCGCGGAAAAACTCCCGGAGTACGACCACGTTCTGCCTTACTAGGGATCGGCACGGCAAAATGATGCATTTGCATCATTTTCTTCTTTGGCCATCCCTTGTAAATTTCACGGCTAAACTACGTTTGCCGGTTGAAGCGCACAACCCTGGTGCGCCGACCCCGGGCGGCGGCGGCAAGATTCAGATCCCTGAAGAAGGTCCCCCCCCGATCAAGAACCGGATCCGCCTGTTCTGCCTTGAGCGACAGGCCAGAGCTCTACGTATCAGGTCTGTCAGTCCCACAGGCGCGCCTGCTCCCCCCAGGCCGAGGCCGTAGACCCGTTCCGCGGCCGTCCGCGCCGGGCCCTGCGTGCGAGACATGCGCAAAGAAGGAGCGACTTCATGAAGCTCGGGATCCTCGTCAACACCGGCAAGCATCTCCAGGACGTCGTGGGATTGACAAACGCCGCCCTCTCCAAGGGGCACGAGGTGATTCTCTTCGCGATGGACGAAGGGACGCGCCTCGTTGAGGACCCGTCGTATACCGGACTGAGCAAGCTTCCGGGCGTCTCGATGAGCGTGTGCGATCACAGCGCCATGGAGCACCACGTCAATATCGAGGGGCTTCCGGAGACGATCAAGTGCGGCAGTCAGTTCAACAACGCCGTGATGAACAAGGAAGCGGATCGCATCGTCATTTTGTGAGGGACGAATCCGGACAGGCCGATCGCGGGGGATGACCAATGAAAATTCTCCATATCCTGGTTGGCGGGGCAGGAAAACCGGCGGACCGGATCATCAGCGTTCAGTCCAAGAGCCACCAGGTGAAGGTCGTCGACCTTTCCAAGAAGAGCGTCTCCTACGAAGACCTGGTGGACGAGATCTTCTCGCACGACAAGGT
>CAKKSE010000067.1:0-2233 GCA_919903025.1 Nitrospiria bacterium | reverse complement strand
GCCGCCTGGCGGCATAAGGACGAGGCGTGAGCGTGGTTAGGCCGAAGACCGACGACAACTACCATCTCCTCGTTCTCATTTCCCTTCTTTCGCTCGCCGTGTTTCTGACTCTTTTCGTTCTTCGCGCGCTGGACGACAACAGACTGACTAGTTGGCAATGGGTGTTCGCCGGCGGCGACGTCTTCAGACTCCTCTTCCTCCTGGCGCTCGGATCGGCCGCCGCCTATGTTCTGACGAGGGTCTCCATTCCCGGCCATTCCCTTCCCGCGCTCCTTTTCCTGTGCTCGTTCGCTGTGGGAACGCTTTTCTGGAGCGAGCCCGAGGCGATCGCCGACGCCGCGCGCTACTTCACCCAGGCCAAGCATCTGGAGGTCTACGGCATCGGCTATTTCCTCGCGGAATGGGGCTCGGAGATCAAGGCCTGGACCGATCTTCCCCTGGTCCCCCTTCTCTACGGCCTCATCTTCAGCCTTTTCGGCGAGACGAGGATCTACATCCAGGCATTCACGACCCTCCTTTTCTCAGGCACGGTCTTCCTCACGTTTCTCATCGGAAGAGAGTTTTGGGACCGGACCGCCGGCCTTCTCGCCGGGGCGCTCCTCCTCGGCATGCCCTACCTTCTCACGCAAGTTCCGCTGATGCTCGCGGACGTCCCGACCATGTTTTTCCTGACGCTCGCCGTCTTCTCGGTCGTCAAGGCCATCGACCGCGGCGGAACGGGCCCCCTGGTCCTGTCGGGCACAGCCGTGGCTCTGGCCGTCTTGTCCAAGTACTCGGCCTGGCTGATGCTCACCGTCCTCCCCGTCATCGTCCTGGCGCGCCTTTCGGAGGGGCCGAACGGGCCGAAGACCGTCCTCCGGCGGGGGCTGTCCATCCTGGCCGTCTCGCTCCTCATCGTCGTCAGCCTCGCGGCGCTCAAGTTCGACGTCGTCTCTCAGCAGATCGGGCTCCTCAAGACCTTTCAAGCGCCTGGCTTGGGCCGATGGACGGAAAGCTTCGCGTCCACGTTCTTCTTCCAGATTCACCCCTTCATTACGCTGTCCGCGCTGGCCGCCGTTGCCGCGGCGTTCATCAAAAAGGACCTGAAGTTCGCCATCGTGGCCTGGCCCGTTCTCCTGGTGATCGTCCTGGGGATCAGGCGGGCGAGATACATCATCCCCGTCCTCCCGATGCTCGCGCTCATGGCCGCTTACGGGCTCAGCCAAATCAAGGAGGCAGCGGTCAAAAGGTTCGCCGTCGCGTCGATCGCGGTCTCTTCGATCGTCATCGCCCTCTTCGGTTATCTCCCGTTCCTGCAAAACATGAGCGCCGCCAACCTGCGGGACGCCGGCAGGTACTTGAGCGCGATGGACGCGGAAAGGGTCGAGGTCATCGCGCTTCCCCAGGCGCGCGTCTCCATCAACCCGGCCGTCTCCGTTCCGCTCCTCGATCTCTTCACCGACAAGAAGATCGTCTATCGCCCGGGCGGGCCTTCCGCCGCGCCGGAAGACGTCTCCACGTCCCCGCTGAGGTTCACCTGGGAATACGAGAATCCGCGCTATTACGCCGGGCGGCCTGATTCCTGGCCGTCTTCGGCCCCCGCGCTGGCGGTCATCGCCGGCGATCTCGACGAGGTCTCTCTCGCCTCGATCAGCCGCAAGTTGGAAGGGTATCGTCTGGCCGGGGAATTCGCCGTTTCGGACGATGTGTTCGCGTACAGGAGTCTCATCAGGATATACTCACCGACACAGAACACGGCACACTTGGGGAGGGATGGCAATGGATGAAGCAAACCGGAAGAATCAGATCTGGATACTCGCCATCGTGGCGTTCTTGTCCGTGGTCAGCATCGTCACGTACATGATGAACGAGTACTACATCTACCTCACGGCGTACCTGTGGTTCGGTTTCATTTACGGGATGAGCCTCCAGTACGGGCGGTTCTGCTTTTCCTCGGCCTTTCGGGACCTCTTCGCCGTCGGCGTCCCCCGGATGGCTGTCGGAATCATGATCGCGATGGCCCTCTTCGGCCTCGTCTCCGCCTTCGTCACGGCGGTCGGGATGAGCACGTTCCATTCGGCCCCCTACGGCGTTCACGCCGTCATCGCCGGGCTCATTTTCGGCGTCGGGATGGTCCTGACGGGAGGGTGCGCCTCCGGCTCCCTCTACAAGGCAGGCGAAGGGAACGGCGTCGCCTTCCTCGTGATCCTCTCGATCAGCGTCACGCAGGCGATCTTCGTGGACATCGGCGGCT
>CAKKSE010000066.1 GCA_919903025.1 Nitrospiria bacterium | reverse complement strand
GTCGCCCTGTGCAACTGCAAGCACACGGGCAACGCGCCATTCTGCGACGGGGCGCACGAGAAGGTCTAAGACGTTCATTCCCGCGCCCCGTCTGCGACGGGGCGCGGGATATCACTTCCCCGCGCCTTCGACGATCTTCACCTTCATCTCAACCCGTTCGTTGGGGAGGTCGCGGGAGTCGCGGGGAAGGGCCACGATCTTGTCGGCCACATCAATCCCTTCCACCACCTCTCCGAAGACAGTGTACTGCCGGTCGAGGAACGGGGAGTCCTTGACGACGACGTAGAACTGCGAGCCGGCGCTGTCGGGGTGCTGGGCCCGGGCCATGGAGAGGATGCCGCGCTTGTGCGGCTTGGCGCTGAACTCCGCCTTGATCGTGTAGCCCGGTCCCCCCATGCCGTACGTCCGGGTATCCTTTCCCTTCGTGTTCGGGTCGCCGCCCTGGATCATGAAGCCGGGGATGACGCGGTGGAAGATCGTGCCGTCGTAGACCCCTTCTTTTGCGAGCTTGACGAAGTTCTGGACGTGGCCCGGGGCCGCGTCGGGGAAGAACTTGATCGTCATGTTTCCGTACTTCGTTTCGATGACGGCTTTCGTGTTTTCCATTTTCCTGGTGTCTCCCGCGGTTTGGGCCGCGGCGGACGTCGCAACGACGATCCCGGCGGCGGCGATGGCAAGTGTCCGGATGATTCTCACAAGTCCCCTCCGACTCTTCAAATGGTTGCGATGGAATCCTGTTCCATGGCCGGGCAATCATACGATGAGACGAACGATCGTTCAAGGATTCTTCGGTTGCGGCGATCCGATATGCTTTTCGAGAAACCTTACGGTTGCATCCCACGCGATCTTCGCCTGCTCCGTCTCCTTGAAGTTGAAAACGTGCGTTGCGCCGGGAACGATCAGAAGCTCAACCTCCAGCCCCAGCTCCCGGAAACGGGGCGCCAGGCGGCGGGACTCTTCCGCGGACGCCGTCGTGTCGTTTTCTCCGTGGACAAGGAGGACGGGCGCCTTGATCCTTTCGGCGCTGGGGAGGGGTGAGGCGGCCTTGAGAATCTTCCGGAACTCTTCGTCCGTTCTTGCTCCCGACTCGTGCCGGAAGAACGAGCGGATGATTCGATAGACCAGCCGGCGGACGGGGTTCGGCCGCTCGGCCGAGAGCCACTCCTCGAAATCGGCGACGGGATAGTAGGAAACGACGGCTTTCACGGTCTGCGGCGCGTGGGCGGCGATGATGAGGCCGAAGATCCCGCCTTGTGAGAAGCCGAGCGTCGCGATCCTGTCCTTGTCCACCCATGGGTGAGCGCGGACCCGTTCGAGCGAGGCTGTGACGTCCGTTTCGCTCCGCCAGGCGAACATATTCCGCCGGAATCTTCCGTCGATCCGCCGCTTGTAGTCGGCGGCTGAGGCCGTGTATCCCCGGCGGGCCAGGTCCCAGATAACGCCCTTCATTTCGTGCGAGGTCTTGCCCCCCTCGGCGTGGACGAGGACGGCGGGGAAAGGCCCTTCTCCCCCGGGCGCGGCCCATTCGAGATGGATGAGGAGGTCTCCTTTCTCGATCTCCTCACTCCACGTGATGACGCCGG
>CAKKSE010000065.1 GCA_919903025.1 Nitrospiria bacterium | reverse complement strand
TCGCTCAGACATCTTGACATTCAACACAGTTGCTCCCCCGTCGAGGGGGAGGGGATTGTTCTCTAAGGGCTTCTTCCAAGCCTTTCGAAAAGAGGCGCTCCCGCCCCGCCCCCTCCTCCCCCCTTGCGGGGGAGGATTAAGGTGGGGGGTGAGACAGGCCGAGCAGGAAACCGTAACCCCGCTATCTTGCTTTCCTAGCCGACGCGCGGATGTATTTCCGCGTAAGCGGCGACAGGTCCCCCGGTGCGATCGGGACCTCGATGAGGGAGAACGTCCGCGCCTTCTCGGCCTTCGCCAAGGCGTCCCGGAACTCGGCGACGGTCCTCGCGCGGAACCCCGCGCCTCCCCACGCTTTCGCAAGCTCCGCGTACGGCCAGGGAGGAAGCTTCAGGAGGCTCTTGCGCGGCGTCACGGGGTGGAAGATCCCCCAGCCTCCGTTGTTGAGCAGGACGACGATCGGGTTCAGGCCGTACCGGGCCGCGTGCGAGACCTCGGGTCCCGTCATTTGGAACGCCCCGTCGCCGCAGAGAACGAGAGGCCGAAGACCCGATCCGATCTGCGCCCCCAGCGCCCCCGGGACAGCGAACCCCATCGAGGCGTAGAACCCCTGGGCCAGGTAGAGCCCGCCGCCGGGAACGCGGACGTCCACGCCCCCGAAGATGGCGTCGCCCGACTCGGCCAGGACGACGTAGTTCCTGCGGCCCGCGAGGAAGACGTTGATCTCGCGGAGAACGTCCGTCATCCGGACGGCGCGGTCGGTCCCCGGCCGCGCGGGAGGGAGGTGGTCAGAATAGACCACCTTCTCCCTGTGAGCCCGGATCGGCTGTTTCAGGATCTCCCGAACGTAGTCGCGGAGGGCGACCTGCGTGTACGTGTGAAAGCTGACGTTTACCCGATTATCCACGGCCCAGATCGAACGGGCCTGCCAGACCTCGGGCGGCTGGGCCCCCGTTTCGATGTCCGTCAACAGCGAGCCGAGGTCCAGCACGAGGTCGGCCGATTCGATCCGGCGCCTGGTCCGCGGGGGCGAGAGAGGCCCGGCATAGACGCCCATGTGGAGCGGGTGGTCCATTGGGAAGACGCCCTTGGCGAGGATCGAAGTCGCCACCGGCGCGCCCATCGCCTCTGCCAGATGGACGATCTCCCGCATCAGCTTGTACCGGTGAATCTCGATCCCCCCGATCAGGACGGGCCGTCTGGCCTGGTTGAACCGGTCCACCGTCTCGCGCGCGGCCTCCTGCACCTTCCGCCGGTCGGAGAGGGGCACGGGGAGATCGCCGTCCCATTTGATGATCTCCCGGGGAACGGGGATGACCGCGCCCGCCATGTCGCGGTGGATCTCGAGATACCCCGGACGGTGCTCGACCCACGCCGTCCGGATGACCTCGTCGATCTCCGCCGCGGCCCGGAGGGGATCCTTGATGACCTTGGCCGCGCATGTGATCTCGCGGAAGATGCGGTGCTGGGACTCGATCTCCTTGGCCTGGTGATGGATGAGCGTTCCGGGCTTGACTTCCTCCTCGCCCGGCCCTCCGCTCACGACCAGGAGTGGGACTTTCTCGGCGTACGCCCCCGCGACGGGATTCACGATGTTGTGCCCGCCGGCCCCGTACGTCACGCAGACGACGCCGAACCGCCCCGTGGAACGGGCGTAGGCGTCGGCGGCGAAACCGACGGACGGCTCGTGGGAGAGCGTAACGATCTTTAGGCCGCGGGGCTTCCCGAACCTGAAGAAGAGCTTGATGACGAGGTCGCCGGGGATACCGAAGAGGTGCGTGACGCCGATCTTCTTGAGGTAGGCGACCATGAAGTCGCCAAGCGGCATCCGTGCTTTCATGTCGTCTTCCTCCGTATGCAGGGGCCGGCCAGCGTTCCAATGTCATGATACCGGCATGCTGAGGCCGTGTCGAGGGGGGTCGTTGTCCGAAAAGGGGATTGCTGAAGTCGGATGGGGCCGGCCGCCCGGCGCCGACGAAGGCTTGGATTCAAGCGTATCACGGCCCCCTTGTGCAAACAGGTCAGGATGCGGGAAGAGCGTCTCTCATTCGTGGCTCCGGCTCCCTTGCTTGCAACGAATTTTCTTGTGGTACATTGGGATTGGCCCGCCCAACCCCGGACGGAACCGGGATTGTGGGGGAGAGTCTGGACCTGCGCGACCCGCGCAACATCGGCGGGAGAATTGCGAGGACAAGTGCATGGGAATGGGGCCGTTTATTGACCGGGAACCGACGAGCATCGAGATATGGGTGTTTAAGTGGATATTTGCGCCCATCGCACTTGGGCTCCTTCTTTGGATGTATATCTCGACGGCCAGCGATCGGAGTCGGTGCTTCACCAAGTGCGGGGAGCTTGGATACGAAGACGCGATCTACGTGCCTTCTGTAGGCATTCAATCGCGATCCTGCACGTGCGTCAGCGAAGAGCCGGGGAAAGGACCGAAACAGGTCGATTTCTGACTGAAACGACAAACCGAGTGGACAAGACCACCCCCCTCACGTCCCCTAACCCTCCACTCTCTCCCGCAACTCCCCCTGCCTACAAGCCGGCCCTGTCTTCGGATTCGAGCGAAGCCAAGAGCGTCTCGGCCTCACGGTGGCCGGGGGAGGTCTTCAAGATGGCCCCCAAGATCTCTTTCGCGCTGTTGCGGCTGTTGGTCCCGCCGGCCGCGAGGTACTTGGCCAGACCCATGCCGTACCTGGCTGAGCCCGGCGAGATAAAGTAGGCATTGGCAAGCTTGAATCCGGCGCCGTTTCTATCGCCCTGCGCCAGGAGCGCGACGCCGTCCGCGTACGCCTTCTCGGCATCCTCTGCGGCAGGACGCACAAACCGGATCGAAGCGACCAACCGCAGAATATCATCCCGCGAGACATCCTCCTGCCAGACGATGAAGTCCATTGCTCCCGATCTCGATCCGTCGAGGGCATACAGGGTGGTAGAGAATACCTGGCGTCCATGACTGCTGTAGCGGGTCGAGTGCAGAAACCCTCTTAGTGACGCGGAGCGGAAGGACACGATCTCATGGCTGGTCCCTGCGGGGCGTGCGATGATTCGAAGCACCGCAATGATTGGGCTCAGGCTGTTCGTACGAAATGCCAACTCAAAGTCGTAAGGATCCTTGATCCGCATCGATTCCTGCAGATCTGGCATCCATGAGAATATGCTCTTGCTGTTTATAGAAATGAGGGTTGGCCTGCCCTGCTTCTTGCTGACGAGCGTGGTGCTCCGATGATCTGTGGGACCTTCCAGCCTGAGAACCGACGCAAGGGCGAAATCACGCGGAATCAAGCCGGATATCCCAAATAACGTGATTTCCCTGTATTCCGGGGAGGTTGAAAGGGGCGATGCGTCCGGCAAGGAGATGGCGATTGGCTCGGGAATCGTGAGCGGTTCGTCGAAAGCGAGAGCAAAGTAGATTCTCGTGCCCAGGAGAGTCGTCGTAGGGAGGACAACAAGGAGGACGACAGCCGAGATAGCCAGACCGTAACAGGTGAGGAGTTTGAAACGGCCGGTGGGAGACACGAAAAACGTGCGTACCTTCTTTCGACCGAGAAGCCACAGCATGAATACGCCGAAGAGGATGTGGAGCAGGAGTACGCCCGTATCAAGGCTGCTTGTTCCGAACAGAATCGCCCGGTTGCCATGAGCCAGGAACGATCCGACGATGAGGATCATGATCACGTGGCGGGCCGACGGCCTGAGTCTGAACAGCCCGAATCCACAAACAATGAGCAACAAGGAATCCACCAGACCGAATGGAAGAGCCCCGGACGACGGGGCGGAGAGTGGGACAAGCGACGGGGGCACAACAGGAGCGGGCTTGGAAGGGGAAAGAAGCTCCCAAGCAATAGAGACGGCGGAGATCGTCCCGAGCAGGAATGCAACAACCCCTGCGATCGTGACCTCGACTGGACGGGTCCGATCTTGGTCGTTCATGCGACGTGGGAAAGCGTCACGATCCTCAGGCCCCGCGGCTTGCCGAACTTGAAGAAGAGCTTGATGACGAGGTCGCCGGGGATCCCGAAGAGGTGCGTGACGCCGATCTTCTTGAGGTAGGCGACCAGGAAGTCGCCCAGCGGCATCCGGGCTTTCATGTCGTCCTCCTCTCGCCGGCGGGGGCCGGCATCGGCGCCCATCCGGCCCGATTAGCGGGGCAGCGCGCCCCTGAACTCAACGAGGAAATCTCCGGGAGTCACGATCTTGAAACGGACAGCCTTCATCACGCTCTGCTTGTGAAAATGCCGCGTGTTCCAGGTCACGAGATAATCCACATCGGCGCGGATGGCCGCGGCCAGAATGGGGGCATCCTTGTGGTGGATAACGCGAGAGGCGCGGAAAACTTCCTTCGGAGAGGGATCGTCCAGAAGAACGGGAGCCATCTTCCGCATGAAGTCGCGAAAATCCTCGACCAGAGCGGGCAGCTTCTCCGAGAGATTACGGTCCGCTTCAACGAGGACCTGCCGCGACAGAAAGACATCGACAATCCCCGCTTCGCACAAGCGCAGAACCTCGCGAGCCGCTCCTTTCGTTGAAATGATTCCCGCGAGGAGGGCGCTCGTGTCGAGAAAGACCCTCCAGCGCCTACCGTCCATACCGTTCCCGGACGTATCTCTCCCTCTGCTTTTCCAGGTCCTTCAGCAGGTCGTCCAGGCTCAGGCCCGCCCTTTTCATCTCCTTCTCGGCCTTTTTCGCCAGCCTGTCGCCGGTCAACCTCTTGGCCGTCAGGATCAGCGCATCCCCCACCTTTACAACGTTCAGCGACGTCTCCTCCTCCAAGTGCAGTTCTTTTCGCAATGCGGCCGGAATCGTGAGCTGTCCGCGCGCCAGAACCTTGACCGTCGGCATAAATGCCTCCCTTATTCAGAATTTCGGAGATTGATCGATTATCAGTATAGGCTGGAGCCCGGAGCGCGTCAATCGGCACGGACGTCCGGGTTTGTAGGTTCGATTGCGGAGGCCAAGCGCGCGGGACGGAACGATCAAGAACTTGAATGCACGCTTCTTCTTGAGTGCGGAACGTCAGGGAAGCGGCTGGCCCTGCACGACGGCATCCGGGGAACCTTTGGAATACGTGTGCCACGCCATGGTCTTCGGTTCCCGCTTCCACGAGGCGGCGCGGGCTTTGGCCTCCTCCATCTGAGAGGGGGTCATCTGCGGCAAAACGTTGTCGAGCAGCTTGCGCCCGGGCCCATCGGGGACATGGTTAATGGAGAGGATCGCCCACATCGCCGCCCGGACGAGATCGGGCGGTGTCATCTGGAGCAGAGCCAGGCCGGCGCTGAACATCGCGCCGTCCTCGCCGAGCGAGACGGCGTACTCCATGAGCTCGTACGCCAGATCGAGGTCCTGTCCGACTCCCAGCCCCTTGGCGAAAAGGATAGCGAGATTGTGCGCGGCGCCGGCGTGCCCCTTCATCGCGGCGTGCTGGTAGAACTGCTCCGCGAGATCGGGGCGCGGGCGGTCCAGGCCTTTTCCCTCGGCAAGCATCAAGCCGGCGGTGTACATCGCCCCGACGTGCTCCTTGGAGGCGGCTTCCTTGTAGAGAGCAAGAGCGCTCGGAAGATCCGGATCGCATCCCTGCCCCTGCCGCAGGCGCTGGCCCAGCTCGTACTGCGAGTCAGGGTCCCCCCCGCGCGCGGCGGCCACGAGCCAGCGGAGCCCCTCGGCCTGGTCTTGGGGAATGCCCATATTCCCGGAGATCAGCATCGCCGCGAGGTTGTGCTGGGCCGCGGCATGCCCCTGTTCAGCGGCCTTCCGGAACAGAGCCGCCGCCCTTCTCGGGTTCTTCTCGACGCCCTTGCCCTGAAGCGACCGCGCGCCGAGCTCGAACTGCGCCGGGGCGAAGCCGGCGCCGCTCGCCCGCTCGAGCCAAGCGATCCCGAGGGCAAGATCCGCCGGAACGCCGTCACCCTTGAGGAGAATCTGCCCGAGGTAGAATGCCGCCTGCGCGTCCCCCTTCTCGGCCGCCCTCTTGAAGAGCGTGCAGGCTTTTGCCGAATCTTTGGTGCCGCCGGAAGAGGGAAGAACGCTGATGTAGATGATCCCGAGATTGACCAGGGCGTCGACATGTCCCTGAGCGGCGGCTGACTCGTACCAGCGGATCGCCGCAGGCAGGTCTGGTCGGACGCCCAGGAGACCCTGCTGACAGCAGTTCCCCGCCCTGAATTGGGCTTGGGCGTCTCCTTGCTCGGCTTGTTTGAGGATCGTCCCGAAATCGTCCACGCCTCGCCTCAAGAAACCGCGCACCTAGCGCGCAAGAGGGCAGGGATCGGCGTTCTCCCTCCGCCACTCCTATTCTATCGGACTTGGCGCCTCAAAACATGAGCCCGCCATGCTCGCCCCGCCCGCCTCCACGTCAACGCCGGGGATCCCGGCGGGGAGGACAGCCTCAAGCATGACTCGGCAACTGCTTTACAAGCACAACAGTGGCGCATTAGTATCTTATCATTCATCCTACTTTCCGGAGGTCTTGGAGTGCCGCCAACAATCACGGGTCGCCAGCCGAAATCAAAGATCACGGTCACGCTGGATTCCGATCTTGTTCGGCAAATCGACGACTTGCTGGGCTCTCCGGAGACCCGCCAGCGAAGCCGCCTCGTCGAGGAGGCTCTGCGAACGTGGCTCGCGGAGCGGGCGCGCAAGGAGACAGAGCGCCAGGTTGAAGAGTACTACCGATCCCTCTCTGAAGCCGAACGCAAGGAAGACGCCGACTGGGCGCGAGCGGCAGCCCGCTCGGCCCGGCGCGCTTGGGACAGGTGACGATCTCGCCTCATCCCCGCCGCGGGGAAATCTATCTCGTCAAGCTCCCCGGCCATCCTTCAGATCTCAAGAGCCGTCCCGCGCTCGTCGTTTCGATGGATGTCCGCAACCGTTTGGCCAACGACGTCATCGTTGTCCGGTTGTCCACGACCCTTCGTCCCGCCCCGACCCACGTTGAACTTCCGGCCGGGGAAGGCGGTCTGAAGCATGCGTCGATGGCCAAGTGTGAGCACGTGACCACGCTGGACAAATCGTTTCTGCTCCGCGGTCCGTTTGCCGGCACGATTCGCCCCTCGTGCATGCGGGAGGTTGAGAAGGCCATCCAGCGGGCGATCGGAATTCTTGTTCTCTAGAGGCGCGAAACAATCGGAAACTCAGTGGGAAATCTGGTGCCGGAGGGGGGAATCGAACCCCCATGAGATTGCTCTCGGCGGATTTTGAGTCCGCTGCGTCTACCAGTTCCACCACTCCGGCGCGCCCATCACCTACCACGCCCATGTCCGGGAGTCAAGGCGGGGGAGGGCCCCTCCGCCGCAGTCCCAGCCTCCCTGCGTCCTTGCGGACCCCGGCTCCGCGCAGATCGTTGCTTCGCCCCAGAGTATACCTTAGCTCCATGTTGCAAAGGGAGCGGGGACTGGAGAACTTCCCGGTGATCGACTCGCCCGCGCTCCGCGGTTGCGCGGCGAGACCGGAAGTGCAATCATTCCCCCAGGCGTTCCCCCCTTGCCGTCCCTCCGGAAAGGACTTGCCCGTGCGACGGGGCCTCATCCTGCTTTTCGCTTCCCTTTCGGTGCTCAGCCCTTTTCCCGGAATTGGACTCGCAGGGGGAGATGGCCGCACGCCAGGCTCCTCGGGACTTCTCGGGACGGACGTCTCACCTGCCGGTCCCGCTGTATCGCTGGAGGAGAGCGCGCCGGCCGCGGAGCAATCGCTTTGGGAGAATCTCTCCTTCGACCTCGAAGCGGGATACAAGAGGCTCATCTGGACCCCCGGTTTCAGGCGGGACATCCTGGCCTTCGAAACGGAGAACCTGCAGAGCTACAGCGCCTCGGCCCTCTTCGCCTACAAGAAGATCCCGTTCTTCATCTTCGATCACGAAAGACCCGTCGCCGGGACGGCGGCGCAGCAGGAATTGATCGAGGATGAAAAGGGCCGGCGGAGCGGCCTGAAGAAATCAGTCTTCGAGGTGGATCTTGCTCCGGTCGCCCGGATCGTCCAGCCCGAGAGGTTTCTCGCCAAACTGCTCTTCTCGACCCGCGTGTCTCATACGCGCGAGGTCTACGTGGGCGAGACGAAGGCCGTCGCGCCCTTTGCCTACGTGGCCGAGGGAGCGGAAATCATCGTCGTCTCGCCGGGCTACGTCCTCATCGAATCCGCCAAGATGAAAGATGTTTCCCTTGGCGAGTCCGTCGCCTTCATGACGGAATTCAAGGACACGGAGGTCTCCGTTGGGTCGCCTTCTTCCGTTTACGGCGTTCCCCTGGAACTGCGCGCCGGCTACTTCGCCCTGAAATGGACGCGGCCCTCGGACCACGACCGGAGCTGGCACACGGCCGACGACCGCCTCATTCTCTATGAAACGCGGTTCAGGAGTCAGGGCGCGCTGAAGAGCCTCGAGTCCGGGAGTCGAACAGGACGGCCTCCGCGCCCGCGCCGCCTTCCAATGGGGATTCGACAACGAGTTGAGCAACGCGGTGAGCCGCGCCGTGGGATACGAGCGATGGGATGACTTGATCTTCTACACCATGTCCGCGGAAGCCGCCTACCGCCACACGTTTCACGACGGCCCGCTCCGCGGCCTGCGCCTCTTCATCGGCGCGCTGCACCTGCGGCGGCTCTTCGCCACCCGGCTCAACCCGCCCTACGCCACCTTCGCCGAGACCGACAAACTCACCAAGCTCTACGGGGGGATCGGATACTCGTTCTAGCGTAGTGAGTCAGCCGTCCCTCTACTTTGTGGGCGCTTCCGGGTTTTGTGTGGGCGGCCCCGATATGCTGTGATCATGCATGATGCGTTTTGGGATAGAGGTCGAGGCTGAGGCCGAGAGCTTCAAGCAACGGGCGACCGAAAAGAAGATGCTCGATAATGCCAATGCTTCGCGATGGTGAATCCGCCACCCTTCGGCGAAGCTGGAATAGAACACGGTCGGCCCCCCTTTCCGACCACAGTTCTACCCGAACCCGCCAAAAAGCGGACATTTCACTTGCTCTCAAAAGCGGACAGATTATGTACTCACTACAGGTGGCGTGATCGACCTTGACATTCATCGCCTGTCATGGTAGGTATCGTCGCCAGTGAGGGGCTCCCTCTGGCTCCTCACCAACAAGGAGAGAAGCGGATGCCCTCCACCCTCCGGCTTCCAGCCATTCCGCGCCACGCGAAGCACGCAACCTCCGTCACCCCATCCCACCCCGAGGCTCACAAGTTGCATACTTTGGCAACGACACGCTTCTCTTCTGCAGACTCCACACCATGTCAGTCTCCTTGCCATGGGGGGGTATCTCAACAGTGAGAAAGATAGCAATATCGTGTATGTCTGGCGGATACAAAGGAGCATTTATACAGGGAGTGCTTGTATCGCTCGAGCATGCTCATTTTTTTGCTGAGGCATACGCGTCCTGTTCTTCTTCCTCACTTCCCGCTGCTTTTGCTTCCTTCAGAGAAGCGTCATCATTGGATTTATCCTTATGGATCGAGGGAAAGAAGATTGCCAGTATGACAGGAAATAGTCAGAGCAATGCCATACTGAACAGTATAGCAACATTATCTCCTTTCATTAAAAAGAACTTATTTCAACCTGATAGCGCGAGATACCTTGTGGCTGCAAGTTATGTGAAAACCCAACAAGCAGCTCTGGAAACCCAGACAGAGAGGGCAAGAGGCCTGGGTCGTAAGCTGCTAGTGGCGGCAGCAAGAAAAGATGCATCCTGGAAGGATGAGCACCTGGAGCTTCACTTGTTTGATACGCGATCGAAAGACGAAGACATGAAACTGATTGAAACACATTTTGAGGAAGTGGCATATGCAACGACGAGAATGCTCCATGCTTGGCATATTCCCGCATACATAAACAATAAACCATATATTGATGGGAGTTATACTACTCTTTGCCCGGTATTCCAACTGGCAGTTTTGCAATATACTCATATTGTGGCTATCTTAACCGAACAAGGAACGGTTAATCTCGATTTCTTTTCTAATACCCCTATCCCAGAACAAATCAATAGCTCCAGTGTATTGTTTATTAAGCCGGATGTCGACCTAAAAACATTTGGGGTCGATTTCTTTGCAGCAACAGACGAGGGTATTGCGTTGGCATACCAGCATGGTTTAAAAAAGGGGAAAGAGTTTATCGAGGGCTTTTAACAGCGCGCTTTCTTTTTCGCCTCCCATGGCGATCAATGTCTCAAGGATGACTCAATAATTAATTATGAAAGTTTTGATTATTACTCCTGGCCATCCTGGGCCTGGTAACAAATCCCTGCCCCCTGCTCTTACCGCTCCTTACCTGGCGGCATTGATATCCGATGAGACTAACGATATCAA
>CAKKSE010000064.1 GCA_919903025.1 Nitrospiria bacterium | reverse complement strand
CCCTGACCTTGAGCGGATCGGCCTCGAGAAGAGGCAGGTCCTCGTCCATCGGCGCGGTGAACGGATGGTGCATGGCGACATACCGCTTCTCCTCGCCGTCCCACTCCAAGAGCGGAAAATCGACGACCCACAGGAGGTCCGTCCGATCTGCGGGAATCAATCCTCGCCCCTCTCCAATGCGGAGTCGAATGCGTCACAACGCCTCGTGAACGACCGCTTCCGCGTCGGCGACGAAGACCAGCAGATCGCCGGGCTCGGCCGACAACAGGCGGCGGATTTCCGCCTGCTGTCCGGGCGTGAAGAACTTGACGATGGCAGATTCCAGGCCGTCCGGCGTCACCTTCATCCACGCGAGTCCCTTGGCCCCGAACTTCTTCGCCTCTTCGGTCAGGTCGTCGATTTCCTTGCGGGAGAACGATCCGCATCCCTTGGCGTTCAGGCCCTTGACCCGTCCGCCTGACTCCAGCGCCTGACGGAACACCTTGAACTCCGCCTCGCGCGCCACGGAAGCCGCGTCCACCAGCTCCAGCCCGAAGCGGGTGTCCGGCTTGTCGGAGCCGAACCGCTCCATGGCTTCCCGATACGAAAGACGAGGAAAGGGCCGTCCCGGCTCCGCCCCCTTGATCTCCCGGAAAACATCGGCGAGCATCCCCTCGGTGACAGCCATCACGTCCTCCCGGTCGACGAACGACATCTCCAGGTCCACCTGGGTGAATTCCGGCTGGCGGTCCGCCCGCAAGTCCTCATCCCGGAAGCACCGGACGATCTGGTAATAGCGGTCGAATCCGGCGACCATCAGTATCTGCTTGAAGAGCTGGGGCGACTGCGGGAGAGCGTAGAAGGCGCCCGGGTTCGCGCGCGACGGCACCAGGTAGTCGCGCGCCCCCTCCGGCGTGCTCTTCGTCAGGACGGGGGTCTCCACTTCGATGAATCCGTGCCCTTCGAGGTGGCGCCGGATGGCTTTCGTGATCCGATGGCGGTTGAAAAAAACGCGTTGGATGCTGGGACGCCGTAGATCCAGATAGCGATACCTCAGCCTGACCGCCTCCGCCGCGTCCGATTCGTCCTCGACGACGAAAGGAGGCGTAGACGACTCGTTCAGAACCAGAAGCGCCTTGGCCCGGACCTCGATCTCGCCCGTGGGCAGTCCCGAGTTCTCCGTCCCCTTGGGGCGAAGCGACACTTCCCCGGACACTTGGACCACGAACTCCGCCCGCAGACGATGAGCGGATTCCATGATTTCCTCCCCGGCCGCCGGATCGAAGACAACCTGAACGCGGCCGGACCGGTCGCGCAAATCGACGAAAATAAGGCCGCCGTGGTCCCGGCGAACGTGGACCCAGCCGCAAAGCGTAACCTCCCGCCTCTCATGCTCACGCCGCAGATCGCCGCAGTAGTGAGTTCGCTTCAATTCTCCTCCGCCGACTAATCGAAAGGATGCCCAAAAGCGCGGCGAATTGTAACATCCGCCTTCATCATCGTCAACGCAAGACCCATCCCCGCGCATTCCGCTATTTGCCGCCATCTTCACCCCCACCCCGTCCTCCCCCCTCAAGGGGGAGGGGATTCACAACTCGCATCACTTCCCCATCCTCCCCCCTTGCGGGGGAGGACAAAGGTGGGGGGTGGTTCTCCGTCTCACCCACTCACCTTGTTCATCATTCCCCGAACTCTCCTGGGATCGAGGATATCCCTCAAGAAGTCGCCCAGCGTGTTGAACGAAAGGACCGTGAGAAGAATCGCGGCGCCGGGAAAGAGGATGAGGTGCGGATTGAACCGAAGGGCCGTCCAGCCGTCGTTCGCCAGCGTCCCCCATGACGCGAACGGCGGGGGAATTCCCAGGCCGAGAAACGAAAGCGTCGATTCGAGCAGAATCGCCCCCGGGACCCGGACAGCAAGCGTGACGAGCAGGGGCGCCATGATGTTCGGAAGGACGTGGCGCCCGAGAATCGCGGCGTGTCCGGCGCCGAGCGCGCGCGCCGCCTCCACGAACGGAAGCTCGCGGACGCGGAGGACCTCGCCTCGCGTAAGCCTCGCCACGCCCACCCAGCCGATCACTACCATCGCGGCGATCAGCGCGGGGACCGAGCGGCCCAGGAGAACCATGAGGAGAATCACGACGAGCAGGTCCGGGAGGGCGTAGAGGACGTCGACGATCCGCATGAGGACCTGGTCCGTCCGCCCCCGGAGGTATCCCGAAACCATTCCAACGACCGTCCCGATGGTGAGCGCCGAGAGGGCGACCGTCACGCCCACCAGCAGGGAGACGCGCGCGCCGAACAGGACGCGTGAGAAGAGGTCCCGCCCCAGGCGATCCGTCCCCATCCAATGCTCCCCCGACGGGCCGGCGAGGAGGTTTCCGGGATCCGTCGCGTCATACGGGTACGAAGAGATCCACGGCGCCAGCACGGCGCAAACGGCGAGCGCGGCGAGGAACAGCAGAGACAGGGCGGCCCCGCGATGTTCCCGGAAGACCCCCAATCCCCCCCCTTTGAATCGATTCACCGATTTACCCATTCACCAGACCCTTTCACCCCCACCCTGTCCCTTGTATCTTGTCCAAGGGGACCGGGTCATAGACAAT
>CAKKSE010000063.1 GCA_919903025.1 Nitrospiria bacterium | reverse complement strand
CCCGCGTAAACGAGGCCGCCGATCAGAAGAGGGATAACGACCAGCAGGCCCCAGAACTTCCCCATCGTCATGCGCGGCATAGCGGCGGTCTCGGCGAGCGAGGCATCGATCCGCTCCTCCGTATCCGCCCGGGCCCGGTCGACCGAGGCAACCGCTCCCGCGGCCTCGGTCAGCCCAGGATCGACCTGGCCCCGGTCGTAGATGCCAAGACCCAGCTTCTCGAACAGGTCCGTTTGCTCCTTGCCGACGGCTGCGGATTCGCTGGTCGCCGCGCGAAGCTCGTTCTTGACGCGGGACAGCTCGGCGTCGATCTGCGAGAGTGCGGCCTTCTTCTCGGCCTCGATCCGGCCGATCTCGCCGACAAAACGCTGGACGTTCTGTGCGAGCGGCCCAACCTCCGCCCCGAGGGCTTCGAGTTCAGTCTTGAGGGAAGGAACTTCCCCGGCCAGGGATTCCCCTTCCGCCCGGAGCCGGTCGGCCTTTTCCTTGGCGCTTCCGGCGGCTGGGCTGTCGGCCTGCGGCTGGCGATCGAGCGCGGCCAGTTCCCCCTGGATTTCGTTCCTCCGCGACTCGACCTTCTTGAGCCTGCCGTCGACCTCCGCCTTGCGCCGCTCGGCCTCCCTCAGCTTCGCTTCGACTGGCTTTTTCTCCTCCTCGACGGCCCGGCGCTCCCCGTCCAGCCTGTCCGCCTCCGCTTGTCTCCTCGCTTCGAGACCGGCTTTCTCCGCGCCCAGGCGCTCCGCCGCCGCGGAGAGCTCCCCCGCGCGCCCGGCGAGCCGTCCGATCTCCTCGACGATCTCCGGAAACGCCGAGAGGCCGGCCCGCTCTTCCCACGCCTTCCGGCCGAGCGCGGTCAGGGCCTGACGCCGTTCCCGATCCGCCTTCGCAAGCTCCCGCCGGAGCTTCATGCGGCCGATCTTCCGGCCAAGCTCACGGAATCCTTCGCGGATAAACGACACTATGCCGGCCATATTTATTCCCCCGTTCCTTCGCATATCACGGCGTGGATGCGCGTCTGTTCGTCAAGCTTGAGCGTGCGGCAGAATACCGTGAAATGCGGCGGGGAACAAGGCTGTTGTGGTTCTAGCCGGCCAGACGGTGGGTCTTTGAGTATCCGCTTCCCAGGTCCGAGATCGTGACCTCGATGATCCCGTTCGCGTCGACCGAGTAACGTTCCTCGATCCGCGGTCCTTCCCCCTCCATCCGCCGGACGGGCGTGGCGTCGAGGCGCGTTCCGCCGTTGCGGAGGGACTCGTCGAAAGGGAAATGAATGTCGGCGAAAGGAACCAGATCGCCGCGGGGCGCGCCCGTCTCCTCGTCGAGAGAGAGGCACTCGGCGTACCTAAAATGCCCCACGTTGTGGACGGCGTGGTACGTCCGCCTCGAGACGAGCGTCCCGCCGGCGCGGCCCGGGAGACGAACGTCCTTGGTGAAGATCGGGTCGAAGGTGATCCGCGTCCCGTGCTCCGCTTCGCGGAAGACGCCGAAGTGGCGGGAGAGCTGGTCGGTGAGAACGAACCCCGCGTCCTCGTCCGCGGCGATGGCGAGACCGATCGCCGTCGCGGCGAACGGATACGGCGAGCGGTGCATCCTCCGGCCGAACCGTTCCCGGAGCATCCGCCCCACGAGCGGGAGAGCGCTCGCCCCGCCCACGACGTAGATGCCGGCGACCTCGGACTCGGCGTCCTCGTCCGACGGCTCCGGCCCGGCCCTGAGAATCGCGTCCACCTCCTCGAGAGTCCGCTCGACGAGCGGAGCGCAGGCGTCGTAGAACGCGTCGACCGGGAACGTCACGGACCCGGTCCGCGCGCCGTCGCCAAGGCACGCCTTGAGATCGACCGTGATCCGCCGGGTGTTCGGACCCAGCCCCTCCTTGATCTGCCGGCACTGCTCGACGAGGAGGGCGAGACAGCCGGGGGGAAGTTCCTCCGGGGACATGCCGCCCTCCCGAAGGGCGGCTCCCGCGAGCTTCTCGTCGAAATCGTCTCCTCCCAGCCGCGGGATTCCGGACGTGGAAACCACGTCGTGATGAAGTCCGGCCATCCGGACGAGCGATGCGTCGAACGTCCCCCCGCCCAGGTCGTAGACGACGACGCGCTCCCGCTTCGACGTCAGCGTGCTTCGGTAGCGATGGGCGTATTCGAGGCCGGCGGCGGAGGGCTCGTTCAGGAGAGCGATCACGTCGAATCCCGCCCGCCTGAAGGCCTCCATCGTCAGGAACCTTTGTGTGCTGTGGGCGTTGGCGGGCGTCGCGGCTGCGACGCGAATCGTTTCCTTCTCGGCCTGGGCCGGCCGGAGGTTCGAGCGGGAGACGAGATCCCGTCGGAAGGTGGTCAGAAACCCGGCGAGAAGATCGATCAGCGGGATCTCGACCGTTCCAACCCGGATGGTCCGGTCGGTCGCAAGGAGCGGATCGGACAGGATTCGCTTGAAAGAGCGGAGGGTTGTCCAGGACGGATCGTGGAGAAACGGCAGGGCGTCGAGACCGAAGCGAAGCTCTCCGTCACGCTCGGCGACAATCGAGGGGTACGCTTCGAGGGCGTCGCCCGCCTCCCCCGTGAACGTCACGACGGGATAGTTCCCCCGGTCGCACACGGCGGCCACCGTGTGCGTCGTCCCGAAGTCGATTCCGAGCCGGAGCTCCTTCCGCCCTTTCGCCATCCCTCTTCCCTGATTGCGTTATCCAAGACAGCCCGCGAGGAGTATAGCAGAAGGAACGGTTCGTCGTGGACAGCGATTCTTGGGGGAGGGGAGAGGGTCTAGGCGGCGAAGACCGCGTCGAGCGAAATCGAGAGCCCCGGCAGAAGCGGAGAGGTCAAGGCGTCGCCCGCTTCTCGGGAGAGTTCGGCGGCGCGGATGTGGCCTTTCTCCGTGTTTTGGTAGACTTTGATCGTTTCAAGATCGGGGTCCAAGAGCCAGTATTCCTGGACGCCGAACCGCTCGTAGAGCTTTCGCTTGATAATCTCATCCGTCTTGCGCGTGGAGTCGGAAAGAACCTCGATGACGAGATCGGGCGCTCCGCGGACGTTCTTGTCGGTGATGATCGATGCGCGGGGCGCGGAGACGAACAACATGTCGGGCTGGACGACGTCCAGGTCGGAGAAAAGGATATCGAAGGGCGCGAAAAGGAGCTTCCCGAGCCGCCGTTCGTGAACGAAAGGCCCGAGAATTCTGTGGAGATTGGCCAGGATGGCTTGGTGCTTCATGTTCGGCGATGGTGTCACGTAGCGGTCTCCTCCGATGAGTTCGTGCCGTCTCCCATCCTCGGGAAACAGGAGGTAGTCCTCGTAGGTGAATTTGACTGAATGGGTTCTTGATGTCTGGGTGGCCATGGCACGCCTCGGGGAAGGGGCTCTCTGAAGCCAAGACTACAGAATACGCATCCGCCGGTCAAGAGCGGCTGACAGCGTCCATCCCTTGCGCCCGGCCATCGGTCTTCTTATAATGCCGCTCCCGTCAAGTCTCTTGGAGGCTGAAATGCCCCGGTGGG
>CAKKSE010000062.1 GCA_919903025.1 Nitrospiria bacterium | reverse complement strand
TCAGAACCACGTTAAGAACAGGAAGATCTCCTGCTACGACTGCCACGCCGTCCATGGCCGGACGGACAACAAACACCTGATTCGGTTCAAGGATTCGAGCGGCGGGGAGATCACGGCGTACACGGAGACGCCGACGGGAGGAAGCTGTACGTCGAACTGCCACTTCGGAATGGGAGGGGGGACCCGGACGTACACGCTGGCGTATCCCCGGTGAAACGGAGAAACGGAGAAAACTCCCCTCCCCTTTGTAAGGGGAGGATGGGTGGGGTAGAGACAGGAACAGATCTACCTCCCCCAGCCCCTCCTTACAAAGGAGGGAAGTGGCGATGTGTGAATCGATGAGTGGGCGAAATCCGTTTTGGGGTTGAGCGGGGCGTGTGGTATATTTTCGAGTGCTTTTTAAGGGAGTCGGCGCCTGAGGAGGTATGACGCGAAGCGAAGTTGCAATCGAGGCGCGCGGGCTCGTCAAGTTCTACCGGCACTTTCCGGTCCTCCGGGGAGTCGATCTGTCGGTTCGGCGAGGCGCATGCTGTGCGCTGTTCGGGGCCAACGGGGCCGGGAAGACGACGCTCGTCAGGATCTTGTCCACCCTCCTTCGCCCGACCGAGGGACGGTTCGCGATCGCGGGAATCGATGGAACGGAAGACCGGGAGGCCGTCCGGGAAAAGCTCTTCCTGATCGCCCACGGGCACCATTTCTACGACGATCTCACCCCCCTTGAAAACCTGAAGTTCCACGCCGGGCTTCGCGGTGTTTCCCTTCCGGCCGACGCCGTGAACGAGGCATTGGCTTGGGTGGGCCTGGAGCCGTTCGCGGACTTCAAGATTCGGCAGTTCTCGACGGGGATGAAAAAGCGGCTGGCTTTCACCCAGGCGAGGCTCTTCGGTCCCGAGGTCCTTCTTCTGGACGAGCCCTACACGGCGCTGGACGAGAAAGGCGTGAGACTCGTGAACGGGTTCATCAAGGAATACACGGCGGGCGGCGGAACGGTCTTCATGGCCACGCACAACCGGCACTTCGCCCTGGAGGTCGCGACGGAGACGATGCTGCTCAAGAACGGGGTCCTTCAACCGATCGACGTCGATCCGGACCGGTGGCATGAGATTCTTTAGGGCCGCGTACGCCGTCGCGTGGAAGGACGTTCTCCTCGAGCTCCGGCGGAAGGAGACGTTCACGGCCATGTTCTTCTTTTCGCTGTTGGTCCTCCTGATGTTCAACTTCACGCTCAGCCTGGACCGGACGCAGGTGCTCTCCCTGGCGCCGGGCCTGCTGTGGCTTGCCATCACCTTTACGGGCGTCCTGGGTCTCGGGAAAGGCTTCCTGGCCGAGCGGGAGAACGAGTGCATGGACGGGCTAATCCTCTCGCCCGTTCCCCGCGGGGCGATCTTCCTGGGTAAGCTCGCGGGGAATTTTCTCTTTATCTTCGCGGTTGAAGCGGTGACGTTGCCGCTGTTCGTCGTCCTCTTCAACCTGGATGTCTGGGGCCGGATCGGCCTCCTGCTCTTCGTCGTCATCCTGGGGACGGCGGGGCTTTCCCTCCTGGGAACGCTCCTCTCGGCGATGACGGTCCAGGTCCGGGCGCGGGAGGTGATGTTCCCGCTCCTCATCCTGCCGCTGGTGATCCCGGTCCTGATCGGCGCCGTCCAGGCGACGGCGGGTGTCATGCGGGGCGATGGATGGGCCGAATACGCCCACTGGATCCGCCTCCTGGTCGCGTTCGACGTCGTATTCTCCGTCGCGAGCTTCTGGGGGTTTTCGTTCCTGCTGGAGGACTGAACGAACGGTGAATGGGTGAATGGGTGAATCGGTGAATGGGAAAAACACTCCTCCCCTTTGTAAGGGGAGGCTGGGTGGGGTAGAGGTGACGGGACTCGACCAGATCGTTCTACCTCCCCCGGCCCCTCCTTATAAAGGAGGGGAGAAAGAAAGCGTGAATCGGCGGGTTGGTGAGAGGAGCCTGAAAATTTCCAATTTCCAATTTCCAATTTCCAATTTCCAATGGGACTGTTGAAAAATGTTCCTTTTCAAGCTTCCGACATGGCAAAGGATCATGGGATGGGGGACGGTCGTTCTCCTTCCCACGGGCCTGTTCCTTGCGCTCACGGCCCCGCCGGACGCCTTTCAGGGGCCGGCCGCCCGGATCATGTACGTCCACGTCCCGTCCGCCTGGACGGCCATGTTCGCGGGCGTCGTCCTCTTCTTCAACAGCGTCATGTACCTGTGGCGGCGTCACAAATCCTGGGACACGGCGGCCCACGCGACGGCGGGGATCGGGGCCGTCTTCACGGTCCTGGCGCTCCTCGGCGGATCGATCTGGGGCAAGCCGATCTGGGGAGTCTGGTGGACGTGGGACGCGAGGCTCACGGCGACAGCCGTTCTGCTCATGATCTACGTGGGATATCTGATGCTCAGGGCTTTCCTGGACGATCCCGAGAAGGAGGCCCGCTTCGCCGCCGTCGTGGCGATCGTCGGGATGATCGACGTGCCGATCATTCATTTCTCCGTCAAGTGGTGGCGGACGCTTCATCAGGCGCCTTCCGTGATGAAGCCGGACGTTCCGAGCATGCCGTTCGAGATGCTGTTCCCCCTTCTCGTGATGACCGTGGCGTTCACCGTTTTCTTCCACTACCTTCTGTTCCTCAGGATGCAGCTCCTTCAGAAGGAAAAGCTCATCGAGGCCCAGAGACAGGCGGTTCTCCGTGAAGTCCAACTATGAGTTCATCGCCGCCGCGTACGGCGCGACGGCGGTCATCCTGGGCGTCTACTGGTGGCGGATGAGAACCCGCCTCTCGCGTCTCGACGGGGAGCTGAAGCGCCTTCGGGAGATGAGGGGCGCCAAGGGACAGGGGCGGGACGCCGATGAATAGGCTGAAGCGTACAAGACGCCGCTGGGCCTTGGCTGGGAGCGTTCTCCTCGTCGTCGGGGCCGTGGCGTACTTGGCCTTTGGGTCGTTCCAGGCCAACCTGGTCTACTTTCACACGCCGTCCGAGATCCTCCAGAAGGAAACGCGGGACAGCGGGCCGAAGATCCGGGTCGGCGGGATGGTGGAAGAGGGATCGCTTCGCCGGTCGGTCGAAGGGCAGAAGATGAAGCTCGATTTCGTCGTGACGGACGGCCGGACCCGTCTTCCGGTCCATTTCGAAGGAATCCCTCCCGACCTTTTCAAGGAAAAGCAGGGGGCCGTCGTGGAAGGACTGTGGACGAAGGAGAAGGTCTTCAAGGCTGACGTCATCATGGCCAAGCACGACGAGAACTACATGCCGATCAAGATGGAGGGATCGGCCGAGGACGCCCGGACGAAGGCGGGGAAGAGCATGCAGGAGCGTCGGTGAATGGGTGAGTGGGTGAATAGGTGAATAGGTGAATCAAAAAGAACTCTCCTCCCCCTTGAAGGGGGAGGAGCAAGGTGGGGGTGAAAATGTCGGCAGTCTCAATCCACCCCCATCCTGACCTTCCCCCGTCGAGGGGG
>CAKKSE010000061.1 GCA_919903025.1 Nitrospiria bacterium | reverse complement strand
CCCCCACCTTCATCCTCCCCCTCCAGGGGGGAGGATGCGAAGATTTCAACAATCCTTTACCACACCGGTGTGACAGATGGGGTCACGGGTGTTCTGCGTCCTACTCCCGCCCGTAGCGGCGGACGATCTCTTCGCCCGCCTTCCGCACGGCCTCGCGGAGGCCCCGGGGGCGGATCACCTCCACCTCGCCCCCGAACGACGTCACCCACGCCGCGAGCTCCGGCGTGACGGCCACGTTGAGCCTGAGCCGCAGGCGCTTCCGGGGGAGCCTTTCGATCGCCTGACTCGGGTGCCAGATCTTCTCCGCCACCCAGGAGGCCGCGCCCGCCTCGAAGACAAGATCGACCTCCTCCGCCTTTTTTCCCCGCATCACTCCGAAAGCGTCCTTCATGTACTCGCGGGCGTCGAACGTGAACGGGACGCTGTACGGGTTGTCCGTCACGACGGCGCTCTCGATCCGGTCCACGGCGAAGAGACGGACCTCGCCCCTGACGTGGCAGTGCCCGATCAGGTAGAGGGCGCCGCCGGCGAGCCAGAGATGGTAGGGGCTCACCTCCCGCCGGGTCGTCTTCCCCCGCGAATGCGAGCGGTATCTGATCTGGACGGTCCGCTTCTTCTCCATCGCCCGGGACAGCGTCTCGATCGTCTTCCCGTGCGGCCCGTATTTCTTGTGGGAACCTAGCCCGACGCTGAATGTTTGGCTGAGGGAGTCGAGGTGCGGAAGCGTGGCGGGCGGGAGGGCCGTCCGGACCTTCCCGAAGGCGTTGTCCAGGGCCGCGCTGATCTCAGTCCCCCTCAGAGGAAGCAGGAGCCCGCGGGCGATCGTCAGGGCCATCAGGTCCTTTTCGGTGAACGAGACGGGAGGGATGTCCCGGAACCCTTCCATCAGCCTCCAGCGTGTCTTTCCGTCGATCTTGTCGGTGACGATGGGAAAGCCGGCCCGCTCCAGGGCTTCGAGGTCGCGGCGGATGGTCCGGTGATGCTTCGGCGAATCGGGCGGCAGGGCCTCGGCCATCTGATCGAGCGTCGCGCCGTGTCTGAATCCGAAAAGCGCCCGGAGGAGGATGTGTTGCCGAATCGACTGGTCGCCGCGAGGCATCGAAAACCCTCCTCAGTCTCTGGTGATCCGGACGGCCGCGTCTCCGCCCTCCCGGACTCGACGCAAAAGCTCCGGCAGCCTCTTCCGCGCTTCGCTGATCGAGATCTTCATGTCCAACCTCCCCCGAGTATTCTGTACAGCATTGTACGCGGTCTATCCAGGTCCAGCCATGCATTTGAAGCATGCGTTTGAAGCCGCGAGTCGGCGTTGAAGTCCGGCTCGTGCTCGCGCATGACAGAAACGGCGCTCTGGCCGCTTTCCATCTCGTCATGGCCACCCACGACACGCCTCTCGCCACCGGCGCCAGAGCCTGCGGCATCCCGTCGCGGAAGGCGGCTCGCGAAGGACGAATACAGGTTGGGTGGGGCATTTTATTGAATCTAATTACGCCCCCTTCGCCTTTTGCTTCGGCCGCCAGCGGCTTCGTTTCTGGGTGTACAATCCAGACTGGAAGGCAGTTCTTGACAAATGACCACCGGTCAGCTATTGTTTCGCTTAACTGACCCTGGGTCATTAATGGAGGGCGGATGGTCATCGAGAAGCGGGCGAGAAAACCCGAGCAGAAACGCGAGCGGCGGACGGAAATCCTGTCTGCCGCCATAACGCTCTTACGGGAGCGGCCCTACAACAAGATCAATATCGCGGACGTCGCAAGGAGAGCGGGTATGGCCAAGGGCACGGTGTTCCTCTATTTCAGGACCAGGGAGGAGCTCTTCCTCTCCATCGCCTCATGTGAGTTCGACCAGTGGTTCCAAGCAATGGACCGCTCGTTCGCGGAAATCGCCGGCACCTCGGAAAAAGCGGCCCGCGACCGCGTTCTGAACGCACTCAGCAATATGCTCAAACCCGACGCGCTCTTGATCAGCCTGATCCCCATCGTGCACACGGTTCTGGAGCAAAATATCGGCTACGTTCAGGCGAGGGACTTCAAGCAGATGCTCTTGAAGGGGCTCCAGCGCACCGGCGCCCTGTTTGAGCAATGCCTGCCCTACTTGCACCGCGGCCAGGGCGTAACCTTTCTACTTTGGATGTACGCCCTGGTTATCGGGTTCTCGCAGATGGCGGCACCGGCGCCGGTGATCAAGAAGGTCTTTCAGAAAAACCCGGCCCTGCGCGTGATGCAGATCAAGTTCAGCGCATCGTACGCCGACGCGCTCGCCGCCATTCTGGACGGATGGAAAGCGCAGAACGCGGCACAAGACGCGCCGGGGCCCTCTCGCCGAAAGGAGAAATCATGAAACAAGACATCGCGGGTGCGGGCCGCTGGGCCCTTGTTACGGGAGCGACCCACGGAATCGGATACGAGTTGTGCCGCCGTTTCGCTGACGATGGATTCGGCGTAGTTTTGGTCGCAAGGAGCGCGGACCGGCTTTCGGAAGTCGCGCAGGAAATAGAAAAGCATCGCCATGTCCCGACCCTCGCGCTTCCGGCGGACCTGTCCGATGCGGCGGCGGCCGAGGAGGTGTACTCCTATGTGCGAGGGCGGGATATCTCGGTCGATGTGCTGGTCAACAACGCTGGATTCGGCAACCTGGGCCATTTCGCCGAGGCGGAATGGGAGACACAGCGCCAGATGATGCAGGTCAATATGGCGACCCTCGTCGAATTGACCCGCCTCTTCCTTCCGGAAATGCTCCGGCGGGGAAGCGGCAGGATCTTGAACGTCGGCTCGACGGGCTCGTTCGCGCCGGTGCCCTACATGGCGGTCTACGGGGCAACCAAGGCCTTTGTGTTGAGCTTTTCCGAAGCCCTGTCCGCCGAACTGGAAGGGACCGGCGTCACGGTCACGGCCTTGTGCCCGGGGGTGACGGCAACGCAGTTTGCCCGGAGGGCGGGGACGGAAAACACCCGGCTCGCCCGAATGAACAAAATGGCGGCGGGGGACGTTGCGAGGGCCGGTTATCAAGCGATGATGAACAGCAAGCCGCGAGTGGTGCCTGGGTTGTTCAACAAATTGCTGATCGGGTCGCTTCGGTTTTCACACCGCAACGCCGTTTTGAAGCTCGGGAAACTGCTCCTGCATCCTTGAGCACGAGACGGGACTGGAGCGCAGGAGAGGGTTATGTTCGCGCGGACGGGAGGTTGGGAGACCCGCCCGTCCCGCCGCCCCCGGAACAAGGCTGCGCGGTCTCTCGCGCCGCCTCGATCCCCTCCTTCTCCCGGACGAACTGGAGCGCCGCGAATCCGAGGATGAAGAACGCGCCGACCGAAAGGAGCGCCGTGCGCTGGCTCCCCGTCCACGCGCTGATCGTCCCGTAGACGAGCGGACCCATGATCGCCGCGAACTTCTCCGTCAGGGCGAAGAAGCCGAAGAACTCAGCGTTCTTCCCCGGCGGCGTCATCAGGGCGATGAGCGCTCTGCTCGCCGCCTGGCTCGACCCGATGGCGAGTCCGGCGACGAGACCCACGACGTAGAACGCCTCCTTCGTCTCGACCCACACAGCCGCGGCGACGACGCCGATCCAGATGACGAGCGTGATCCCGATCGTCCTCTTCGCGCCCAGCCGGTCGGTCACGGGACCGAACGCGAACGCCCCCAGCGCCGCCGTGACCTGGACGACGACGAAAAAGACAATGAGCTCGCCCGGCGAGAACCCCAGGACGTGGGCCGCGAAGATCGCCGAGAAGACGATGACCGTATTGATCGCGTCGCCATAGATGAAGAAAGCGATGAAGAACTTGACCAGCTCGCGGAACCGGCGGATCTCCCGGAGGGTCCCGAAAACCCGCCGCCACCCGACCCGCCAGTACCCCTCCCCCGCCGTCAGCTCGCTCGGCACGGCCCGTTCCCGGAGAAGCAAGAATGTCGGGAGTGATGCAACGAAGAAGAAGACAGCCGTGAGCGGGAACGCCCAGCGGACTGAGGAGAGGTTCTCTTCCCCGAACCCGCCCCGGACGAAGGGAAAAACGAGGACGAGGGAAACGAGGCCCCCGACGTACCCGAGCGCCCAGCCGTACCCCGAGATCCTCCCCATGTTGTCGGCCCGCGCGATCTCCGGGAGGAAGCCGTTGTAGAAGGTGAGACCCCCCGCGAAACCGATATTGGAAAGGACCAGGAAGAGAAGCCCCATCCAGACGTCCCCGCTCCCCACAAAGTAGAGGAGGGCCGTGAAGACCACCGAGAGACCCGTGAGGAAGCAGAGGATGCGCTTCTTCGCCCCGGCGAAGTCGGCCACCGCCCCGAGGAAGGGCGACATGAAGGCGATGGCCAGCATCGACGCGGAGTATCCCCACCCCCAGAGTTGTTCGCCCACGTGCCCCGCGGCGACGACCTTGGTGAAGTAGACGGAGTAGACGACCGTGATGATGACGGTCGTGTAAGAGGAATTGGCGAAATCGAAGAGGGCCCAGGCCCAGATCTCGCGGGGACGGATGGACAGCTGGGTGACTGGGCGGCTGGGCAAATTGCTCCTTCGCGTCAACCTGTCATCCCATCGAACGGGCAACGGATCGAGCGGAGACATCTTCCATTACTCGCCGCCCGGCGGGATTGGGAATGCCTTGAGCGACTCGAGCACGTGGATGACATAAGCCTCCCGCCCCTCGAACGGCGGGGCGCCGCCGGCCGCGGGCCCAAAGCCCAGGCGCGACCGGAGAACCGTCCGCCGGGGCTCGGGGACGATCTCCCCAAGAACGGCCAGCCGCTCGACAACGGAAAGGAGCGCCTCGGGACGGTATCCGGCCCTGGCGAGGAGGTCGAGGGCGATCCGGTCCGCTTCCTGCTCGTCCGCGGCGCGGATGATCGTTCGATCCCAGGCGAGCTTCTCACCCCCCCGGGACATCGCCTCGCCGAACGGGATCTCTCCTTCCCCGGCTGAGCGAGGGCGGCCGTGCCCTTCCCGCAGGTGGGCGTACTCATGAGCCAGGACGGCGGCAAGCTCCGCCTCGGACTCAAGGGTGCTGAGGAACCCTGTCGTGATCGAGATATCGCCGGGAGAGCCCCCCGCCCGGGGATGGGCCATGGCCTCCACCGACGGATCGATCTCCAGGCGGACGGAGAGAGCGCCGCCGGCCCCGCGCACGTCGGCCTGCTTGAGGCGCGAGAGAACGTGGATAAGGTAGGCCTCGATCTTCTTCGGAACCGGCGTCTCATCCGGCCCGGCCCCCGGAGGGACGATGTGCGTCGTCCCGCACCCAGCCGCCAAACCGATGGCCGCAACCGCGGCAAGGAATCGCGTCTTCAATACAAGCCTCCCTGGTTGACGAAACAGCTTTCAGCTTTCAGCCGTCAGCTTCATGCCCCAGGCCGACCGCTGATCGCTGACTGCTGACCGCTTCACTCCTATCAATTCACTGCCCTTAAGATTCCGTTGACTTCATCAAAGGGCACCCATAGAATACCAAACGCCGTTCGGGTTGGCATCCCAAAGACCGATTCCATCTCCCGGTCTTCTGCCGCCAGGCTCCGCCCGGATACACGATCCCACGGGAGAAAACCCAGATGAACGTCACGCTAGACCAGCTCGTCGGCCAGGGAATCGTCCTCACCACCGTGGAAGACGCCGTCCAGTGGGCGCGGAAGTCCGCCATCTGGCCGATGATCTTCGGCCTCGCCTGCTGTGCCATCGAGATGATGGGGATGGTCGCTCCGCGGTTCGACGTGGCCCGGTTCGGCGCCGAGGTCTTCCGCGGGACGCCCCGCCAGTCGGACCTCATCATCATCGCGGGCCGCCTCTCCGTCAAGATGGCGCCCGTCCTCCGCCGCCTCTACGAGCAGATGCCCGAGCCCAAGTGGGTCCTCGCCATGGGCGCATGCGCCTCGTGCGGCGGCGTCTTCAACAACTACGCCATCGTCCAGGGGGCCGACAAAGTTGTCCCCGTCGACATCTACGTTCCGGGATGCCCGCCGTCCCCCGATGCCGTCATCTTCGGCCTGATGGAGCTTCAGAAGAAGATCCAGGCCCAGCGCCCCCTGTCCCAGCCTGTCGCCTAAGACCCGATGACGACAGCCGCCACTGACACATCGCTCGCCGAACTCATCAAAGCCAAGTGCCCGGGCGCCGTCACGGGCGCGGGCGAGTTCCGGGGCGAGACGACGCTCACGACGACGCCCGAAAACCTTCACCGCCTCCTGTCGACGCTCAAGACCGATCCCGATCTCGGGTTCAACTACCTGGCCGACATCGCCGGCGCCGATTATCCGGGCCGGTCTCAGCGGTTCGAAGTCAATTATCAGGTCTCCTCCATCCCCGCGAACCGCTCCGTCCGCGTGAAGGTCTCCGTCGGAGAGGACGAGCCTCTCCCCACGGCAACGGACGTGTGGAAGACGGCCAACTGGCACGAGCGGGAGATCTTCGACCTCTTCGGCGTCCGGTTCTCCGGCCACCCTGACCTGCGCCGGATCCTCTGTCCGGATTTCTGGACGGGCCATCCACTGAGGAAGGACTTTCCGCTCGACGGCGAGGAGGTCGCCTTCACGCACAACCAGGCGTCGATCGTCCCGCAGGAGGCCGTCTGGAAGAAGGGGCTGGGAAAGGCCGAGTACGCCCTGGAGCAAAGCCCGGCCGACGTGGGGGAAGATACCACGATGGTCATCAACATGGGGCCCCAGCACCCCTCCACGCACGGCGTCCTCCGCCTCGTCCTTCAGGTGGACGGGGAGACGGTCCTCCGGACCATTCCCCACATCGGATACCTCCACACCGGCATCGAGAAGACGGCCGAGAATCTCACCTGGCAACAGGCGGTCGTCGTCACGGACCGGATGGACTACCTCTCTCCCCCGACGAACAACCTGGCCTACGCCCTGGCTGTCGAGAAGCTGATGGGGATCGAGGTCCCGGAGCGGGCGCAGGACATCCGCGTGCTCATCGCGGAGCTCACCCGGCTCGCCTCGCATCTTATCGCCCTCGGCACGCACGCCATGGAGCTCGGCGCCATGAGCGTCTTCTTCTACTGCTGGCGCGACCGGGAGCTGATCCTGGACATCATGGACTTCCTCTCCGGCGTCCGGATGATGACCTCCTTCATCAACATCGGCGGCGTGCGGGCCGACCTCCCCGACGGCTTCCACAAGAAGGTGCAGGACTTCCTGGACGTCTTCCCCGCCCGCGTGGACGAGTACGACGGCCTCCTCACGAACAACCGGATCTGGGAGAAGCGGACGCTCGGGATCTGCGTCATCACTCCGGAGGACGCCCTCGACTACGGACTCTCCGGGCCGAACATCCGCGGATCGGGAATCAAGTGGGACCTCCGGAAGGACAGGCCATACCTCACGTATCCCAAGTACTCGTTCGATGTCCCCGTCGGGAAAACCGGCGACGTCTACGACCGGTATCTCGTCCGGCTGGAGGAGATGCGCCAGAGCCGGGAGATCTGCGTCCAGGCTCTCAAGAACATCTCCCCGCGCGGCGAGTTCCGGACGGCCGACCGCAAGATCAGCCCTCCTCCGAAGGAGGAGCTCGAACGGAACATGGAGGCGCTCATCCACCATTTCCTCCTCTACACGCGGGGATTCGAGCCCCCGGAGGGAGAGGTCTACAGCACGATCGAATCTGCCCGTGGCGAGTTGGGGATATACCTCGTCTCGGACGGATCAAACAAACCGTATCGGATGCACGTCCGCGCCCCCTCTTTCGTGAGCCTCCAGATATTGCCCGCCATCTGCGAAGGGGGCCTCGTGGCCGACGTCATCGCCGCCATCGGCTCCCTCGACCCGGTGATGGGGGAGGTGGATCGGTGACGAAAAACAGCCATTTCAAATTGGAAATTGGAAATTGGAAATTGGAAAACGAAGATCAAGACCCGCGAACCGGCAGTTCGCAAATTTTCAATTTTCAATTTTCAATTTTCAATCGAGCGACGCAACATGGCTGACATGATCACTCTCACGATTGACGGACGGGAGATCGTCGTCCCGCCGGGGACGAAGATCATCGAGGCCGCGGGCTCCGTCGGCATCGAGATTCCGCGTTTCTGCTACCACCCCAAGCTCACGCCCGTCGCCGTCTGCCGGTGCTGTCTCGTCGAGGTGGAGAAGGTCCCCAAGCTGATCCCCGCCTGCGCGACGCCCGTCTCGGCCGGCATGGTCGTCCGCACCCGCGCCACGTCCGAGAAGGTCCGAAAGGCCCAGCAGGGGATGATCGAGTTCCTCCTCATCAACCATCCCCTCGACTGTCCCGTCTGCGACAAGGGCGGCGAGTGCCCGCTCCAGGACCAGACGCTCGCCTACGGCCCCGGCGGCACGCGGTTCGCCGAGAAGAAATACCATTTCAAGAAGCCCGTCCCGCTCGGTCCGCACATCCTCATCGACCGGGAGCGGTGCATCCTGTGCCTCCGTTGCGTCCAGTTCCAGCGCGAGATCGCCCAGCACCCGCAGATCAGCGTGACGTACCGGGGACGGGATTCGTTCATCGACACGGCGCCGGGCCGGACGCTCGACTCGAACTTCTCCGGGAACACGGTGGAGATATGTCCCGTCGGAGCGCTCACGGGCAGGCACTACCGCTTCCGCGCCCGCCCGTGGGAGTACGAGCGCAAGCCGTCAATCTGCCCCGAGTGCGCCTGCGGGTGCAACATCTACACGCACGTCCGGAACGGCGAGATCCTTCGGGTCGCGTCCCGGGAGAACCCCCTCGTCGACGACGGGTGGCTCTGCGACAGGGGCCGCTTCTCCGTCCGGCCCGATGAGCCCGCTCCACCCCGGCTCACGACGCCGCTCGTGCGGATAAACGGCAGGCTCATGCCGGTCTCATGGGACGGGGCCCTCGAGTTCGCAACCTCGGCCTTCCGCAAGATCGCTCAAGCCCCCGGCCGTCCGGAAGGGGTTGTCGGCGCCATCGCCGGTCCGTCAACGACGAATGAGGAACTCTACCTCCTCGGGCGCATCCTTCGGACGTCCTATTCCTCCAACAATCTCTCGTTCGACGGAGGCGCCTCCTCAGCCCTGCGCTCCGCCGGATTCGCCCCCGTCGGCGCCCCGGACATCGACTGGGCCGATACGATCCTCCTTATCGCCTCGGATCCGTCGCGCGATCTGCCGATCCTCGATCTGCGGATCAAGAAGGCCGTTAGAAAGGGCGCGCGCCTCGCCATCCTGGGCAACACGTCTATCGAGCTGGCATCCCTTGCGGCTTCGACCATCCAGGCCGCCGGCACCGACCTTGCCCGAGCCATCGAAGAGATCGCGAGGAACGTTCCCGCCCAGACCGGCCAAGGCGCGTTCCTTTCGTCCGGCAAACGGATCGTCGTCGCCCTGGGGGAAACAGCGAGCCGGGACAAGACCGCCGTCTCGGAGGTTGGTAAGTTGATATCGGCCCTCTCGAAGGACGGACGTGAAGTCCGCGCGGGCGTCTTCGCGGGCGGGACGAACGCGGCCGGAGCGGTCGAGATGGGGTTCCATCCGGAATATCTTCCGGGCCTCAGACGGATCGACGACGTCAGGGCCAAGGCTCAGGTGGAGGCCGTCTGGTCGGCGTCCGTCGCGGCCAAGGCGGGCCTTGCCGGATCCAGCCTCCTCTGCTCAGCGGCCCACGGAGAGGTCAAGGCCCTTTACGTCATGGGCGCCGACCCGGCATCGCGAAGCCTCACGCCCGAGGAGCGGGAAGGCCTCAAGAGACTAGAATGCCTGGTCGTGACAACCGACCGGATGACGAAGACGGCCGAGATGGCCCACGTCGTCTTTCCCGCCGCCGCGTTCTGGGAGAAGACGGGAAGCCTCACGAACGTGGCCGTCCGCGTCCAGCGGTTCGAGGCCGCTGTGCCCCCGCCGCCGGGGGTCAAGTCGGACGTCGATATCCTGGTTTCTTTGGCCAAGGCGGGGTGCCTGCCGCTGTCGAAGGAATCGCCCGCCGATCTGGCGGAAGAGATCGCCCGGCTGTCCGAACCCTACGCGCGCTCTTTCTCCGGGAGAACGGGAAGCCCGGCCATGAGCGGGCGGGAGGGCTGATCCATGTTTCTGATTGAACTCTTCCGGGGCATGGGAATCACGCTCAAGCACTTCTTCGGCAAGACGATCACGATCCAGTATCCCGAACAGCGCCGGCCCCTGTACGACCGCACCCGCTGGCGCCACATCCTCCGGCGGCACGAGAACGGCCTGGAGAGGTGCATCGGGTGCTCGCTGTGCGCGGGCTCCTGCCCCGTCCACTGCATCCGCGTCGTCGCCGCGGAGAACACGGACGCCGACCGGCGCTCCCCCGGCGAGCGGTACGCGAAGACCTACGAGATCAACATCCTCCGCTGTATCTTCTGCGGCTACTGCCAGGACGCCTGTCCCACCGGCGCCATCGTCCTCCGCAAGGACTTCGAGCTCGCCCGCGACCACCGGTCGAAGTTCCTCTACACCAAGGAGATGCTCCTGGAGCCGAAGCCCGCGCTCCAACCCGTCCCCGAACCCCAGCCGCTGGAGATGGCCTCAAGCACGCACGGATGACGGTTCCTGACCCGCGACGCAAGACCGGACCGTTTGAAGCTCTTTTCAAGGCAATTCGCGCGTGCAAGTCCGCGAATACGTGCCCCGCGCTCCGGACAAGACAGTTCTTCTACGAACCAAACGGATGCACCGCCCCTCTTTGGAAAGATGAGGGGTTATTCAGCGACGGCATCGACCGCCGGGTGATGTTTGTCTGTGAGAGCCCTGGGCCATCGGCAAGTGAAGGAACCCCGGCTGTGCCGAAGCGATGTTGGTCAATTACGAAGCGAGACCTCCGCTTTCAGGAGGCACGCAAGAAGTACGGCTTTGAATCGTGCTACATCACGAATACCGTCAAATGCGGGGTCCGAAGCGGCCGACGGCATTCGCAGTCGGAAGTGAACTCTTGTAGACCATTCCTCATTCGCGAGATCGCGTTGATTGGTCCTCAGGTCATGGTCGCAGTCGGAAACAATGCTGAGAGAACGCTCCGGGAAGACATACTGCCTCACCTGCAACCCCACCCCCCTTTGATACACCGAATTACGCACTACTCCTGCCGCAGAAATCCGAAAGAAGTGTGGAGCAAGGAGTTTTCGCAATTGGTGAAACTGCTAAATACCCTTTGTCCCCGCTCCTCCGTCTCGCGCTGAAAGTTGGCCGCCGACACAGTCGGCGGTTTTGGATCAGTCGGAGGCCCACATGAGTGACGAAAATCAGCGTTCGGATCAACAGTTCACGCTTGTCGCGCGGGGTCCGTCGGCGGCGATCTTGTTCAATCACGAACAGTTGCAAGTGCCAAATTTCCCAGCGCCTTGGGGGCCTGTTGTGATAACCGTTCGCACGCGGTGGATTACACGTGCTGAGGGAGTGACGGTTCCCGGCCATCTTTGGATAGAAGTAACAGGGCCTGCACCTTCGCTCGACCATGCGCTGCAACCGTTCGCCACTGCTGGACTGGTTTTTTTGCCCATTCTCTCGTTGTCCGCCAACGCTGCGATATCTGATATCGAAACAGAGCTTGCCTTCGAGAGCACACCGGGTTGCTCGGATCGCCCTTATTTCCAGAACTTTGTTCCGCCTGAGTCGGACATGGTTTTCTTGGTGAGACGATTGGACGCGCAGGCGACTGTTTCGGTGATTGATGCCTTCACAAAGTCTCCTCATAGTAGTCGGCTTCATCGGGCAGCCGAGCAGTACCGGCTTGCATTGAACTACTGGCGGATGGGGCTTGAAGCCCTCTCCGTAGCACACCTTTGGATGGTGCTTGAGGCCATGACGCCTGTCTGCGTTGAGGTCGAGATCAAGCAGCGAGGGCTCAAGACGCGAGGGGAACTTGCATTATCCTTGGGTGTGAAAGAATCGAGCGACAAGATGGAGATGGAAAGCAAACTCGATGCGGAGGTCCGGAGGCAACTTCTTCTCGCCGGTGACGACGAGTGCTACAGCAATGCCAGAAAAGCCAGCGATGGGCTGGAACATGGCTATCTGACACACAAGGAAGTGCACACTCTTTCACAGAGCGTTCGATTGCGCCTTGCACGGCTTGTCCGCGCCGCAATCCTCGATCTCCTAGGTTTCGAAGCGGACGTAGTTTCCAAGCTAAACGCTGCTCCATATGAAAACCCAGTGGGCCATTGCCCTCTGTGCCAACATGTGTGAGACACTGACCCCCCGTGAGTTTAGTGTAGAGGGCGGGGAGGAGATGACAGATGGATCCCATGCGTGAGATGCAGTTGGCCGGGGTTCTTCCGGAGGCGCCCGATCCGGCCGTGGAGGCGAAGCCCCAGCGCAGGCGGTTCACGGCGGAGTACAAGCTTGGCATCCTGCGCGAGGTCGAGCGCGCCAAGGAGCCCGGCGGCGTTGGGGCGATCCTTCGACGAGAGGGGCTGTACTCGTCCCACCTTGTGACGTGGCGTCGAGAGCGGGACCGCGTCGCGAAGGCGGGGCTGTCGGCGCGCAAGCGCGGGCCCACGGCCGCGTCGAAGGACCCGCGGGTCACGCAACTCGAGCGCGAGAACGCGATGCTCCGGAGACGCCTCCAGCGGGTGGAGACAATGATCGAGATCCAAAAAAAAGCCTCCGAGCTCCTTGGGATCCCCCTGAACGCCCACGACAGCGACGAGCGCGCCTGATGGACGCCGCGGAGGACCTCGCCCGTGTCGTCGGCGCCGCGCCCGCGTGCGCCGCGCTGGCCGTCAGCCGGGCCTCGCTGTACCGGCGTCGCAGGCCGACGGGAACGCCGCGGAGTCGGGGCGTCCCGTCGCGAGCCCTGAGCCCCGCCGAGCGCCAGTCCGTCTGCGACATCCTGCACGCGGAGCGCTTCGTGGACAAAGCCCCCGCCCAGGTCTATGCCATCTTGCTCGACGAGGGCGCCTACCACTGCTCGACTCGGACCATGTACCGCCTCCTGGCCGAAAACAACGAGGTCCGCGAGCGCCGGGATCAACTCCGGCACCCCCGCTACGCAAGGCCCGAGCTGTTGGCCACGGCGCCAAACCAAGTCTGGTCCTGGGACATCACCAAGCTCCTGGGACCGGCCAAGTGGACCTACTACTACCTCTACGTGATCCTGGACATCTTCAGCCGCTACGTCGTGGGCTGGATGCTGGCCTTGCAGGAAGCCGCCCGCCTGGCCACACGGCTGATCGCCGAGACCTGCGCCAAGCAGGGCATCTTGCCGGGGCAGCTCACGATCCACGCGGACCGCGGCTCGTCCATGAAGAGCCAGGGCGTCGCGCTGCTGCTCGGCTCGCTCGGGATCACCAAGACGCACAGCCGCCCGCACGTCTCCAATGACAACCCCTACTCCGAGGCCCAGTTCAAGACCCTCAAGTACTGCCCGGAGTTTCCTGACCGCTTCGGCAGCTACGAGGATGCCCTCGGGTTCTGCCGCGCGTTCTTCGGGTACTACAACCATGAGCACCGGCACTCGGGCATCGGGCTGATGACGCCGCACGCCGTCCACTATGGACTCGCCCCACAACTCCTCGCGGCGCGAAAGGCAACGCTCCTCACGGCCTACGCCCGTCATCCCGAGCGGTTCGTCCGAAACCCGCCTCGCCCGCCGAAGCTGCCCGAGGCGGCGTGGATCAACCCTCCGGCGAAGAAAACGACGCGCCAGGATGCCCCAGGACCTGCGATCGTGACCCAGGGCGATATCTGGATACCCCCCATTTCGACGATCCCCCGACGCGTCGGGGCGCTCATCGAGGGTGCTCACTAAATGCCGCCGGTCGGTGTCTCAAAGTCGTTGACACGCTCCGTTGGCCGGTCAGGAGATCTTTGCGGGGAACGCTCTTGGGAACTTCAGACAGATTGGCGCCAGAAAGTAATGAGTATCCGTTCATTCGATGGAAATCACTTGTGAAGAAGTGCGATGTCGACGAGAAGGGGAATGTGAGTATTAGCCTGGGAGACGAGCTGACTGCCGAACTTGGTATCGGTATCCAATTCAAACCCAGTACGTACGGCGTCTGGCGGCAGGATTGAATTGAAAGTATCGAACGGACGAACGCTACGTTACCAAGGAACGGAAGGGGGGGCGTTGTTAAGCTATTAGACTTCGTCTGTCCCCCAACGTGTGCGGCGTGGGGACGGTGGAGGGGACGGGACGGTGGAGGGGACGCGGTGGAGGGGACGTTGCTAGTTTTGCTAAGTTATTTGCCGCAACTTTGTGGGGACTGTTCCCCGCCATCCATTTCGGCGGGCGAGCCGGCGGAAAGATGAAGAACGCTTCGTCTGGGTGCTCCGGCGTGGGCCTGTGGAATCCCCGCGAAGGGAATGAAGAGCGCGGTTCTGAGAGGGACTGCAACCGCATCGTTCCGGGCTCCTGGAGAGAATGGGGCCGAAGACTCTAACTGGACGCTTCTGACCAGAACCTACCAGAAACACGCCCTTCGGTCAATGCGCTGGGCGTGTTCATAGGGTCAGCCCCCTCACCCCCTCCCTCTCCCCCACAAGGGGGAGAGGGAGGGATCCCCCCACCTTGATCCTCCCCCGCAAGGGGGGAGGAGACGCAAAGTGTACGATATCTGCACGCATTTTAGGAGGAGCCACGAGAATTCCAACGATCCTCTACCACACCGCTGTGACAGACGGGGTCACGGGCGCTCCGCCCCTCACCCCGGCCCTCTCTCCGCCGTAACAGACGAGGGAAGGAGGCAAAGGCTGAGGAGAAACTAAGGAGAGGCGGACTTGTGGGCTTACGCGACTCGCTTCTTGGCCGCCTTCATGACCGGAGAGCGCCCGACGCAGCGCACGACGCGGAGTTGCGGCGCCGAGAGTTCAGGTATGTCCGAGAGGTTAATCTTGCGGGAGCTGGCTATAGGCTATTCATTCCCGGCGGCTCGCTCGGCGCGCGCTGATGAATGTCTAGGCCGCGACGATCTCCAGATGGACGGTAAACCCGAGGCTCCGCAACATCGCTTCGCAGTCCTCCCACATAAGCCCGAAGGCCCGGACATCGGCTACGCCAAGGCGGCTGACAACATCGCGGATAGCATCAAGATCCTTTTCCTCGAACTCGCCTTCCATCATCGCCGTCTCCGCCCACCGAACGAGATCGGGAAGTGCGATCTCATGGCGAAGGTAGGCCGACAACTTCTCGGCGACGGTTCTCCTCGTGATCATCCCACATCACCCCCCAACCCGAACATGCCCCCGATCCGCCGGAAACTTTTCGTGAACCTCGGCGAGTTCCCCCTTCTCATCGTAGATTTCCTGACGAAAAGCGGTCGTGTTCTCCTTTTCGTCCACTTCCTTGACGTACCGTGCCAGCCATCCGCTTCGTCCCCGGACATCCAACCAGTAGCGCCGACCTCCCGAAGGAAGCTCCTCCCAATTTCCGAACTTCCGCTCGTTCTGCCTTCGGCGATTCCTCATCTTCTCGACGGACCTCCCTGTCGACTGCTGGCAATCTTATCGCGTCAAACATTGAGAGTCCAGCACGCTGTTGCGGCATTCGCAAAGGAAGAAAAGGAGTTCCCCCAGCATCATCCGCTGGCTGGAGGAACTGGGAGAGTTCGGAGGGGCATGCGGGACGTTGTTTCCTACGTTGCATAACTGCATTCGTTTAGAGGAGTAGGAGATTCCAACGATCCTCTACCACACCGCTGTGGCAGACGGGGTCACGGGCGCTCCGCCCCTCACCCCGGCCCTCTCTCCGCCGTAACAGACGAGGGAAGGAGGCAAAGGCTGAGGAGAAACTAAGGAGAGGCGGACTTGTGGGCTTACGCGACTCGCTTCTTGGCCGCCTTCATGACCGGAGAGCGCCCGACGCAGCGCACGACGCGGAGTTGCGGCGCCGAGAGTTCAGGTATGTCCGAGAGGTTAATCTTGCGGGAGCTGGCTATAGGCTATTCATTCCCGGCGGCTCGCTCGGCGCGCGCTGATGATGCGGATGAACGCGGCATCTCCCTTCCTTCAGGTGCATGTCGTCCAGGAGAACGTCCTTGGCCTTGGCTGAGAGACGAGGGCTTCCTTCGAGAAACCAGACCAGAGGATGCGTATCGAGAATGAAAACCATTCCATCATCGGCCCTTGCCGGGCTTCCGATAGAGGGCTTCGTCGATTTCCTTCTCGGTCGAGGCGATCTTCCCCTTCAATATCCCAGACAAGGACGAGAAGGCCAACCATTGGCTGGAGGGACTGGGGAAGTTCGAACAGGCTGAAACCTGCTCGCGCATGACGGTGGCATCAATGCGTACAGCACCCTTCTTGGGGTAGCCGTAGGCCCCCGTTGAGACTGTTTCAACCGCGAAAGACAAAGGGGCGGGAGGACCCCGGTCCTCCCGCCCCTGCGTGGCGCCTTGCGGGGCGACCGCCCCGCGAGATTCTACCGTCAGCCGCCTCCCCATCCACCGCCGCTCGGAGAGCAGACGTCGCCCTTCGAAGAGAAGGTGGAAAGGAGCCGCTCCGTCTCCTTGGAGCCGCAGATCGGGCAGTCGGTTTCCTCGGAATCGGACCAAGCCCGGACAAGCGCCTCGAACGTGTACTGGCACGACTTGCAGCGGTATTCGTAAATAGGCATCGAGAGATCACCTCCGCGGAAAATGGAGCACGTTCAATAAGATATCTACCACACGCGTCGATCCAGCGTCAAGCCGCGTGCCGCCACCGGAGAAAACGCGCGGAACGTCGTTTGGCGCTTGGTTCGATCTGCCCCACCCAACCTCCCCTTACAAAGGGGAGGGCCTTGCTCTTTCCGATTCCCCGATTCCCCGATTCCCCGATTCAATGCCCTCGTTCCTCCGGGCGGCCGCCGATTTCCTTGGCCAGCTTGTCCCGCATCCGCTCCATCTTTTCGCGCGAGTCGGCCTCGAGGACCAGGCGGAGGAGAGGCTCCGTGTTCGATTTCCGGACGTTGAACCACCAGTCGGGAAAGTCCACGCGGATCCCGTCGATCCGGTTGATCTCGCCGTCGGCGTAGAGGCGGGCCAGTTCCTCGATCTTCCCGTCCTTGTCCTCCACGTGAAAGTTGATCTCACCCGACGCGTGGAAGCGCCGCAGGGGAGCGATCAGCGAGGACAGCGGCTTGCCCGATTCCGAGAGGGCCTTCATCACGAGCATGAGCGTGATGTCGCCGCTGTCGGCGTAGGCGTTGTCCCGGAAGTAGAAGTGGCCGGCCAACTCGCCGCCGAAGACCCCCTTCTCCCGCCGGAGCAGGGTCTTCATGTAGGAATGGCCGACGCGGCTCATGATCGCCCGCCCGCCGGCCCGCTCCACCTCCTCGCGCACCACGCGCGAGGAACGGACGTCATAGATGACCGTCCCGCCTTTCTCGCGCTTGAGGAAGACGGGCGCGAGGAGAGCGGTCAGCAGGTCGGCCGCGATCAGTTCACCTCGATCATCCACGAAGGCCGCGCGGTCGGCGTCTCCGTCGAACGCCACGCCGAAGTCGGCGCCGGTCTCCTTCACCTTCTTCTGCAAGTCCCTCATGTTCTCTTCCTTGAGCGGGTTCGGCTCGTGGTTCGGGAACGATCCGTCCAGTTCGAAGTAGAGCGGTACAACCTTCACCTGGGGAAGCGCCGCCAGGAGCTTCGGGATCACGTACCCCGCGATCGCGTTCCCCGCGTCCACGGCGACCGTCATCGGCCTGACTTCCCCGGCGAACCGAAGAACGTGCTCGAGGTATTCGGCCATCGCGTCGCGCCGGGAGACGCGCCCGGCGGCGCCGGCGCCGCTGAGCGGGGCGCCTTCGCAAAGCCGCTCGATCTCGCCGATCCCGGTCTCGTACGAGAGGGGGATCGCGTCCTCCCGGCAGATCTTGAACCCGTTGTACTGGGACGGATTGTGGGAGGCGGTGATCATGACGCTCCCATCCGCCTTGTAGCGGGCGTCCGCGAAGTACGACATGGGCGTGGAGCAGAGGCCGATGTCGATGACCTCCGCGCCCATCGACGTGATCCCCTTCGTGAGGGCGTCGAAGAGGACATCGGCGGAAGCGCGCATATCGCGCCCCACGACGACCGTCCGGGCGTTCAAGAGCTTCACCACCGAGCGGCCGACCTTCTCCGCGACCGCTTCGTTCAATTCCCCCGGAACAACACCTCGAATGTCATAAGCTTTGAAGATGGACACGGCTCCTCCGATTCACAGATAGCTGTCAGCACTCGGCTTTCAGCATTCAGCGCTCAGCTCCCGTCAACAAACGGAACTCGAATTTTCGCTCTTGCTGACCGCTGACTGCTGATCGCTGAGAGCTTCCTGGTCTTGCTGAGCACTGAACGCTGACGGCCGAAAGCTTCCCTTTTCACCGATTCACCGTTCAAACCACCTCACCCCGAACTTCTCCAGGATGCGCGCCAGCATGAAGACCGGCAATCCGACCACGTTGTTGTGGTCCCCCTCGATGCGCGAGACGAAGAGCATTCCCAGTTCCTGGATGCCGTACGCGCCGGCCTTGTCCATCGGCTCCCCCGTGGCCGCGTATTCCTCGATCTCGCCGGCCGTGAGCGTCTTGAACCAGACCTTCGTCGAGACGACCGCGTCCTCCATCCGGCCGCCCGGCTGTTCCGCCACGGCCAGGCCAGAAATGACCTGATGCGCCCGGCCGGAGAGGCGCCCGAGCATGCGGCGGGCCTCGGCTGGATCCGACGGCTTGCCGAGCGCGTCTCCGTCCACGACGACGATCGTGTCGCAGCCGATCACAAGCCCTGAGCCGACGCGCGATGCCACGGAGAGCGCCTTCTCGCGCGCGATCCTCCGCGCGAACTCTTCCGGCGGCTCTCCCGGCCTCCGGACCTCCTCGACCTCGCTTGGAACGATGGAGAAGGAAAGGCCCAGGCGCCCCAGAAGCCCGGCCCGCCGCGGTGACGCGGAGGCGAGGATGAGCGGACGCGGAAGACGGGCCGGCGGCACCCGCGAATCATACGGACGGCCCGCGGATGAGTCAAGCCGCGATGGCCGTTCATCTTGACAAGACCGGGGCCCTCTACCTATCATGCCCACAAGAATCCATGGCCACCGCGATCACCATCCAAGACGTCTGGACCCGCCACCGCGAGGATCTCCGCCGCGTCGAAGAGCAGATGACCGGCTTCCTCTCGACCCGAGTCCCGCTGATCGGACAAGTGGGGGGATATATCCTTCAGGGCGGAGGAAAACGTCTTCGCCCTCTGCTCGTCGTTCTTTCGGCCCGGCTCTGCGGGCACAACGGCCCGGCCGCCGTCCTCCTGGGGTCCGTCGTCGAGTTCATCCACACGGCCTCTCTTCTCCATGACGACGTCGTCGACGAGGCGTCGGTTCGAAGGGGACGGGCCGTGGCCCATACCATCTGGGGAAACCCCGCCTCGATCCTCGTCGGCGATTATCTCTATTCCAAGGCCCTGCTCCTCGCCGTGGGGCTCAAGAACCAGCGCGTCATGGACACGCTCGCCGAGGCTACCACGACCATGTCCGAGGGCGAGGTGATGGAGCTCCTGCGCGTGGCCGACCTGGGGCTCTCCGAGGAAGATTACTTCAAGATCGTGGACGCCAAGACGGCGGCCCTGATCTCGGCTTCCTGCAGACTGGGGGCGATTCTCGGGGGCGCGGGCGGCGAGCAGGAAGAGGCACTGGCCGCGTTCGGCCGGAAAATCGGCCTCGCGTTCCAGCTCGCCGACGACGTCCTCGACTACATGGCCGATTCGGAAAAATTCGGGAAAGCGCTCGGAAAGGACATCATGGAGGGAAAGGTCACCCTTCCGCTGATCCATCTGGTCGCCCATTCATCCCCTGAAGAAGCCGCCGCGGTCAAGGCGTTGTTCGACGATCCGGACTCGGCCCAGGGCCGGCTCTCGTCCGTGGGAACCCGCATGCAGAGGCATGGGTCGATGGACTACGTCCTCGGAAAAGCCCGCCGGAGCGTGGCCGAGGCGAAGGAAGCGCTGGCCGTCTTCCCGCCTTCCGAGACCCGGGAGGAGCTGGGCGCCGTCGCGGAATACGTGATCGGGCGGGAATGGTGATTCCTCCATGGACGGGCTCGTCGCCCTCGCCCGGAAGACCATTGTCCAATACGTCCGGACCGGCGGCCTCCCCGATCCCCCCGATCCCCTTCCCCCCGAAATGAGCGCCCGGGCCGGGGTCTTCGTCTCCCTGAAAAAGAACGGCGAGCTCCGCGGCTGTATGGGGACGGCGATCCCGCGCGAGGAGAACGTGGCCCGCGAGATCATCTCGAACGCCGTGAGCGCGGCGGCGCGCGATCCGCGCTTCGCCCCGGTGCGGCCGGAAGAAGTCGACGCGCTCCGGATATCCGTCGATGTCCTGTCGAACCCCGAACCCGTCACGGGCCTCGGAAACCTGGACCCGCGCCGGTACGGCGTCATCGTCCGGACCGGCCATCGTACGGGACTGCTCCTTCCGGACCTGGAAGGGATCGATTCGGCCGATCTCCAGGTCTCCATCGCGCGCCGAAAAGCCGGAATCGGAGAGACCGAACCGGCCGAGATCCTGCGGTTCGAAGTGAGCCGCCACACGGAGGAAGACTGACGCAATGGGCCTGCCGCACGACATCGACCGGGTGGAACGGAGCCGCGCCCGCACCGTGGCGGTCCTCGCGATCGTCCTGGCGGGCCTTCTCGCGGCCGTCGGCGCGATCGGCTACGCCGTGAAAACGAACGTCGAGAACGCCGAGCTGGCCGGGCTCGTCTCCGGCCTCAAGAAGGAGCGGGACTTCCTGCGAAAGCAGGTCGAGCAGGTCGAAGCGGAACGGGACCAGATCAAGAAGCAGGTCCAGATTCTCGAAGCCGCGCGGCTCAAGGCGGAGAGGGAGGCGGCAAAGGCGCCCGCGAAAACAGAGCCAAAGAAACCGGTGAAGAAGAAAACCCCCGAGAAGAAGGCGCCGCAAAGATGAAGAAGGCCCCGGCCCTCGCCGTCCTGCTGGCCCTCGCGGCGGCCGTCGTCTCCTGCGGTCCCGATGCGGTGAAGCCGACGGCCGATATGGAGCGGCTGGCCTCCGTCCGGAAAGTGCTGAACGACATCTCCTCGGACTACCGGGACCGCCGGGTCGACGCCCTCCTCGCGCGGCTCCCGGCCGACGTGGACAAGGCGGACCCGGCCCTCCGGCCCGGCCTCAAGCGGGACCTGGAGCGCCATGCGAAGGGAAGCCTCGATTTCGAGATCCGCAGGGTGCGGATGACCGATGCCGACTCGATCGTGACTCTTCACTGGACCGTGACGCTCACGCCGTCCAAGGGGGCCCCGATCGAACGAAAGGGAACGGCCGTCTGGACGATCGCCCGGCCGGATCCGCCCCGGATCACGCAAATGGCCGGCGACTCCCCGTTTGGCGTCTCGTCACAGTAGCAGGATTATGGATTATGGAGTATGGGGTAAGGGAAAGCGCTGCACACGCATCAAGACCTTCGCCTTAATCCTTACCCCCTAATCCCTATCCCTTAATCCTTACCCCCAAATCGTCGTGCGAACGTCGTCGTTGAGACTCCCGGGAAATGCCGGCGGCCGTTCGAGATCGCGTGGACGGCCGTCGCCGCCGCGAACCCGGCATACGTAATCCAGCGATCGCCGAGACGGGGGCGAACCGTCGGCCTTTGAGGCGTCGTCTCCATGATCTCGAAGCCGGTTTCTTCCAGCATCCGCCCCAGCACGCCCGGCGAGAAGTCGAAAAGATGGGACGGCATGTCGTAGAGCGTGTTGGGGATTCTAAGGAAGCCCAAGAGGCGGACGATCGGCGTCGTGTGAGGGACGCGGATGACCGCCAGCCCCCTGGGCGAGAGAACCCGCCGGACCTCGCGGAGGAATCCCGCCGGGTCGGTCACGTGCTCGAGGACGTAGAAGGCCGTCACGACGTCGAACGAGGCGCTGGGAAACCGGGCCTCATCGAGGCTCGATTCACGGACGCTCAGGCCGCGCGCCCGCGCGGCGGCAACCGATCCGGCGGAGAGATCGATCCCCTCCGCGTCCCAACCCATCCCGGCCATGCGGGCCAGAAACCCTCCCTGCGCGCACCCGACGTCGAGGACCCGCCGGGTCTTCGCTCCCCCCTCAGCGGGCGGAATCAGCCGGGAGATCCGGCGGACCGTGTCGTCGAACAGGGGCGCCATCATCCTTTCCCAGTCGTCGACGGTCTCGGTCCCCGGCGGGCGGTAGGTCTGGTAGTGTCGGCGGAGGCCGGCTTCGTCCGGCCGCGGATTCACGTAGGCCAGTCCGCACCGGGCGCACTGCGTCATCCGCCAGCCGGACTGAACGGCGATGAGCGAGGCTTCCGTGGAAACGCAGATGTTGCAGGAAACGGATATGAGACCGGGGGCCGACTCGTCGGCGGCCGCGGGCGAAAGACGTCCCGGACCCTCCGCCCGCCCGTCTCCGACTTGCGATTTGCGATTTCCGATTTCTGATCTGCGACTTTCGATCTTCAATTTCCGATTTCCAATTTCCAATTTTCAATTTTCAATTTACAATTTGCTTATCACGAGGCCGGTTTCCTGCTGTCCACGAACCGCCGCGCCTTCCGGCTCCCGCCGGCGAAAAGGCGCTCCTGCACCGCATCGGGGGACAGGGAGACGAACTCCGGCGTCACGCGCGCGCGGGCCCGCACCTTTGCCCGGAGCAGGTCGACGATCCCGTCGGAACCGGGGGCGGCGCCGATGAAGACCCGCAGGCGGTCCGCGTAGTCATCACCCGTGTAGGCTTCGATCTGATAGTTCACGACCTCCGGCATCTCGCGGATGCAGTCTTCCACCTGGCCCGGGTAGATCTGGGCCCCCTTCAGCTTGATCATCTGCGTTCGCCGTCCCAGGATCGGACCGAGCCGCGGCGTCGTCCGGCCGCATGGGCACGGACCGGTCTCGATGAAGGAGACGTCGCCGGTCCGGTAGCGAACGAGCGGCATCGCCTCGACGCCGAACGTCGTCACGACCAGCTCGCCGGCATCCCCCGGCGGCAGGGGCCGCCCCCGCTCGTCCAGGATCTCGGCGTACATCAGCGTGGGATGGAGGTGCCCGCCCCGCCCTTCGCCGCATTCCGTGAGAGACGTGCAGATCTCCGTGGCCCCGTACGAGGAGTGAAGCCGGATCCCCCAGTCGGCGGCGATCCGCCGGCCCAGGGCGTTGGGCGAGAAATTCCCGTTCCGGATCGTCTCGCCGACGAAGATCCCCCGCTGGAGGCCCAGGGAAGAAGGGTCGATCCCCTCCCGTTCCGCGACCCGGGCCAGCTCCAGCATGAAGGAAGGCACGCAAACGATCCCCGCCGGCCGGATGTCCCTGAGAAGATGGACGTGGCGGAGGGGGTTCCCCGGTCCCTGCCTGACGGCCGCGGCCCCCATCCGGACGAGTCCGGAGAAATAGGCGAGACCGGCCACGAACATGTTGTCGAGCGAGACGGCCAGGTGGTAGGTCTCGCCGGAGCGGACGCCCGCGCACAGGAACGACTGCCGCTCGTTCTCGGCCAGGCGCTCGATGTCCCGCGCCGTCAGGAAGAACTGGATGGGACAGCCCGTCGTCCCCGAAGTGGCGACGATGTCGGCCACGCGGGAACGGTCCACGGCCAGGAAGTCACGGTTCAGCCGAACCAGGTCGTCCTTTCCCGTCGTGGGGAGGGCCCGAAACTGCGAGAGCCCCCAGGCCGGCGAGTCTGGATCGGCCAAGCGGGAAAAATGCGCCCGATAGAAGGGAGACTGGCGCCGGGCCAAGGCAACGGCCTCGCGGAGAAGGGCCGACTGGAGCGATTCAAGCTCGGGTTCGGAAAGAGCTTCCTCCGGGATCGAGCATCCGGCGCGGGGAGCCAAACCAAGTTGCTTTGGAATAGAGGTCAAGGGGTTCATCGCAGGAAGCACCGCCGTTCCATGATGCCCGCCCTGGCAACGGACGGCAAGATTTTTCTCTTCGATTTTTCTCTTTATTGACTCCGCCGGACTTCTTGAGTAGACTTTACTTGGGTTGGCCCAGGGTCGCAAGTGCATATCCGGCGGGCGCAACAACCCATAAGCACCCAGATTGATTTGCAAAGTTCATGCGTTCCGCTGGAGGGTTTTGAGTGAAGCCTCTCAAGACCGGGGCCGGCCCCCGGACAGTTGTCCTCACAGGCTCAAGCCTGACCATCGGCGAACTCGTCGCCGTCTCCCGCCAGGATCTTCCCGTCGACATCGGTCCCGAAAGCATGGAAGCCGTCGGACGCTCCCGTCATCTTGTCGATCTCTGGGGAAGGTCCGGGAAGGTGATCTACGGCGTCACGACCGGGTTCGGAGAGATGGTCCAGTGGCTCATCCCACCCGACTGCGAGAAGGAACTCCAGCAGAACCTGATCCGGTCGCACGCGGCGAACGTGGGAGACGCGTTCCCGCGGGAAGTCGTCCGGGCCGTTCTCCTTCTTCGTCTCAACTGCCTCTCCAAGGGGCATTCGGGCGTGCGGGTCGAGACGGTCAAGACCCTCCTCGGAATGCTCAACGAGAAGGTCCACCCCCAGATCCCCGAGCTCGGATCCGTAGGGGCTTCCGGAGACCTCTCCCCCCTGGCGCACGCCGCCCTTGTGGCGTGCGGCGAATGGTTCGCCGAGTACAAGGGGGAACTCCTTCCCGGAAGCGAGGCCCTCCACCGGGCGGGGATTCGCAAGCTCGACCTCGGCTACAAGGAAGGGCTGGCCCTCATCAACGGAACGTCCGTCATGAGCGCCGTGGGAGCCCTCCTGATCCACGACGCGGACACGCTCATCAAGACGGCGGAGATCGCTTCGGCCCTCTCGGCCGAAGTCCTCCACGCTTCGACGAAGCCCTTCGACGAGATCGGCCACGCCGTGAAGCCTCACCCGGGGCAGATGGCGTCGGCGCGGAACATGCGGACTCTCCTCGCCGGCAGCCGGCTGACGCGGTCCCAGGAAGAAATCGAGAAAGCGCTCGAGCCGTCCCTCAATGGATCGGTCACGCAGGTCGAGACGTCATTGCAAAACGCCTATACGCTCCGGTGCATCCCCCAGGTCCTGGGCGCGGTCCGGGACGCGGTCGAATACGCGCGGCGAGCCATCGAGATCGAGATGAACTCGGCCACGGACAACCCTCTCATCTTCCCGGACGAGGCCGACGTCTTCCACGGCGGCAACTTCCACGGCCAGACCGTCGCGATTCCGCTGGATACGCTCGCCATCGCCCTCACGGAGGTCGGCGTGATCTCGGAACGGCGCCTCGACCGGCTGCTCGACAAGAATCACAACGAAGGACTTCCGCCTTTCCTCGTTCCGGGGCCGGCCGGCCTTTTCTGCGGCTTCGCGGGAGCCCAGTACACGGCGACCTCTCTCGTGGCCGAGAACCGGACGCTCTGCATGCCCGCGTCGATCCAGTCGATCCCCTCCAACGGCGGGAACCAGGACATCGTCAGCATGGGCCTCATCGCCGCCCGCAAGGCGTCCCGAATCCTCAAGAACGCCGAGTACATCCTCGCGCTCGAGCTTCTCGCGGCCTGCCAGGCGGCCGACCTTCGGGGCGTCGAGAATCTTTCGCCGGCCGGACAGGCGGCGTACGAATCGGTCCGCGAATACGTCCCGACCCTCAAGAAAGACCGGGCCATGTCCACGGACATCTCGAAGATCGCCGAGATCATCCACCTGCGGCGGATCGTCACCGACGTCGAGGAGACGACCGGCCCGCTGGCGTAGGCCCCCCCTGGTCCGGGGGAATCCGGGCGCGGGTCGAGGATCATGTCAGCCTGCAAGCTCCCGATCAGGATCGTTTCCCCTTCCCCCGCGCGCGCTCGATCGCCCCATTAATGGGGACGTTTCTCGCTTCTTCGCTTGACAACGGCGGAAGAGATCGGTAAGTTTGCTCCGATTTTCGAGGATTGATTCGAGAAGCGGGGTATCCTCGGCTCTCGGGCCGGAAAAAGGTCGAATGCCTCCGTTTCTTCTTAATGGAGATCCTTCACCCTCCGGAAGAAAGGCGGTGATGTTTCGAAAGACTAAGCAAAGGCCTCCGTTCCGAGCGTGGTGAGACCGCAGTGAAAACGCCCGAACCTTCCTCCCTGCAGACGGGAAGGACAGAACCTCGAAGAAAACAGGATCCGGTTCTTTTCGTGATCGGTGTCGCCCCCGTTACCCGGCGCTTAGTTAGGTATCGGCCCTAAACCCAAAGAAAAGGAGAGACCATGGCAAAGCCTATGACCAAGTCCGCGATTGCTGACCACCTCGCCAAGAAAGCCGGCCTCACCAAGAAGGCCGCTGTCGGTCTCCTGGACGAAATCGCCGCCCTGGCCCACAAGGAAGCCAAGAATACGTTCACCCTCCCGGGAATCGGAAAGCTCGTCCTGGTGAACCGCAAGGCCCGGATGGGCCGGAACCCCGCCACCGGCGAGTCAATCAAGATCCCGGCCAAGAAGGTCGTCAAGTTCCGCGTCGCCAAGGCCTGCAAGGACGCCGTTCTCGCGAAGAAGTAGCGCGAAAGGACTCCTCGAACGAAGAAGGGCTCCCCGGGTCGTCCAGGGAGCCCTTCTTCGTTCTTCTCCCCGATTCACCCATTCACCCCCCCACCCTGACCCTTGTATCTTGTCCAAGGGGACCGGGTCATAGACAATGGAA
>CAKKSE010000060.1:6572-8433 GCA_919903025.1 Nitrospiria bacterium | reverse complement strand
AAGGGGACGTAATTAAAAGATTAAGAATCCTGTCCACCGGGCTTTTCGGGACGCGGCGGGCGGTCTTGACCGTGGCTGCGACCCAGCTACAACCAACCCGTGCTCAAGCTGAGACCCCTTCTCCGACGCAAGCGGTCCCGGGCAGGTCAGGCCCGGAAGACTTCCGGCAGGACGGCCGGGACTTTTCCTTTTGAGAAGTCCGCAATGTTGCGGGTCACGATCATGGAGACGTCGGACTCCAGGGCCGCCGCGTGACAGACCGCGTCCTTGAAGTCGTTGATCCGGCTGGTCAGTGCCTGGCGGACGACATCGTCGGTCACGGGTGCTACGCGCATCTTCGAGAGGAGATCGGAGAGGGCTCTTCGGCTTTTCGCTGAACCCAGACGCCGCTCCAATAGGTAGGCAATTGTGGTGACGGCGTGCGCCGAGACGTATCCCTCGACCTTTCCTCGGCCGACGGCATCGAGCGCCGCGGCCGAGGCCGCAAAGTGGGGTTGACGCTCCAGCAGAACGTCGAGGATCACGTTCGTGTCGTAGAGGACCCGCCTCACCGGTGTTTTGTTTCGAGATGGCCGAGGTACTCCTGACGTAGCGCCTCGTCCGTCGGAGGCTTCCCTCCGCCCCGGGCAACGCCCGCCAGCCCGCGCGTCCATGGACTCAGGGCGGGAGGAGGGACTTTCTCGGGCAGTTGGGAGAGAAACTCCGAAACAGCCTGGGACAGGGAGACCCCCCGCATTTTCCCCCAAGCCTTAGCTTTCTTAATGATCTTCTCTTCCAAACGGAGAGTCAACTTGGTCTGCATGGCTTGGCTCCTGACGTATAACTACGATTCAACTTATACGTCAAGAGTTTCCCGACTGTCAACGGGGAAGACGAAACCCAGAAACCCAGGAAACTCGCAAAATGGCCGGCAGTACTTCCAGCAGGACTAAGCGGCACGCCGCCTTGCGCCGCGGCCGCTTGCGCCAGTGACCTGTCGCGCGGAATAGTGCTGTGCATAGGCGTCGAGGAGGCGGCGGATCATTTGCTGATACCGCGTGTGGTGTCGGGCCGCCTCGTTCTTGAAGAATTCAACGCTTCGTTTGCTCAGGGCGATAGTCACCTTCACCCCCTCCTCGCGGAAGATCAGGTTTTCCGGAGGGGGAAGAAAATCCGGAACCACTTTCACCTTGCCGATCCGTTCATCCGTGTATTTGATTTTCGCGCTCATAGATCCGCCTGCCCCTCCGCCAATAGCCCGCGCCAAAGATGCGGATTGTGCCCCCGCGGAACGTAAACCGCACTGTCAGCACTCCGCCGCCCGCCATTCCAAAACAGTAGTACCGTTTTTCCTTGACGCTGTGGTCGAGATCTTCGGCAATGACGCGGCGGGGGTCCGCGAAAGCGTACTGGGCTGTCGCAAAGGATACCCCGTGCTTTTCCTGGTTCTCGACGTCCTTGTTCGGGTCCCAATCGAACCGCGCCCAGGCCACATGGCAATCCTACCAGAGCCCCATCTTCTAGGCAATATCATTGTATGGCTGCCGCTGGTGGGTCATTTGTCCAAAAGAGCCAAAGGGGACGCGGCGGGGGTCTTGACCGTGCGCGGAGGTCGCATTGCAACCAATCCGTGACACAACTGAGATCTGTTCCAGGCGGCAGGGGTCCCGGGCGGGCCGACGTCTGCTTGCTACGGCTTGCGGGTGATCGGTACGTGCTTGGACTGACGGCGGGGTTGCGCGAGGACCGGCTTCACGATTTTCCGGGCGATTGCGGCGGCTTCGGCGAGGTGTGTCAGGGCCGGAGATGAGTCAATCGTGACCGCGTTTGGGGCGGGAGAGAAAGCGGTCGGTTTCCTGGTAAATCGTTCTCCGCGGGCCGA
>CAKKSE010000060.1:0-6472 GCA_919903025.1 Nitrospiria bacterium | reverse complement strand
TTGGGGCGGGAGAGAAAGCGGTCGGTTTCCTGGTAAATCGTTCTCCGCGGGCCGATCGCCACGATGTCCAGGACGGCGGACGAGGCTTCTCGATAGATGATTCTGAATCGGCCGAGACGAAAGCTCCTCAGTCCAGCCAGTTCTTCCCGCAGGGGTTTTCCGCTCACCGGTTCTTGCTGGATCTGGCTGAGGCCGGCCTTGATTTTCTTCTTGAGGTCAGGGTGGAGGGACCGCACAAGCTCCGCCACATCGTGGGGAATCCGCAGGCGGCGAAGGCGAGACACGCCGTCTCAGTTTTTGAACAGCGTTTCGAGGGTGTAGAGGCGGGCTTTTTTCGTCCGGAGGTTTCCAAGGCCCTGACGGATTTCTTCCATCAGATCCCCGTCCTCGCGAACCGCCACGGTCTCTTTCCAACTCTCAACCTCGTCGGCGCTCAGCAACACGGCTACGGGGCGTCCGTTCTTGGTAATCACGATTTCCTCGTCCCGTTCCCGCACTTCATCGACGAGCCGGTTGAGGGTGGCTTTGACCTCCGAGAGAGGCAGTGTCTTCATCCCATGGTCCTCCGGGCCTCGATTTCCCACAGAAGCCGATAAGAAAGCGGTCCTCAAGGCGAAGACCCAAATTCGGACTTAATCTAGCACCATCCGCCGACCTCAGTCAATCTCAAGGCCATGCGATTCCACAACCCCTGCTCGGCGGGCCATGGCGCCGGCTTGCTACGGCTTTCGGGTGCTCGGCGCGGGTTTGGACTGACGGCGGGGTTGGGCGAGGGCTGGGTTCACAATTTTCCGGGCGATTGCGGCGGTTTCGGCGGGCGGGAGGAAGCGGGCCAGGACGTCGAGGACATTCTGCGCGGCTCGCGCCGGCTGGCCGCGGTCCAGGAGACGCGGCACGGGAAGCCGGGCGAGGCGGGTCATGAGGTCCTGCCGGCTTGCGGGATCCTTGACCATCTTTCGGAGGGGGGCGCGAAGGCGGCCCAGAAGATCCAGGTATCGTTCGTGCCCTTGACCGAACGTCTTTTCCAGCTCTTCCCGAACCCGGCGGGAGAAGGCCGGGCTCGCACCGCCGGTCGAGACGGCGATCTGGAGATCTCCGCGCCTAACGACGGCGGGGATCGTGCAGGTGCAGAGCTCGGGGACGTCAACGACGTTGATGAACGTCCGGGCGGCCTTCGCGGCCCGGCAGGCCGCCCGGTTGACACGCGCATCGTCCGTCGCGGCGATGACCAGGAAGGCCCCGCGCTCGTCGCGGCCCGGCCTGTACGGCCGGGGGGCCCAGCGGATCGCGCCCTTCCCGGCCCATGCGCGGATCCTCGCCGTTCCCTCCGGGCTGACAAGGCGGACGTTCGCGCCGCAGGCGATCAGCGATTCGATCTTTCGTTCGGCCACCTTCCCGCCGCCGATGACGAGGACGGCGCGGCCTTCCAAGTCCAGGTTGACCGGGTAGAACGTCTTCTTTTTCCGTCGGATCGGACTTGACGTCCTGGAGGACCCTTGGCGCACGTCGGCTCGGCGGCCCGCTTTGGTTAGCGGAGGGCCGAGTGGAGACCGAGGCGGCGGGCGGCCTGGGCGGCGTACGGAGAGGCGGGGAACTCGCGCGCCAGCCGGTCGCCGTAGCGGGCGGCGTCCTCCCGCTTTCCAAGCTCGGCGGCCGAAAGGAGGGCGTGGTACAGGGCGGACGGCTCCACCTTCGCGTGGGCGTACTTGTCGAGAAGATGGTCAAAGCGGGACAGGGCGGCCTGATAGGCGCCCTTCTTGTAGTAGAACTGCCCGATCAGGTATTCGTGCTCCGCGAGATGGTCCTTGCAGGCGGCGATCTTCTCGCGGGTCTCGTCGGCGTAGGGGCTTTGCGGATATCGGGAGAGGAGCGCCTCGAACTCGGCCAGGGCTTTCTCTGCGTGCTCGGGCGTGCGGTCCGGCGAGTCGATCTGCTTGAAGGAGCACATCGCGAGCTGGTACTGGGCGTAGCTGGCGATCCGGTTGTACGGATAAAGCTCGAGAAAGCGCTTGTACTCGCCCGCGGCATCGGCGAACCTTCCTTCGGCGTAGTACGAATCGGCGATCCGGATCTGCGTGGCGGCTCCGATGTGCGCCCCCGCGTCTCTTTCGCGGATCTTTTCTAACGCCGTCCGGGCTTCCTCGTACCGGCCCTGCTTTAGCTTCTCGCCGCCCTGGGCGAGGATCTGCTCGGGGGCCATGTTGAGATAGGCCATATCGCCCGCCGTCGAACAGCCGGCGAAAAGAACGCTCATGGCTACAAGCCAGATCCTGGACGGCATCGCGTACTCCTGCGGGGTTATCGTCCCCCCGAACCTAGGGGTCCGAAAAAGCCTCGTAAATATATGCTCCCCGCCCGTTCCGCGTCAAGCCTTGGGATCGTTTTGTGGTATCATCGTTTGGGACCTCAGCGGGGGGGGGAAGATGGGCGGAAGCACGTTTGGCGCGGCGCTTCGCGTCACGACATTCGGGGAGAGCCACGGGCCGGCCATCGGGGCCGTCGTGGACGGTTGTCCGGCCGGCCTGCCGCTGGACGAGGCCGTCATCCAGCGGGACCTGGACCGCCGCCGGCCCGGCCGGTCCTCCCAGACAACCCAGCGGCAGGAGGCCGACCGGGTCGAGATCCTCTCCGGCCTGTTCGAGGGAAAGACGACCGGGACGCCGATCGCGCTCCTCATCCGCAACACGGACGTCCGGTCACGCGACTACGAATCGATCAAGGACCTCTTCCGCCCCGGCCACGCCGACTACACCTACCAGCAGAAATACGGGATCCGCGACTACCGGGGCGGCGGGCGGGCCTCGGCGCGGGAAACGGCTGTGCGCGTCGCGGCGGGAGCGGTCGCCCGGGAGCTTCTCAAGCGGGAAGGGATCGAGGTATACGCCTATCTCCTCCAGATGGGGAACGTCCGCGCGAAGAGGGTCGAGCGGGCGGCGATCGACGGCAACCCTTTCTTCGCCCCCGATCCGGACGTCGTTCCGGAGATGGAGAAGCTCCTTGAGGATGTGAGGTCATCGAAAGATTCGATCGGGGCGCTGGTCGAGGTGGTGGCCGAGGGCGTCCCGCCGGGTCTCGGCGAACCGGTCTTCGACAAGCTCTCCGCGGACCTTTGCAAGGGGTTGGGCTCGATCCCCGCCGTCAAGGGCGTGGAGATCGGCGAAGGGTTCGGCGTCGTGACACGGCGGGGGAGCGAGCATCTGGATGCGATCACACCGACGGGTTTTGCCACGAACCGCGCGGGAGGAATCCTGGGAGGGATCTCGAACGGCGCGCCGATCGTCGCCCGCCTGGCCCTGAAGCCGACATCGTCGATCGGGATTCCCCAGCAGACGATCGACGTGCGGGGAGAGCCCGCGACGATCGTGACGAAAGGGCGCCACGATCCTTGCGTCGGGATCCGGGCCGTTCCGATCGCCGAGGCGATGGTTCTGCTCGTGCTGGCCGATCACTGGCTCAGAAACAGGGGAAGCCGGCTATAGTGGGAAAGCTCTCAGCCGTCAGCGATCAGCGGTCAGCAGGCCAAGGCGAAACGCCTTCGGCTGATAGCCGAAGGCTGACCGCTGACAGCTATCGGTGAATCGAGGAACGCCTACCCTTTCAGGTGTTCCGAGATGAACGTGCGGAGGTAGGCCTTGTCCATGTCCTTCATGGTCAGGAACGCGAGGCCGTAGGAGAGGCCGCCCCGTATCTTCCGTGACCGCGCCTTCCAGATGATCTCCGCGTTGGTGTCGAACCGGTGGATCCGGCCCCGGTCGTGGAGGTAGATCCTGAGGGGGACGAGCGCATCCTCGGGGAGAGGCCGCGGAAAGACGCCCCGGAGCCCCTTGACGCTGATGTCCTCGGCCAGCCCCTGCTGCCAATTCTCGCCGACCTGGTAGTCTATCTCGATGGCGTGCTTGAGGCGCGCGGACCGGGTCCGGTCCAGTGGAAAGAAATCGAGGTCTGCCGGCTTCCCTGCGCTCGTCACGGCTCCAACCAATGCGGCCAATGATCAGATAACATTTTCTTATCGCAAAGGATGGCCGTTTGTCAAGCAATGACTCACGCAAACGACCCCCATCGCCAATCTCCGGGCTGGCCGCCGCCTAGCGCGAGCCGACGAGGAGCTCGGGCGACGATTGGCCGGCGAGGAAATCCTCGAACCGGCGGGTGGCCCGGTATGCCTCGAGGCGGTTTCCGCCGAAAACAATGTAGACCGCTTCTCGTTCCCACTCGTCGAGGCCTTGCCACCATGCCGTTGCGGTGTCGACATCCAGTCTGGTCGTCATTTCTGCACCCCGTTTGGGAATGTCCCTTACGGTATCAATATGGAATCTATCTGCGAAATCCGTGCCGCCAGAGTCGACGGTGTCCATGAGTCTTCTTCTTTCTAAGAAACTTTTCGGCTTCTCCGGGGAAAACTTGAGTTGCCGTGCCTTCCTCCAATGCCCTGTGGTATAGTTGGTCGAAATGTCGAGCGATGACGCGGCTCATATCTCCAAGGCGCGGTCTCTGGTTGTCCTCGCCAAGTTCTCGAACGGAAGCGTAGTCCGGCTCTTCGAAGCCGAACGAGGCTCCGTGAAGATCGTTGTATCCCAGGGGTTCCGCCACAAGAAACTCGCTCCCGGCACGAGGAGCTACGCCGATCTTCGGTTTGCGCTCCCGGTTCGGGGAGCGGACTCCGCCGAGAGGATCGGCCGCGTTCTCGTGAGCCTGCGGGGAGTTACCCAGTGCGCGCTTGAAGGACCGCTGGTCAACCGGCGGAAACTCATCGCTCTTCTGGGGCCGGACGCCGCGCCCCACGAGGAGACGTTTGCCTGGCGGGACGCGATTCTCGACCCTGTCGACCTTTCCCTTGTCATCACGCGGACGCCTGGCGGCGGAATCTTGACGATCGAGGAAGCGCTCGATCCCCTGGCCCACTTCCGGGCGAGGGAGATCAACCGATACCTTTCAGGGCTGGATCGGTAGGACCCGGCTCTCAGCCTGCCAGGCGCTTGAGCTCCTCGCGGAGGATGGGAAGCCAGGCCGCGAGCGGCTCCTCGCTCTCCACCACGATCTCGAACTTCCCGTTCGGAAGGCGCGTTACCCTGCCCGGATGCTCGGGCGTGAGCGGGATCGTCACATGCTCGCGGGAGATCTCCAGCTCGTCCAGTACTTCAAAGACCGCCCGGATTTCCTTCATCGTCACGACGTCGTTCATGGTCTCTGCCCTCCCGGCCCGGCGGCCCGCTCCCATGCCGTCTCGGCTTGCGGACGGTCCGGCAGTCTGCTAATTTGGGCGGCAATGGACGCTTTTCAGCGGTTCCAGGCGGCCTCTCTCTTCTGCCCGAAATGCCGGCAGGCCCTCCCCGTGAGGGAGAAACTGCTTCTCTTCCTTCCGGACGGCGTTCTCTATGACTATCTGTGCGGGGACTGCGGGACGTCGGTTGGAACGAGGAAGGAGGCCGTCTCGGCGAGAGACCTTCCGCGCATCAGGCCCGGGGAAGGAGGGCCCGGACCTTCTGCCGAAGCTCAACGACGCCGAAAGGCTTGACCATGATGTCCGACGCGCCGGCCTCCTGCATCTGGCGGACGATTTCCTGAGAGGGATACCCCGTGATCGCCAGTATCCGGATGCGCTCGTCGGGGAACCGCTCCCGGACCTGCCGGCAGACCTCCATTCCGCTGAGATGGGGAAGCATGACGTCCAGGATGACGAGCTCGGGTTCGAACTCAAGGATTTTCTGGAGGCCTTCGGGACCCGAGTTGGCCGTGTGCACGATGAATTCTTCCGAGAAGGCCGCGCGGATGGCGTCGACGATGATCGACTCGTCCTCGACGATGACGACGCGAGGCTTGGGACCGGCGTTGGGCATTGCGACCCCCAGGCGTGAAGCGCATACTCTACCGCGTGCCTCGCGGCCAGTCAAGCCGGTCCAACCTTCCAGGAAAGAGGCCAAGACAGATTCCTCGAACGATCCGGGCTGGGAGAAGTGGCGGACATTCTCGTCTTTGACGGCGTAACGAAGCGCTACGAGGGGGCCGAGACGGCCGTCACGGCCCTCGAAGACGTTTCGTTCTCCGCGCGGGCGGGCGAGACGGTCGCCGTGATGGGCCCGTCGGGATGCGGCAAGAGCACGCTCCTCCACCTGGCGGGCGCGATCGACCGGCCGACGTCGGGACGGGTCCTGATCGAATCCCGCCCGACGGGGGACATGAGTGACGCCGAGCTCACGCGCCTCAGGCGCCGGCGGATCGGGTTTGTCTTCCAGTTCTTTCACCTTCTCCCCACGCTCACGGTCGAAGAGAACATCGAACTCCCCCTCCTCCTTGCGGGAGGCTCGGCCGCCGACCGCGGGTCACGCACGCGGGAGCTCGTCGAACGGCTGGGGCTCTCGGCTCGGGCGCGGCATCGTCCCCACCAGCTCTCGGGGGGGGAGCAACAGCGCGTGGCGGTCGGCCGGGCCCTCGCGCCCCGCCCCTCGATCATCCTGGCCGACGAGCCGACCGG
>CAKKSE010000059.1 GCA_919903025.1 Nitrospiria bacterium | reverse complement strand
CATCCCGAGACCACAACATGCGGGGGATACCCACAGGAAAGCCGGAAGGACCAATCAATCAAGGGGGCGCCATGCTCGTACAGGTCAAGAAGAAGGCTCAGATCACTCTCCCGTCGAAGATTCGAGAAAAAATGGGCGTATCATAGGAAGGCGTACTCGAAGTCAGCGTGCATGGGGACCGGATCGTCCTGAAGCCGCGGGTGACAAGAAAAATAGTCGCCAATCCCGTCCCGGCGCGCGAGGCGTCCAGGATCAGAGGACTTGTGGCGGTCGGCGGCGATGCGGTGAAGGATTCGGAAACGCGTATGACTTCGACAAGACGAAGATGACAAGGATCCGCAGCGTCGATTCCCTCGCCAAGCCCACAGGCTGACCGTTTTCCCCCGGCCCTACTCTATTCCGTAATCCTTGATCTTCGTGAGAAGCGTCTTGTAGCTCACCTTGAGGCGGATGGCGGCTTTGCTTTTGTTTCCGCCCGTCTCGCCGAGCGCCTTCCGGATGAGCCTGGCCTCGGCTTCGGCGGCCGCGGCGGCGCCCACTTCGTGGAGTCCGGCGTCGGCCGGAAGATCCGCCAGGGAGCGCGCGCCCGCGCCTCCTCCCGGCAGGCCGAGGTGTTCCGGGGCGAGTTCTTCCCCTTCGCTCAGGATCACGGCCCGATCGAGCGCGTTCTCCAGCTCGCGGACGTTGCCGGGCCACGACCAGGACTCGAGGGCCTCGACCGCGCCTTTCGACAGCCTCTTGGCCGGCTTTTTCATCTCGGCGCACGCCCGAGTCAGGAAGAACTCGGCCAGGGCCGGGATGTCTTCCCGCCGATCGCGCAGGGGGGGGATCGTCACCGGAAACGCCGAAAGGCGGTAGTAGAGGTCCTCGCGGAATGCTTTCGCGTCGACGAGCTTCTTCAGGTCCCTGTTTGTGGCCGCGACGATCCTGACGTCCACCTGGATTGGGACGTTTCCTCCGACCCGCTCGAACGACTGGTCCTGCAAGACGCGGAGAAGCTTTGCCTGCAGGGCGGGATCCAGGTCCCCCACTTCGTCCAGAAAGATCGTCCCCCGGTGGGCCAGCTCGAACTTCCCGATCCTTCGCTCGACGGCACCCGTGAACGATCCCCGCTCGTGGCCGAAGAGCTCGGTCTCGAGAAGCTCGCGCGGAATCGCGGCGCAGTTGATAGCCACGAACGGGTTATCCTTCCGCGGGCTCAGGTGATGGACGGCTCGGGCGAACAGCTCTTTCCCCGTCCCGCTCTCCCCCTGCAGGAGGACGGTCGTCTGGGCGGGCGCCACGCGCTGGATGACGCGCGTGACCTCCTCGATCGCCGGACTCTTGCCGATGATCCGGGGCGTGCCGATCTTCTCCGCAAACTCCTCCCTGAGAAGAAGATTCTCGGTCAGGAGCTGGCGGCTCTCGATCGCCCGGCGAACGACGAGGAGAAGATGGTCCATCTCGAACGGCTTGGTCAGAAAATCGCAGGCGCCTTCCTTCACGGCCTTGACGGCCGTTTCGATCGTTCCGAACGCCGTCATCACGATCACGGGAAGGAGAGGATCGCGCGATTTCGCCTCGGCGAGCACGGCGAGTCCGTCCTTCTTGGGGAGCTTGAGGTCGGTGAGCACGAGGTCGGGCCTCATCTCCCTGAGGCGCTTGATTCCCTGGGCCCCGTCCACAGCCGTCTCGACGGCGTACCCCTCCGCGCCGAGGGCCTGGACCAGCATCTCGGCCATGCTCTCCTTGTCTTCGACCACGAGGATCGTCGGTTTCACGCCTTGGCCCCCGCCTTGCGCGCGGATTCATTCGGCCCCGCTGTTTTCGGAGCCCATGAAGGAAGCCGGACCGTGAAAACGGCGCCGCCGCCCGGACGGTCCCCGATCTCGACCTGTCCCCCGTGCGAGACGACGATTTTCTGAACCATCGCAAGACCCATCCCCGTGCCGCCGTCCTTGGCCGTAAAGAACGGAAGGAACACCTTGTCGCGGATCTCGGGAGGGATCCCCGGCCCTGTATCCGATACGCTGATCGAGATTTCCCGAGCCGACAACGCCCGCGCTTCGATCTCCACACTGCCCCTCCCCTGCGCGGCCTCCACGGCGTTGCAAAGGAGATTCACGAACACCTGCCGAAGGCGGTCGGGATCGCCCCAGACGAGGGGGAGATCGGCTGGAATCTCCCGCGAGACGTCGATTTGCGACATCTCGCAACGGGAGGACGCGGCGGCGAGCGATTCTTCGACGATGGACGAGACGGCCACGCCCGCCGGGCAGAACGGTTCCGCGCGCGTGAAGGCCAGGAGATCCGAGATGATCCTGTCCATGACCTTGATCTCGGCCGCCATCTTCTCGACAACGACCCCGGACCCTTCGTCCAATCCTTCCTTTTTCTTCAACAGAGCCAGATACCCGGAGAGAACGGCCATCGGATTGCGAAGCTCGTGGGCGATCCCCGCGGAAGTCTCCCCGAGCTGGGCGAGACGAGTCTTGAGCGCCACGGATTCCTCCAGGCGCTTCACCTCCGTGAGATCGGCGAACGTGAACAACGCCCCGATCTCGTTATGTTCCGCGTCGCGGAGGACCGAGAGGGTGTATCCAAGATGCGTCCGAACAGCGTCTCCGGGCCGGGGAAAAACCGCCTCTCCCCGCTCGACGTCGCTTCCCTTCGGCCTTCTCAGCAATTCGCCCAGCGGTGTCCCGGAGAAGACATCGGCGGCCGGGCGCCCCAGAACGCCCTCTTCTTTCATGCCGAGGATAGCCAGACCGGGGGGATTCACGCTCGTGACGAGCCCCTCGGGATCGATCGTCAGCACGCCGCTGGGAACGCTTCGCAGGATGTCCTCGGTGAGCGCAGCCGCCCGGTCCGCCCGGGCCTCCGCCTGGGACCTCAGCGTCTCGATCTCGCGTTCCTTGGCCTTGAGCTTTTCGACAAGCTCGTTAAAAGTCGAGACCACGAACTCGACCCTGTCGCCCGGCGTCCGCGTGGAATCGCTCTTGGCGATCGCCTTCCGGCCGGCCTTGAAAAGGGCCGCGAAAAGAACGACGAGGGCGAGAACGCCGATCAGGAGGGCGCCGATCAGAAGGGGAATGTCCATTGCCTATCCGCGGATACCCAGGTACCAGCCGATGATCTCCGGGCCGTAGAAAAGGTACACGACGGCCCCCATGACAAGAAAGGGTCCGTATGGAATCGGGTGCTTCCTCCCCTTCCCCCGGACGGCCATCATGTAGATTCCGACGGCCGATCCCGCCAGCGCCGAAATCAGGATGGTGAGGAAGACCGCCTGCCAGCCGAGGAACGCCCCGATCATCGCGATGAGCTTGATGTCGCCCCCGCCCATGCCGCCCCTGCTCGCCACGGCGATCAGATAGAAGAGGCCGCCCCCCAGAACGGCTCCCAGGAGGGAGCCCATCCAGCCGACGGGAAGGATGGTCGCTCCCAGGATCAATCCGAGAATCGTCCCCGGGATCGAGATCCTGTCGGGAATGATCTGGTGGTCGAGGTCGATGAAGGTGATCGCGATGAGGGCCCAGATGAATACGACATAGGCGGCGGATGCTGGCGTCAGTCCGAACCGGTGGGCGACGAGAACGGGAACGAGGCCCGCCAGCAGTTCGACCAGGGGGTACCGGGGCGAGATCCGCCCGCCGCAGGACCGGCACCGGCCTCTCAGCAGGAGAAAGCCTAGGATCGGAATGTTGTCGAACCAGCGGATCGACGTGCTGCAGTGCGGACAGCTTGAACCGGGAAAAACGATGGAACGCCCCGCGGGAAGCCGGTAGATGCAGACGTTCAGAAAGCTCCCGACGGCGGCCCCAAATACGAAGAGAGCGGCGTCGGTTATCCAGGAAACCGGAAGGATCATCCGCGAATCCGGGGTTTGTCCATTTGTTCAGGTCGTCGTTCGGGGTCGGGAGTTCGGAGCGAGGATAACGGCGAAACGGCGCCCCACGGCTCGGGATCCTTCAACTCCGAACCTCGAACTCTGAACTCCGAACGGACTTGCTACCGCTCCGCCGCGAACGGGATGATCGCAATATTCCGGGCCCTCTTGATCGCCGTGGTCACCTCGCGCTGATGGGGCGCGCAGTTCCCCGAGATCCGCCGAGGAATGATTTTCCCGCGCTCGGACGTATAACCTTTGAGCGTCTTGACGTCTTTGTAATCGATCCACGCGATCTTGTCTTCGCAGAACCGGCACACCTTCCGCCGGCCGTAACGCTTTCTCACTTCGGCCATCTCTCCTCCCCAGTACGGTCAATCGTCAATGGTCAATCGTCAATCGCCAATGGTCAATCGTCAATGGTCAATGGTTAATGGTTAATAGTCAATGGTCAATAGTCAATGGTGAATAACGAATGGCCAATGACGAATAACGATTGACCAAATACGCTTGACCAATAACGATTGACAGTTCTTGTCAGAACGGCACTTCCTCGTCGGCAGCCCCCTCGGCGGATTCCGGAGCCGATTCCGCCCCTCCCCGGCCCCCGCCGGGGGGCGAGAGGAACTGAACGCTCTGCGCGACGACCTCCACCTTGCTCCGCTTCTGGCCGTCGTCGGTCTCCCATCGCCTCTGCTGGAGCCGTCCCTCGACCAGCACGCTCCGACCCTTTGCCAGGTACTGTCCGCAGTTCTCGGCCTGCTTCCCGAAAACGACGACGTCGAAGAACCCGACCTCCTCCTTGAGCTCGTCGCCCTGTTTGTACTTCCTGTTCACGGCCACGCTGAAGTTGGCGACCGGCGTCCCTTGCGGTGTGAAGCGCACCTCGGGGTCCCGCGTCAGGTTCCCCATGAGGATGACCTTGTTATAGCTGGCCACGTTTTTCTCCCTTCCCCCCGACTGCTCTCGGGGCCGGCCGCCGTCAGGAGACGGCCGCTTCCGAGCGCGGCGCGTCTTCCACAGCCGGAGCGGCTGGCATCTCACCCTCGACAGAGGGAGTGGGCGGAGGCGGGATGCCTATGCGCGGGTCGACTTTGATCGTCATGAACTTGAGGACGGAATCCATCAGCCGGAAGTTGCGCTCCAGCTCCTGGACGACGCCGCTTCCTCCCTCGTAGTTCAGGAGCACGTAGTTGCCCTTTCGCTGTTTCTTGACCTCGTAGGCGAGCTTCTTCCGCCCCCAGTTCTCGACGTGAACCACGTTCCCGCCGGGCTTCGCGATGATCTCCCGGACGCGGCCGATGATCGCGTTCACGTCGTCGTCGCTGGTGGATGGATGGATGATGAAAATGGACTCGTACAGTGCCACGGGCGCCTCCTCCTGGACTAGGCCCCGCCGCGCGGGCGGAGCAAGGGGTGAATGCGGAAATGTCTGTGAAAACCGCCCTATGAATACCATATTCGGCCCCCAGGCGCAAGGACCATGGGGAATCCGAACCGGGGAACCGGGGAATCGGCGAAACGATGAAACAGCAGGCCCTTGGGTGGTCTGTTTTCCCATTCACCGATTCACCCATTCACCGATTCGCCGTTCCATCATCCTAAAAACCGCAGTTCATTCACCGCAGAGGACACGGAGTACACGGAGGGACATCTTTTCGGGCGGTATTTATGCTCACCTGTCTGGTGAGGTCGATGTGTCTTCCAATCCCTCGAACTCCTTTGCGTTCTCTGCGTGCTCCGCGGTTCAACTGCTTTTTCTAGGATCACACATTGAACCGGAAATGGACCACGTCGCCGTCGCGGACCTCGTATCCCTTTCCCTCGATCCGGAGGAGCCCCGCCTCCCGGACGGCCGTCTCGGACCCGCGGGCAATCAGGTCCTCGTACGACATGACTTCCGCCCGGATGAACCCTCGCGCGATATCGGAGTGGATCTCCCCGGCCGCCTCCACCGCGGGCGTTCCCGCCCGCACCGGCCAGGCCCGGCACTCGTCCTCGCCTACCGTAAAGAAGCTGATAAGCCCCAACAGCCGGAACGCCTCGCGCGCCAGCCGGTTCAGGCCCGGTTCCGCCAGACCCATCGAGGCCAGGAACTCCCCCATCTCGTCCTCCGCAAGAGTCGCGAGCTCCGCCTCGATCCTGCCGGACAGGACGACGACGGCGGCTTCTTCCCGGGCCGCGATCTCCCGCACGGCTTCGACTGCCGGGACCGCTCGGGTCACGTCCGACTCGCCCACGTTGGCCGCGTAGAGGATGGGCTTGGCCGACAGAAGGAACAGGTCCTTCACGATCAGCCTCTCTTCTTCCGCAACGGCAACGGTGCGGACCGACTTCCCCGCCGAAAGCGCCGCGATCAGTCGGCGGACCAGATCGCGTTCAACCGCCGCCTTCTTGTCCCCGGCCTTGACCGCACGCTCCACCTTCTGGAGACGCCGCTCAAGACCCTCCAGGTCGGCCAGCATCAGCTCCGTTTCGATGATTTCGATGTCCCGTGGGGGGGCCCCCGGCCCCCCCCCGTGGCC
>CAKKSE010000058.1 GCA_919903025.1 Nitrospiria bacterium | reverse complement strand
GAAACCATCCTTCTCATTTCTTCCTCCTTGCGGCATGTCGACCCGATGATCGCGCTGCGCCGCGCTTTTTTCCGGCAGATCGGCTGCCGGCCCGATGCACAAATCCGGTTCGGAGTTCAGAGTTTAGAGTTTAAAGTACGGAGAGTCCAGCGGGAGTTCGCCTGCAACTCCGAAGAACGCGTGCCCGCCCGAACAGGGGCACGTGACTCATTCCGTCGTCAACCAATGGCAGTCGTATGACTTGGCTCATATTTGTTCGGAGACGGGGACGTGTAGGATTTGCGCTAGCCCAAATGGAGGGGGTTGGTGGCGCGTTCGCTTATCTCGGCGGGGAACCGGCTACGGGAGGCCATCGAGGGGTGGTTTCAGGCCGTCTTCTCGTCCAAGTACAACCCGGCCAACTACCTTGGGGCGGTCATCCTGTTCTTCATGGCCGTGGTCCTGGTCTCCGGGATATACCTCTTCATCTTCTACGAGACGAACGCCGACCGGGCCTACGGGTCCGTCGAGTCCCTGACGCACGACCAATGGTACGCGGGCGGCCTCATGCGCTCGCTTCATCGCTACGCCTCCGACGGAGCGATGCTCGCCCTCATCCTGCACGCCTTCCGCCAGCTCTTCTCGTTCCGTTTTCAGCGGAATCGATGGGTCGCGTGGGTCTCCGGCGGCGGCCTCCTCCTCGTCACGCTCATCGAGGGGATCAGCGGTTACTGGATGATCTGGGACACGCGGGCGGCGTGGATCGCCATCCGCTCCGTGGAATTCCTGGACGCTCTTCCGATCTTCGGGGAGCCGCTGGCGCGCGCTTTCCTCGTCAACGAGGCCGTCTCGAACCAGTTCTTCTTCGTCATTCTCTTTCTGCACCTGTTTCTTCCCATTCCGTTCGTCTTCGCCTTCTGGATCCACACGACGCGCGTCTCCCGCCCCATTTGGACGATGCCCCGGAACGTCCTGTACGCGATCTCTCTGATCCTCTTCGTTCTCTCCGCCGTTAAACCGGCTCTCTCCGAGCCGGCGGCCAACCTGAGAATGCTTCCCGGTCAGATCGGGATCGACTGGTTCTACCTCTTCCTCTACCCATTCTTCGATATGGTCTCGCCCGCATGGGCCTGGATCGCCTTCACGGCCGCGCTCGCGGTCTCCACGCTTGTCCCCTGGCTCGTTCCGGCCGGGAAGCGTCGGGCCGCCAGGATCAATCTCCGCGCCTGCGACGGCTGTACGCAGTGCTACCTTGACTGCCCGTACGAGGCCATCCACATGCAGGCCCGGTCCGACGGCCGGCCCTACGCAAAGGAAGCCGTCGTCGTCGCCGCCCGCTGTTCCTCCTGCTCGATCTGCGTCGGGTCGTGCGACCGCGCGGGCGTCGAGCTCCCCGATTTCGCCAACCTGGCCTTCCGCCGCCGGATGCGCGACCTGCTTACCCCCGATGACGGCACGGGCCGCCCGCGGATCCTGGCCGTCCGGTGCGAATGGACCGTCCCGATGGAACCGGAGCGGGCCTCCCCCAACGTCCGCCCGCTGACCTTGCCGTGCGTCGGCTTCATCCAGCCCCGGACGATCCAGCACGCGATCAAGCTCGGCGCCTCGGGAGTCTTCGTCGTCGGATGCCGGATGGGAGACTGCCACTACCGCGAGGGGAACGCCTGGGTCGAACAGCGTCTCGCCGGAGCGAGGAGACCGTCCCTCGATCCTGGCCGGGTCGATCCGGCCCGCGTCCGGGCCGCGTGGCTCGCCGGCGCGCAGACGGACGCTCTCAAGCGGGAGTTGGACCGGTTCGAAGCGGACCTCAAGCGCCTTCCACCTCCCTCGCGCCCGGTCCATCCCGGCGCCGGAACAGGCGCGACCATCCCGAATTCCCAAAACCGGCCCTCAGCTCCAGAGGTGATAGCCCATGTCTAGGAGCGCGTCGAAGAAATCCCCTCTCCCCCTGGCAGGGGGAGAGGGCGAGGGTGAGGAGGTCAAGCATGCCTCTGGTGCCATTGACCCTCACCCCAACCCTCTCCCAATGGGAGAGGGAGCCAAAGATGTTTTTCGACAGCCCGCCAGGCATGCGACGCCCCTCTTCCGCGGACTCCTGGCCGGCCTGCTCCTGTCCGTCCCCGCCGTCCTGATCTACTTCGCGTCCGACGCCCCGTACGCGGCTTCGCGGCCGGCGGAATCGCTCATCAAACTCACGTTCAAGCACCCCGGCAAGATCGCGGAGGACTGCCGCGAGCGAACGCCCGAAGAGCTGGCCCGCATGCCCGCCCACATGCGAAAGACGAAGGATTGCGAACGCACCCGGCCGCCCGTTCACGTGGAGTTCTCGCTGGACGGCAGGGTCCTCCTGGCCCGGACCTTCCCCGCCACGGGAATCATGAAGGACGGCCCGTCGTATGCCTACGAGACGTTCCCCGTTTCTCCGGGAAGTCACAGAATCGTCGTCAACATGCGCGATTCGCTCCGCGCGGAGGGTTTCGACTACACCTTCTCGCGGGATCTCACGCTCGACCCGGGCGTTGTCGCCGTCATAGACTTCGACAACGCCCGGCAGAATTTTGTCGTCCGGTAGCAAAGGATTGTTAACAGTCCAAGAATAGGAACAACATTCGTTTCGAAAATCCCTCCTCACCTCCCTTTTCCAAAGGGAGGAATTCCCCCTCTTTGGAAAAGAGGGGTCAGGGGAGATTCCATAAGAACGCGTCCATACTATTTTGAGACCGTCAATACCGCGGGAGACCGCTTCGCTTTTCTTGCCCAAGGAGGTTCTCTCAATGCCGAAAAGAATCCTGATTGTCCTGACCGCCATTCTCTTCCTTCTCGCCGCCCCGCGCGCCATCGTCGCCGACGACGCCCATACTCACGGAATGGGGCAAAAAGCGATGAGCGACCAGACGCTCAAGCAGGTGATGCAGGGGATTCAAGGCGACCTTAGCCGGATCGTCTACGGCGTGAGCGTCGATAACATGGCGGTGGTGGCCCAGGGGGCTCGGGGGATCGCGCACCACCCCATGCCCAAGGGAGGAATGAAGCCCTACATCACGAAGAACGCGGACAAGCTTCCCGCCGTGGTTCCCAAGATGGATGAGATGGTTCATCAGTCGGCCGTCAAGATCGCCGCGGCCGCCGACGCGGGCGATCGCGACGCCGTGGTGAGCCACCTCTCGACCATGATCAAAGGGTGCGTCGCCTGCCACCAGACGTTCCGGTAAGCGAACGCTTTCCCTCGGCTCCCTCTCCCTCTGGGAGAGGGTTGGGGTGAGGGCCGACAAGATCACGGTGTTGCTTGACCCCCCTCACCCTCGCCCTCTCCCCCCGGCAGGTGGAGAGGGGACTTTTTCAACTCCCTCCTATGCCTTCTCGACCAGCCGCCGCAGGGTCCGGGCGTTCTCGACGGCATATCCGTTCACGTCGTTGTTGAAGTAGGCGTAGACCGTCCTGCCCTCCTTCAGGTCCGCCCGCATCCGTTTCGCCCAGGAGGCCAGATCCTTGTCCGAATAGCTTGACGCGAAAAGCTCATCGGGGCCGTGGAACCGGTAGTAGACGAGCGAGGCCGTCACGACCTCCTCGCAAGGGTAGCGGGATGAGTGCGCGATGCAGAGCGGCGCGTCCGCCTCCCGGAGAACGGCGTACGTCTCCTCGCAAAACCACGATGAATGGCGGAACTCGAAGACGGGATGGATCGGCTGGGCGCCTCCCGGCCGGCCCACGAGATCCAGGAACCTCGACAAGCGGCCGATATCGACCTGCAAGCTCGCGGGGAACTGAAAAAGAACGGGCCCAAGCCGCTTGTCGAGAGCCTTCGCGTTCTCGGCGAATCGCTCCCACGCCTCTTCGATCCCTTCAAGACGCTTTATGTGCGTGATGAACCGGCTGGCCTTGACGGCGAAGACGAAATCCTCCGGGACGGCGCTCGCCCATCTTAGATACGTCTCGGGTTTCGGCAGGTGGTAGAAGGAATAGTTGACTTCGACGGTGCGGAAGTGTCGCGCGTAGAACGAGAGCCGGCCGACGGTTGACCGGGCGTCCTCGGGATAGAAGAGGCCGTCCCACCCTCCGTAGCTCCAGCCCGACGTCCCGACGTGGAATTTCGGCCGCTTCTCCCTTCCCCGGTTCACCGACTCACCCATTCACCGCTTCACCGATTCACCGACTTCCCTGCCCCCTCGCCCGGACGATCTCGCGGAGGGCCTCGACCTTATCCGGAGGAAGCTCGACCGCCGCCTCGTAGCTCGGATTGAGGACGATCCCGATTCCCGGCGGGACGCGGTCGAGGAGCTGGCGGACCAGCATCTGGACCGATCCTCCCCCTTCCCGGACGAGCGTTTCGGTCCTGTCCATCATGCTGAAGACGGCGACGTACTCCCGCCCCTCCCGGACGAGGATGACCGGCTTGAACCCCGTCGTCCGCTCGGCCTCTTCGAGGTTGTCCGTCGCGACGTATACCGTCCGGTCGATCAGCCTCTTGTGAAAGATCCGCTCGTCGATCCTTCCCTGCCGGTGATCCAGGATCAGTCTTTCCAATTGGTTCTTCGGATCGAGAATGTAGGGCGCGGAAAAACGATGCGTCATCGCGCTTGGCCTCCTTGGAGTTTCACGTCTTTTCGGTTTATTTCCGGACCGTCAGCGATTATAGCAAACCTCCCTCCGGCCGCGCATGCCCCGCATAGTGCACCGCAATCCCTCGCACGTCGTCACCCCCACCCTCGCCCTCCCCCTTCAAGGTGGAGGGAATTGCTTTATCGGCCAACTTCCTCAAAGCCCATGGAAAAGCGGCGTCCCCGTCTCAATCTCTCCTCCCCCCTGGAGGGGGAGGATTAAGGTGGGGGGGGGTGGCTTACAGTGGGCCGAGTGGTTCAAGGAAAGATTGAGGGTGGGGATGGGATTCGGCCGCTGGTTTCGTCCCGCTCCTTGACATACCACACATATGTGTGGTATTCAAAAAGCATGAATCCCCCGCCTCTCACCCGCCGCCAGGAAGAAGTCCTCGGGATCGTCGAAGACTCGGTCGCCGAGCAAGGATACGTCCCCACGCTCCGCGAGATGGCCGTCAGCATCGGCGTCTCGTCGCTGAGGACCGTGAGGGACCATCTGGCCGCCCTGGAACGGAAAGGGTACCTCCGCCGCCCGGCCGGACGGCGCCGTGCCATCGACATCCTGCGTCCGATCCGACCCTCGTTCGGCGGGGTCCCCATCCTCGGGCGCGTGGCCGCGGGCCGGCCGATCCTGGCTGTCGAGAACCTGGAGGGCGAACTCACGCTCGCTCCGCCGGCGCACGGGCGGAGCGTCCATTTCGCCCTGCGGGTGAAGGGAGACAGCATGACGGGCGCCGGGATTCAGGAAGGAGACTTCCTGATCGTCCGCCGGGCCGAGACGGCCGAGCCGGGAGAGATCGTCGTCGCCCTCCTGGGCGAGGAGGCCACGGTCAAGCGCCTTAGAAGAAAGAGAACCGGGTTCTGCCTCGAAGCGGCGAACCCGGCCTATCCGGACGTCCTCCTCGACCGGCAGACCCCGCCCGCCAGGATCATCGGCCGTGTGGTGGGGCTTTACCGGGCGGTCTGACGCCGAGAAACCGCCACAGAGGCACAGGGGTTAAGGTTGAAGGTTGAAGGTTGAAGGTTGAAGGTTGAAACTCAGAACCCTGAACTCCGAACCTTAGACTGACTTTAGAAACCCGCCCATGCTTACCATCCAGGAAGCGGCGGAACTTCTCGCCCAGCCGTCTCAGGTCGTTCTCCTCTACGGCGAGCCGGACGTTCGGATTGCCGCGCTCCGGATCGCCGTCTCCGCTCTCCTCGCGGGCGAGACGGTCTTCTGGGTGGAAGGGGCCAACCGGTTCGACCTCTACACGCTGACCGAAGCGGCCAAGAAGTGGGGCGTCGATCCCCACCCCCTTCTCCGCCGGATCAAGATCGCCCGGGCGTTCACCGTTCATCAGCTCGACACGCTCGTCACCCGGAGCCTCCCGCGCGCCCTCCGGGAACGGCCGGACGCGCCCGCCGTCATCTCCGATCCTCTGGCGCTCTGCTGGGACGACGAGGTCCCATACGCGGAGGCGCGGAGAGTCGTCCAGCGGCTCGCCGTCGCAATCCGCGGGCTCGCATCCGGCGGATTCCGTCTCGTGGTCACCTGTTCCGACCCGCCCGCGCATGACCGGGACCGCGCCGGGCTTCTGGATCTTCTCCGTCCAGCCGCCACGAGGATCATCGACACGGCAGACCCCGAAGTCACGTTTGGGGCAGGCCCAACCTCTCCGTCTCCTCCCCCCTCGCGGGGGAGGACCAAGGTGGGGGGCGACGAGAAAGAGAAGTCTGCCGCCTGGAAACCTGCGACCTGAGGTGTCCTCATGGGCCGAACGCTCCCCACGTCCACCATGCTCATCGAGCGGGAACGCGAGCGCTGGCAGAAGTTCCGCCGCGCGCTCCGAAAAGAGGACCAGGCGCTCCTGGACGAGCTCCTGGACGACGTCCGCCGGCACGCCCAGGCCCAGGCCTACGCCTCCTGGGCCACGCCCTACGAAGCGATGCTTGTCGCGGTCCTCATCGAACAGCGAAAGCGCCTCATAAATCTTGAGGACGCGATCGGCAGGCTCGGGGGCTCCCCGCCCGAACCCCTTGCCCGCGAGGGCGAACGGACGTAGAATCAACCATAGCTTCGCAGAATTGACCCGGAGGTCTAGGTGGCGGATGCCGCTGTAGTCTACGATTTCCAGTGGGACCCGGAGAAGGCGAACACGAATCGCCAAAAGCATAAGGTGACTTTCGAGGAAGCAGCCACGGTTTTCCTCGATCCAAGCGCTCTATCGCTATATGATGACGAACACAGCGGTGCAGAAGATCGCTGGATCACATTGGGATTCTCGTCCGCCGGCCGGCTTCTCGTAGTTTGTCATACTTTTCATGAGCATGATCGGCGGCAACATCGTGTCCGCATAGTATCCAGCCGCAAGGCCGCAAAGAAAGAGAGGCAGGCGTATGAACGCTGACAAGATGAAACGTGAGTACGACTTTTCAAAAGGAATCCGAGGCAAGTTTTACCGTCCGGCTGTCACTCTCAGGCTTCCAGTGTATCTTGACGAGGAAGCGCTCGCTTTCGTTCAAAGGATCGCCCGGAGGAAAAAGACGGACGTCTCCTCGGTCGTAAACGAGCTGATCCACTCCGACAAACGCCTCGCGGAAGCGATGAAATAGGGAACCAGACCGTCCGCATCATCAAGCCGAGGCTCGATGCCCAGTGCTTTCCATCGAAACAACGGATGCGCGCAAACCCGATGAAGAACCTTCTTTTTGATCTTTCGGCCATCTGCAATCGCTATCGCATCGACGCCCTGTACCTCTTTGGAAGCCGCGCCGAGGAAATGAGGGACAAACTCCAGGGACGACCGCCCGCCGCCTCCTCGCCGGCATCCGACGCTGACGTCGGCGTGTTGCCCGAGAGGGGCATTCGTCTCTCCCCCCAGGACAAGGTGCGCCTCATGGCGGATTTGGAAGATTTACTGGACGTCGGACGCGTGGACCTAGTCGTCCTTCCCGAAGCCTCTGCATTCCTGGCCGTCGATATCGTCTCGGGCGAGCTCGTGTTCGATCGCCGTCCGGACGACACCGCCCGGTACGAGCTCTACGTCCTGCGCCGGGCGGGCGACCTCCTTCCATTCCAGCGGGAACGGATCCGGATGGTCCTTACGGAAGGCGCAACGTGACTCCATCAAGAATCCGGACAGACATCGTGACCGAAAAAACCGCATGGGTCCGCAAAATGTTGAGCGGCCTGGAATCGCTTCCGCTCGCCAGCCTCCAGGAGTTCACGGCCGACTCGAAAACCCCTGCCGCCGCCGAATCCTATCTGCGCCGAGCCCTCGAAGCCCTGCTCGATCTGGGACGGCACGTTCTCGCCAAGGGCTTTGGGCATCCGGTCACGGAATACAAGGAGATTCCAGACCAACTCCACGCAAAGGGAATTCTGAGCGAACAGGAAGCCGTTCTTCTCCGTGAAATGGCCGGGTACAGGAACAGAATGGTCCATTTCTACGACGAAATCAGCACGGAGGAGCTTTTCTCGATTTGCGCCGGGCGTCGAGGCGATATCGATCTGGTCCTTTCGCGCATCGTCGGATGGATCACAGTCCATCCGGAACGCACCGACAGCGCATGAGACGTCTTCACATCAGGGAACTTGCTCGCCGGAGAAAAACAGGACTAGAATCAGCTCAACTCGGAATCGAACGACCCGGGCCCGTAGGCCGGCGACAGTGATCGCCAATTGGCAGACTGGAGCACACATCATGCAAAGGCAGCTTACCGCGATTATCGAACGTGAAGGAGATGGCTACGTATCACTCTGCCCGGAACTGGATATTGCGAGTCAGGGCAGTACGATCGAAGATGCGCGCGAGAATCTCCGGGAAGCGCTCGAACTGTTCTTTGAAACCGCCTCGCCCGAGGAAATCAAGCAAAGGCTTCATGAAGAGGTGTACGTAACCCGGCTGGAGATTGCCGTTGGGTAAGCTCCGCGTCCTGTCCGGGAGGCAGGTTTGCGCCATCCTGGCGCGGCACGGATTCATCGAGGTACATCAGCGCGGCAGCCACATCGCGATGCAGAAGCGACTTCCGGATACAACGTCACAGTGCCGGTACCGAACCATCCAGAACTCCGCATTGGCACACTTCAAGCCATCATTCGACAGTCTGGCCTGCCGAGGAGCGAGTTTGAGTCATGAGCGGAAGGGGCGGGCTAGCCCTGCAGATTAGGAGATCTCGATGGCCGAACGGACACGAACGCTGAGAGTCAGCCGCCTCCAGGATCAGGGATCCGAGGACGATCTTGCCAAAACGACGCCCGCCGAGCGGATCGAGATGGTCTGGCCGCTCACGCTCGACGCCTGGAGCTTCAAGGAGCCGATGAGTGCTGAATCCCGATTACAAAGACATATTGTCCGCATTCTCCGACGAAAAGGTTGAATTTCTCCTGGTCGGCGCGTTCGCCCTGGCGGCCCATGGCCTTCCGAGAGCCACGGGAGACATCGACTTATGGATTCGCCGTACTTCCCTGAACGCGAAGCGGGTCATTCGCGCGTTGCAGGTCTTCGGCGCGCCCCTCGCCGACGTCAGCGAGAAGGACTTCCTGACGCCCGGATTGGTCTTTCAGATCGGGGTCGCCCCGAGGCGTATCGACATCCTCACATCGATCGATGGTGTTGATTTCGACGAGGCGTGGCCGGAGCGTGAAGAGGTTGCCGTCGGCGGAATCAGGATTCCCCTGATCAGCCGGAAGCATCTGATTCGGAACAAGCGGGCCGTCGGCCGGCCGCAGGACGAAGCGGATGCACGCCGGCTGGAGGATAGATCGGAAGAATGAGTAGAACCCGACCGCAATTGTTGCGGAACCAAGACGAGCCCCGGGTAAATCGCCGCACATGACTTGACCGGCGCGAAGGCCGGGGGTATCGTTGGATCGGCTTTTGGCTAGGGGGAACCTCATCGCAAGCTTGGCGGTGCCCTCTTTGCCGGAGCTTATTCCTACAACACCTGACACGAGACCTGTGGGATGGAATTCGAATGGGATGAACGAAAGGCGGCAACGAATATCAAGAAACACGGCGTTTCGTTTCACGAAGCTGGAACGGTTTTCGGAGATCCGATGGCCATCACCTTTCATGATCCCGAACATTCTGAGGCTGAACAGCGGTTTCTTACGTTCGGCCTGTCTCAGTCCAACCACTCCTAGTCGTGGCGCACACCGACCGGAGCGAAAAGGTGCGAATCATCAGTGCGCGTGTGATGACAAAACGGGAGAGGACGATCTATGAAGAAGGTTAAACGAGACGAACTCCGCCCTGAGTACCGCCGAGAGGCCCTCGGGAAAGGCGTTCGAGGCAAACACTTCAAGGCATATCGCGCCGGCACAAATCTCGTTCTGCTCGAACCTAAGGTTGCAGCGGCATTTCCAACAGCCCGCGCGGTTAATAGAGCATTGAGCTCCCTGATCGAGGTCGCCGAACACGCCGGCATAACAACGCGTTCGACACGGTCGCGCCAAGAACGCCGCGCTGGAACCGCTCGCTAACCTGAACGCTGTTGTGTCGCTGTTCGGGGTGTTGATGGCCATCAGAAGTAGTTGAGGATTCTTTTGAGGCAAAGCCCAGTTCCAGCCATCAAAGGAGGCCACGGCGTCCGCAGTCCGATCGACGGACCCTGAGCGGGACTATACAGTCTGTATATCTCAGGGTGTGGCAGTCGGCGCAATGGTGACGGACGATCTTGGCGAAGTGTCCGACCTAATCTATCGCATCTTTGAGAATCGGATGGTCTACTACTTGGAGCAGTCTAAACCCGGTTACCTTCGCCTGAAGGACAAGGTCACTAATTCGGTGGTGCGTCTCCAGACGAACGATCAACTCCTTGCCGAGACCTTCTGGAATCACTACCACAAGGACCGAGATGCGAAGTGGAAGGGTGTGGGCGGCGCCTAACAACGCGTTCGAAAACGGACGCTCGCCCGCCTCGCTTCGCTCGTTGGCTCACGCCGTTCAACGCGGACGTTGGGCGGCCCATGCTTGTCCCAAGGGTTGAGCTTCATCAGAGCAACCGCTTCTCAGACTCAACACTAGGAGTACCTCTTTTGTCTCTCGGGAGACGATGCTCTGGCTCATGGTGAACGGTCGGTTCATCGGCGAGGTTGTGGTGCGCAGGGGTGCCTCGTGTTACGAGCGAAGGAGCGAGCGCGGCAAAGACGTGGCCGTGGTTGACGCGAACGACGTGTTACAGGTCGTGTACGCTGGACAGGTCCTTCTTGAAGGTCGGTCTTATCCTGAGTAGGCTGCGCCGGCGCCTGGTCACTCGGTCTTGAAAGGCAAGGAGGGAAGCTGTGACTGAAAAAATGGTCTATCGGATCAAAGTCACCCTCCGGGATACGCGTCCTCCGATTTGGAGGCGGTTTGATGTTCAGCCGGAGGTCACGCTCCGGCGGCTCCACCACATCCTGCAAATCGTCATGGGATGGCACGACGGCCACCTCCACCAGTTCAGGATAGGCGACACGTACTACGGAGAGCCTGACCCAGAGTTCGGATTCCCAGTCATAAACGAACGCAAGGTTCGTCTGCACGAGGTACTGCGTCGGCCCAAGGCCAGGATGGTATACGAATACGACTTCGGCGACGGATGGGATCACGACGTCGCGCTCGAAGCGATCGTCGCTCCCCAGCCAGGAGTCCGGTATCCCCTGGTGTTGGCTGGGAAGCGTCAATGCCCTCCCGAGGACGTCGGGGGCGTACATGGGTACTACCGTTTTCTGGATGTGCTGGCCGATCCCAAGCATCCCGATCACGCCGACATGCGCGAGTGGTGCGGAGGAGAATTCGATCCGGATGCTTTCAGCGTGCAGGACATCAATCTTGCGTTACATGGCCGCTGAGAGCTCGGAGGCGGACCCGCCGTGCATGAAGTTCACGCGCCGTAATCGCGGACATCGCGGCTCCCCTCCGCCCCTCCACGAACCGCTGGCCTGAGGTGGTTCATTGGAGACCAAGAGGCTCATAACCGCCGGAGTCGCGGCGTGCGTTGGCGTCGTGCTGTTGCTCATCGGCATCGACGTCATTCCCAAGCGCGCCGTCAGGCCCAACGTCCCCGGCTGGGTGCTCGTTGTTATCGGCCTTGTCCCGATCCTGGCCGGAGGGTCGGTGTTCCTTCACGTCGGCTCGCCAGTCGCTTCGCGAATGGTCGGCGTTTCACTGCTGTTGATGGCGCTGGTCTTCCTGTGGGTCGCACTCTTCGCCGACCCGCGCCACATGAGCGGAGGAATTCCCTTCTTCCCCGATCGATGCAATTGGCTGTTAGGGCGCTTCGCGTTCGGCCTCGTGGCGTTTTTCTTCGTGTGGGCGGGCGTTTGGGCTCTCAAGCACCAATTCAGCCGGTCGGGAGGGTGACTGAAGGCGATCCATGAAGCCCATGTTTCCCATCGACTTCGAGAAGCTGGAGAGGAGGGATTCTGAAAATCCAATGTCGCTTCTACTGTAGGAACACCATTACGCGAACGGGTCGAGAAGGGATATGCCGCACTCCGCAAAGTCGCGGACGTTTCGAGTGACGAGGGTCTGATGGTGCGCCTGGGCTGTCGCCGCGATGAGCATATCGGCCTGCGTGCGGCTCTGCCCGCGCGACGCCAGGGCGCCCCGGATATGGCCGGCCCGCCGGGCGATCTCGTCGGTGACCGGAAGCATTCGGCAGGACGTCGACAGGAACTCCTCGAACCAGGCCTGAACCCGCTGGTTCGGCTTCCACGAGAGCCCGAAATAGACCTCCCCGACGGTAATGACGCTCACCGCGACCTCGGATACGGTCCGAGCCCACGCGAGAACCCCGGGGTTCGGCTCTCGCTGCGACAGCTCGCCGATAATATTGGTGTCAACGAGGAACGGCATTCAAGGAGTTCGCAAACGGATTGGGACGATCCTCTCTCGGAGGGATCTCAAGGATGTACTTCTCTTCGTTCTCGATCCGCCTCAGCTCTTCGAACGCCTCGCCGATGGACCGTCTGGTCTGCGTCTCCTTCCAGGAATGGAAAACCTCGAACTCATGGCCGCTCACAACAGCCGCAACCAGGCGCTCGCGGTTGTACACGAGCTGGGGCTCCCGCGACGCCCGCCGGACCAGATCGGAGAATTTCTGTTTTGCATCGCTTACTTTCCATCGCATGGATCGCCTCGACTTCTGACCTGAAAACGTGTCCAATATAGACAAGGGTTGTGTCCATGTCAAGCCAAAGGCGACAACCTTCCCCCCAACGACGAAAGCGAGACGGGAGACTGTATGCGCGAATCCGCAATCCTGTTGATCCACTGCCCCGACCGGAAGGGGATCGTCGCGGCGGTGGCCAACTTCCTCTACGGTCACAACGGCAACATCCTCCACGCCGATCAGCACCAGGACGCCGCGCTCGGCCTCTTCTTCATGCGCGTGGAATGGGACCTCGCCGGATTTGACCTGGACCCCGCCCGCTTCCCGGAGGCCTTCGAGCCGATCGCGAGGGAGTTCCGGATGCAGTGGCGCCTGGAGCGCTCATCCGTCCGGCCCAAGGCGGCGATCTTCGTATCCCGGCACGACCACTGCCTGGCTGACCTGCTCTACCGCCACCGGAGCGGCGAGCTGGCCTGCGCCGTGTCCCTCGTCATCAGCAACCATCCGGACGCCCGGGATCTGGCCGGCTTCTACGGGATCGCGTTCCACCATATTCCTGTGGAGCCGGGGAACAGGGAGACAGCCGAAGAGGAACAGTTGAGACTGCTCCACGCGCACGGCATCGACCTCATCGTGCTGGCGCGCTACATGCAAGTCCTCTCGCCCGAGTTCGTCGCCCGCTGGCCCCAGCGGATCATCAACGTGCATCACTCGTTCCTGCCGGCGTTCAGCGGCCCGCGCCCCTATCACCGCGCCCACGAACGCGGGGTCAAACTGATCGGAGCGACGAGTCATTACGTGACCAATGATCTGGACGAGGGGCCGATCATCGAGCAGGACGTCGCGCGGGTCTCGCATCGGGACCAGTTGGAGGACCTGGCCCAGAAAGGCCGCGACCTGGAGAAGGTCGTCCTCGCCCGCGCCGTCCGCTGGCACGCCTTGCACCGGATCCTCGTGTACGCCAACAAGACGGTGGTTTTCGACTAGGCTCACGCATCCCATGACCGATCGCGGCTGGCTCTTCGACCTCTATCCCGACGGACAGGGGATGCGCCTCTGGTTCCTCCGGGAAACCGGAAGCGCCGTCTCCCTCTGGGAGCCTTACGCCCCCACGTTCTACGTTCGGGGAACCCGTGCCGCGATCGACCGCGCCCTCGCCCGGATCCGCCGGTTCCCGGTCGAGGCGGCGCCGGTCGAACGCATCGAATTCTGGACGGAAGAGTTGGTCCCCGTCCTCGAGGTCCGCGTCCGGGACCTCCGGCAGTACAGCCGAGCCGTCTCCGCCGCGGGAGCGGAAGAAGGGATCGAGCTTTTCACCTGCGACATCCCCCTCCCCCAGCGGTACGCCTACGACCGCGGCGTCTTTCCTCTCGCTTACTGCTCCTGGGACACGACGCCGGACGGAACGCTCCGCGCGATCGAAGTGAACGACGACCCCTGGGCGCTCGACTACCCCCTCCCCCCCCTGTCGGTCATGGAGCTCAAGCTGGAAGGAGAGGCGGTCAATCCCCGCCACGGCTGGCGGGGCCGTCTGGAGGCAACGTTCGACGGGGAAACCCGCCTGCTGGAGGGGAGCGACCCTCACCTTCTCCTTGAGACCCTGGCCGGAATCCTCCGCAAGGCCGACCCGGACGTGATACTCACCCAGTGGGGGGACTCCTGGCTCCTCCCCGAGCTGGACCGGCTGGAACGGCGATGCAGGATCGCCCTTCCCTGGCACCGGAATCCGCCTTCGGCGGACCAGCCTCCGCCTCCGGCGGACCGGGCCCGCTCGTACTTCTCCTACGGCCCCGCCTTGGCGGGGCGAGAGGCCGCCCGCTTCCTTTCGGGGCGGTGGCACATCGACGCCCGCAACACGTTCATCTTCCGGGAGTCGGGGCTGGAGGGGCTCGTGGAGATCGCCCGCCTCTCGCGGATTCCGGTCCAACAGCTCGCCCGGACATCCATCGGCACGGCCATGTCCTCGATCGAGCTCCTCAGGGCGCACCAGGAAGGAATCCTCATCCACTGGCGCAAGCAGGAGGCCGAGGAGTTCAAGGCGGCCGAAGATCTCCTCACGACCGACAAGGGGGGACTCGTATTCCTTCCGCCGACGGGGGTCCATGGGGACGTCGCCGAGCTCGACTTCGCCTCGCTCTATCCGACGATCATGGCGAAGTTCAACGTCTCGCCCGAAACGCTCGACTGCCCTTGCTGTCCCGGCCGGAACGTCCCCGAGATCGGCCGGCGCACCTGCGCGCGAAGACGGGGGCTCATCCCCCGCGTCCTTTCGCCGCTGATCGAAAAGCGCGCCCGGTACAAATCGATGCGGAACGAGACAGCCGATCCCGCGCTCCGCCGGCGCTGGGACCGGCGGCAGAACGCCCTCAAGTGGATCCTCGTCACCAGTTTCGGATACCTGGGGTACAAGAACGCCCGCTTCGGCCGGATCGAGGCCCACGAGGCGGTGACAGCCTACGGCCGGGAGCTCCTTCTTCAGGCCAAGGAGACCGCCGAAGCGGCGGGCTTCTCCCTCCTCCACGCCATCGTCGACTCGATCTGGATCCGAAAACCGGGGATCACGGAGCGGGAAACGCAGGCGCTGGCGGAGGATATCTCCCGGCGCACGGGAATCGCGGTCGCGGTCGAGGGGATCTACCGCTGGCTGATCTTCCCGCCCTCCCGGACACGCCCGGACCTCGGGGTCCCCAATCGTTACGCCGGCGTCTTCCGCGACGGAACGATCAAGGTGCGGGGGCTGGAGCTTCGCCGCCGGGACACGCCCCGCTTCGTCGCGGAGACCCAGGAGGCGATCCTCGCCGTCCTCGCGCGGGCCGGGTCATTGAAAGAACTGGGGGACCTTCTGCCCGAAGCCTTATCGGTCCTCGACACCCGCGTCCAGGATCTCCTGGATGGGAGAATCGCGCCGGCCGCCCTGGCCGTCACGAAGCAGGTCTCTCAGGACCCAGAAGCCTACACGCGGGCCTGCGATACGGCCGTCGCCGCACAGAGCCTCCTGGCGCGCGGCATCCGCCTGGCTCCCGGAGAGAACGTCCAGATGGTCTATTCGACAGCCGGCGGCCGGGACCCCGCCTCGCGCGTCCGCCCCCTCGCCTTTTCCTCCCACGACTTTTCCTGCGACACGGAAAAATACCTCGACCTCACCCTGCGGGCGGCCGGCGCAATTCTCGGCCCGCTCGGCTGGGACGCGTCCCGCCTCGCGGAGGCGGTCCTGCGTGAGCGGAGGAATCATTAGTCCTCCCACATGAGATGACATCCGATTCTCAGAATCCCTCCTAACCTCCCTTTTGCAAAGGGAGGAATTACCCCTCTTTGGAAAAGAGGGGGCAGGGGAGATTCTGCAAGAACGCGTCTACACTATTTGAGGAGGTTATTAGACCCTTTCGTTCAGCAGTGTCTGGACGGCTTTTCGGATGGTGTCGTCCGGGGTCTTGAGGATGGAGAAGTCGAACGCCCGGCGGCCCTTGCGGTCGACGAGGACGAGCATGTTCGCGTGGTCGATCGAATCGCCGCCCGGCGGACGGTAGTAAAGAAACCGGTACCGCGACAAGAGGTCTTCGATCGTCTTCGGATCTCCCGTGAGAAACTCGAAGCGGGCGCGGTCGATCCCGTTCTTCCGCGTGTAGTCCGCGAGAACGCCGGGGGTGTCCCGCTCGGGGTCCATCGAGATCGCGACGGCCTTGAGGTCTTTCCGGCCGGGAAACATCGCCAGGATCTGTTTCATCCGCTCCGTGATCGTGGGACACGTGTGGACGCACGACGTGTACACGAACGTCATGGCGACCACCTCGCCTCCGTACTCGGCGAGCGAGACCGTCTTTCCGTCCGCGTTCAGGAGCGCGAACGCGGGCGCCGCGTTCGGACCCCGGGGCGGAAGGCCATCCAACCCCGGACCGCTTCGCAAGCTGACGGCGACAGCCGTTCCGGTGACCAGAATAACCAGGCCCAGCGCCGCCCAGCTCATCCACCGGCGGCGGACGCTCCCCAGAAACGCCCTCGCCCCCTCGCGCGCTTCCCTTCCCCAGACAAGACCGATCACCGCGAGAAGGATCACCGGCTGAACGACCATCATCGTGAGATAGTCCGACCGATACCGGCCCGTGTCCGGATTGTAGCCGAGGCAGAACTGCCGGATCTCGTCGAAGAGGCGAAGCGCGTTCGGGTCCGTCGTGAGAAGGGAAACGTAAGGACCCAGCGCCGCCAAGCCGAGGAGGAACGCCGCCCATCCGACGACAACCGCCGCGGCGGCGAAGGCGAACGATCCCCGGCCGAACCACCCGGTCCAAGAGGTCCAGTCGAGTCGATCGTCATTCATCAGCGAAAAGAAGCGGAGGCGACGTCGGCGATGACAGCCAGGTAGAGAATGGCGAGATAAGCCATGGACGCCTTGAAATTCGACCAGGCCGTTCCTTGGGAAGCGTCGCGCAAGAGTTGGGCGTTCCGGTAGAGGAAGAACGCGCCGACGCCGACCGCGGGGAGGAGATACACGAGCCCCATTCCTCCCCAGAGCCAGAGACCGATCGACGCGAGGACGAGAAGCACGGTATTGGCGAAGAGGTACCGGGCCGCGCGGACGTTTCCGACGACGACGGGCAGCATGGGAACGCCCGCCCGCGCGTAATCCGAGCGGCAGGCGATCGCCAGGGACCAGAAATGCGAGGGCGTCCAGAAGAACATGACCAAGGCCAGCAGGAGAGGCGGAGCGCACAGCTCGGGGGTCACGGAGGCCGCCCCCGCGAGGACGGCGAAGCTTCCCGCGAGACCCCCGATCACAATGTTCAGAACGCTTCGCCTCTTGAGCCAGACGGTGTAGACGACCGCGTAGACGAACGCCCCCGCCAGAACGTGGAGGGCGACGACCAGGTTGAACAACGCGAAAGCCAGGACCAGCGAAGCCGCCATGAGAACGGCCCCCAGGAAGAGGACCGCGTTGAGACTCCGGAGCCTTCCGGACGCGATCGGACGATCCTTCGTCCGGGCCATGACGGCGTCGATATCCCTGTCGTGATAGTGATTGTAGACCGAGGCCGCCGCCGATCCTAGAAGAAGAACGACGGAGAGGCCGATGAGATCGAATATTCCGATCCGGCCCCGCCCGGTCAGGAGTGCCCCGACGACGGCCGAAAGCGTGATGAACAGGCCAATCTTGAGCTTGAGGAGGGGAACGTAATCTCTCAGCACCCCCGTCGGACTCCCGGTCATCGCGTCAGACTCCCGCCGCGGCGACGGGATCCGCGTCGGCGTCCCGAACCGGCGCCGCCGGCCTGGTCGGTTTCGGACGTCGATGGAGGCCGCCGAGCGCGTTCACGACGAACGCCGCGCCCCCGATGATCGCGATTCCTCCCCCGATTCCCATCACGGCCATGCCGATCATCTTGGCGGTTTCGTCGAGATTCTGGGCGGCCCCGAACGTCTTCCGGGCCACACCGTGCGCGCCGGCCCAGTAGAGCCCCAGGACAAAGAGAATCTGGCCTCCCGTGTAGAGATACGGCTGGACGATCGCCACCCGCCTGGACAGCGGCTCCCGTCCGAACGACGCGATGAGATGGTACGTGAGACCCATGAAGGCCATCGTCACGGCGCCGATGGCTCCGTGGTAGTGCGACGGGATCCGGACGTCGCTCCCCCGGATGGTCAGGCCGACGGCGATTCCGACACCGATGAGACAAAGGGACAAGACCAGCGACGAAAAGCGCGGGTCTCTCCATGACGCCCGAGTCCCCGCCGTCCGCCCCTTCCACAGATGGACGAAAAAGAGGAGGACGATGATCGACGTCGTCGGGCCCAAGCCGTACTCCATGAGCCGCGTGAAACCGACGCGGTGGACAACGCTCGCGGGATCGAAGAGGGCTAGGACGGGGCCGGCAACAGCCGCGGCCAGATAGGTCGCAAGGAGGGCCTTGATCCACGCCGGTTTCACGAAGAGCGGACCGGTCGTAACCCGCGCCAGGATCAGCCAGACGGTGACCATCGCCGCCGTGTTCCCGGCCTGGAGAACGTGGCCGCCGCCCCAAAAGAGAAGCTCATAGGTGTTGCCAGCGTCGGCGCTCCGCGCCAGGCCGACGCCGGAAAGGACGAATGTCAGCAGACCAGCCAGGAACAAGGCCGCCGCCGCGCCTGCTCCAAACGCCTCCGGCTCCGGGCGTTTCAGGAGGCCTCCCGCCACGCCGGCGCCCGCCGCCAGGGCGGCTCCGAGGCCCACCAGGACGAGGCCGCCCAGGTAGACAGGGTGATCCAAGACAGGGAGATAGTTGGCGAGAACCGGCTGGCCCCAGCCGAGGAAGGCCGACAGGACGATGAGCCCCGTCCCGGCCGCCGACAGGAGGACCCCGGCCCGAGACACCCGTCGAAGACCCGGGGAACCGTCGGCCCGCAGACCCGCCGCCCACAGGATCCCCTGGAACGCCAGGAACCAGACGATAAACGAGAGGACGACGTGACCGACGAGCGCGACCTTCGAGTACGGCCCCGAAGGAAGAAAGTCTTGAATGCCGGGCGTCCTGGCCAGGGCGACGAGGACGGCGAAGATGCCTGCGAAGACGAGGGAGGTCAGCGCGAGGAGAAGCCACCCCCGGCGGAGCGGCATGGCGGGAGACTCTGTTTCGAGTGATTGCATCAAGGGAGGCATGGCCGAGTCCGCCGCATTGCGGATCAGGGAGTTGTCGGAAGCTCGGGGATGAGGATTCCGCCTCATCCCCGATTCCCCGACTCACCCATTCACCGATTCACCCGCTCTTACCGCACGTACCAGAGGTTCGACAGCCACTTCCAGTTGAGGAAGTAGTATAGAATAAAGGACCCGAAGAAAACCAGGGCCAGGACCATCGTCCCCCGCGGCTCGAGTTCCTTATGCTCTTCCATTTTTTTCTCCTTTTCTCACCTTTGACCTCGCGGAGGGAAGGAGGTTGTTCCGTTCTCCGACCCGTCCATGGCTTTCAGCTTTCAGCCGACCGCTGAACGCCGATTGCTGACCGCCGCCTCATTCACCCATTCACCCATTCACCGATTCCCCGATTCACCCATTCCTTCTGTCTACGCCGGACGCTTCCCGATCAGGACGGTGAAGACCGTGATCAGGATATACATGAGCGCCCCGGTCACGGCGAGGATCGCGCCGATTCCCATGACCGACAGCATGAGCATGGCGGTCGGGTCGAACGAGAGCGTGAACGGCGCCCCCGTGAAGGCGATGTCCCAGTGACGCCGCGAGATTCCGTACGATCCCGCGAACGTCATCCCGATCGAGACCAGCAGGATCCCGATCCCGAAGAAGTACGGCTGGAGCTTGGCGAGGGACGGGACGACGACCTGCCGCCGGAAGATGAGCGGAAGGACATAGTAGGTCACGCCCATGAACGCCAGCGTCGTGCCCGCCGCGACGGTCGCGTGGAAGTGTCCGGGAATCCGGAGCGTGTTGTGCGAGATGATGTTGATCTGCTCGGTCCCGAACGTGACCCCAGTGATCCCGCCGATGAACCCGAAGATGGCGATAGAGAGGGCCAGCGCCGAGAAGCCCGGATTCCCCCAGGGAGCCTTCTTTAGCCATTCGAACAGTCCCTTGGTGTATCCCTTCTTCCGCTGGGCCACCTCAATCGAGGCGGGGACCGTGAAGCCGTGGATCATGCTCGCCAGGACCGCGAGATACATGGCGTACGACGTGTTCCAGATCTTCCAGGAGGGCGAGACGCCCGGATCCACCAGGAGATGATGCGCCGACGCCAGGTTGATGAAGAGGATGTAGAGAACGAAGGCCGACCGGCAGACTTTCTCGTTGAGCGGCGTCGCGCCCACCGTGAGCGTGGCCAGGAGGTACCAGATCGCGATCTGCGCCGTCACGTTGATCTGCTGGGAGGTGTGCCCCAGTCCCCACCAGACGACCCGGTACATGGCCGGATCGATCGGGCCGATGATCCCCACCGACCACAGGAAGGTCGGGATGTAGATGATCGCCCCGTGCGCGATCGCCACGACGGCGATGATCCCCGCCGCGAGCGCCCCGAAGACGACGAGCGGCAGAGACCCCTCGTACGTCTTCTCCCGTTTGGCCACCACCAGCGTCGCGAAGAAGAGCCCGACCCCGATCAAGGCCCCGACGGCGAAGAGAATCACGCCGAGATAGAAGAGGGGATCGGCTTTCAGCGGAACGTACGACGTCATCATCACGTCGGCCTTCCCCTGGAGGATCATCAGGTCCACGAGGAGCGATCCGACGAGCATCATCAGGAAGGAGAGCCAACCCACCCTCGGGGCCGCCAGCCGGCTGTTCAGGAGGACCGCCGACGCGAAGTAGAGGACGGCGATCTCGAAGAAGATGATCCAGAAGATGAGCATGTTCAGGCCGTGGGCCGTGAGCGCCCGGTAGTACCCCTCCGCCGAGAGGAGGTGGACGGCCGGCCACCGGGTCAACGCCACCAGCAGCGCCATCACGGTGCCGATCAGTAGGAAGACAACGGCCGCCACGGCGTTGGCCTTGATCAGGTTCTCAGCGGGGAGATGGACCTTGAGCCCCGTCGTCGGGCACGTGCGGAATTCGGCTCCTGCATTCGTCATGACATCGCCTCCCCTAGCTTACGATGATCTTGCCGACCATCATATGGTGGCCGATCCCGCAGAACTCGTTGCACTGGATGTAGAACTCCCCGGACGTCGTCGGCGTGATCGTGAGGACGTAGTCGTACCCGGGAAGGACCTGGAAATTCATGTTCTGAGGATACAGCGAGAAGCCGTGCTGGAGGTCCATGGAGGAGATGTGAAGCCGGTAGGTCTTGCCCTTCTCCAGCTTGAGGATCGGGTCCCAGCGCCACATCATCGAGTTGAGATAGATGTCGCTCCCGGCCGGCGGCGCGACGATGGCCGTCCCTTTCTCTTCGCCGACCTTGTACTTCTCGATGAACGCCTGCGTGGCCTTCTGGAACTGAACCGGCGTCACGCGGTACGTTTCGGAGGGCGCGTTCTGTCCCCCCTTCAGGTGCCACAGCGGCATCATGATGAACATGACGATGCACCACGTGAGCGCGAGACCGACCCAGATCTTCTCGCTCTTGTCGACGGGCTTCCACCAGATCCTTTCCGGAACCGAAATGCTCATCGCGCGCCTCCCCTATTTCTCGGGCCAGAGGGGAACGTTCACGAGCTCCATGATCCCCCAGACCGTGTAGAAGATGAATGGAACGGCGACCCCCAGGAAGAGAAGCAAAAACGTGCTGTCCATGAAGTATTGCCAGCGGGGGATCGGCCTGTCGTCGTTCTGCGGAGAAGCGGCCATAATCGACCTCCTGGATATGGGTTGCGTGAATCTGCTGGGGGAGGGAATAATGGCCGTATTGATACCAAAATTCCGCCGGGCGGGAACATGATCTTAGTCATACACCGGTTCTTCGGGTTGACACCCCTTCTCTCTATGTGCTACAAAAAGCGCGCTTTTTCAGACCCGTCATTTTTCAAGGCAACCGGACCTCGATACAATCCAGAGAGGCAATGGCAGACATCGCCCCTTTTCGCGGGGTGGTCTTCCGCCCGGCCGGAAAGGCGCTCGGCAGGCGGATGGCCCCTCCATACGACATCATCTCACCCGCCCTCCAGCGCGACCTCTACCGGCGCGACCAGTATAACATCGTCCGGCTGGAGTTCGGCAAGGTCTCGCCCCGGGACAATGAGAAGAACAACAGGTACTCCCGCGCCGCGCGCGACTTGGCCCGGTGGCTCAGGGCTGGGATCCTCGGGCGCGACGAGGCCCCCGCCCTCTATCCGTACGCGATCGACTACAAGGCCGGCCGGACGAAGAAAGTTCTCCGGGGGTTCCTCTGCGCCCTCGGGGCCGAGCCGTACGAGACGGGCGCCGTCCTTCCGCACGAGCGGACGCTCTCGAAGCCGAAGACCGACCGCCTTTCGCTCCTCAGGGCCTGCCGAGCCAACTTCTCGCCCATCTTCGGCCTCTACGACGACCCGCGCCGAAAGATCTCCCGCGCCATGGCCTCGGCTTATCGCAAGAAACCGTTCCTGCGCGTGGCCGACGACAACGGCGCGGTCCACGCGCTGTGGCGGCTCACGGATCCCAAGACGATCCAATCCGTCCAGAGAGAACTCTCCCGCCGGCCGGTCTTCATCGCCGACGGTCATCACCGTTACGAAACGTCCCTCGCCCATCGGGAAGAGTGCCGCGCGGCGGGGAGCGTGCCGGGCGATCGCCCAGCCCCTTGCGACCGAATCATGATCTACCTGGCGGGAATGGAGGATCCGGGCCTCACGATCCTTCCCACGCACAGGGAGATCCGAAACCTCCCCCATTTCGATCCGGCCCGGATCCTTGAGGCGCTCTCCGCGTCGTTCCGGGCGGAAAGCGTCTCCGCCCCCCGGGACAAGCTCGCCCGGAAGCTCGTCGATAAGATGGAGGAAGCTGGAGGCCGCGGACCCGCGTTCGGCCTGGTCCTCAGCGGTGCCCCGATGGGATTCCTCCTCACGCCCCGGCCCGCCGCGCTCAAGTCGCTTCCCCGCGGCCTTCCGGCGCCCGTCCGCCGCCTCGATGTCACGATCCTTCACAACCTGGCGTTCGAGCGGGGTCTCGGCATCTCCACGGAAGACCTCGCCCGGCAAACTTACGTCACGTACACGAAATCGGCGGACGAGGCCGTCGCGAACGCCCTTTCCGGCTCGGCGCAGATGGTCTTCCTTCTCAACCCGCCGAAGGTTCGGGACGTCCGGGACGTCGCCCGCGATCGAGCCGTCATGCCCCAAAAGTCGACTTACTTCTACCCCAAGATCCTCACGGGCCCGGTCCTGAACGTCTTCGAAGGCGCCGGCGGCCGCTGAGGAGAAAACGACGGAGGAACCAATGAGCATTCGGGTGGGAATCAACGGGTTCGGTCGGATCGGACGCAACATCTTTCGCGCCTCGCTCGCGGCGCCGGACATCGAAATCGTCGCGGTCAACGACCTCACCGACGCCAAGACCCTGGCCCATCTCCTCAAGTACGACTCGGTCCATGGCACCCTGACGCAGAAGGTCGAGGCATCCGATTCCTCGATCAGCGTCGACGGCCGGACGCTCAAAGTCATCGCCGAGAAAGACCCCGCCGCCCTTCCCTGGAAGGCGCTCGGCGTGGATGTCGTCGTCGAGTCGACCGGCCGCTTCACCGACAGAGCGGGCGCGGAGAAACACCTCGCCGCCGGAGCCCGGAAGGTCGTCATCTCGGCCCCCGCCAAGGACCCCGACGCGACCTTCGTGATGGGCGTCAACGACCAGACCTACGACCGCGCGAAGCACAACATCGTCTCCAACGCCTCGTGCACGACGAACTGCCTGGCCCCGGTCTGCAAGGTCCTCCTCGACAATTTCGGGATCGAGCGGGGCCTCATGACGACGATTCACTCCTACACGAACGATCAGCAGATCCTCGATCTGCCGCACAAGGACCTCCGGCGCGCCCGCGCCGCCGCGGTCTCGATGATCCCGACGTCGACCGGCGCGGCCAAGGCGCTCCACCTCGTCATTCCCGAGCTCAAGGGAAAGCTGGACGGGATGGCCGTCCGGGTCCCCACGCCCAACGTCTCGGTTGTGGATCTCGTCGCCACGCTGGGCAAGGACGTCACGGTCGAGGAAGTGAACGCCGCGTTCAAGAAGGCCGCTGACGGGCCTCTCAAGGGAATTCTCGAGTACGTCGACGCGCCGCTCGTCTCCGTCGACTTCAACGACAATCCCCACTCATCTATTTACGATTCGTCCCTGACGAAGGTCCTGCAGGGCCGGATGGTCAAGGTGATCGCCTGGTACGACAACGAGTGGGGCTACTCGTGCCGGCTCCGCGATCTCGTTCTCCACATGGGGCGGAAGGGGCTCTAGACGCCGCCCCGCGGAAGGGATGAGATCATGAACAAAAAGCTCACGATCGCCGACGTCCCCCTCAAGGGAAAGAGGGTCTTCATCCGGGCCGATTTCAACGTCCCGCTCGACGACAACATGAACATCACGGACGACCGCCGGATCCGGTCCACCCTTCCGACGATCAACTACGCCATCGACGCCGGAGCGCGGGTCGTCATCGGATCCCACCTCGGCCGCCCGAAGGGGACGCCCGATCCCCGTTTCTCGCTCGCCCCCGTCGCCAAGCGCCTCCAGCGCCTGCTCGACAAGGAGGTCCTCTTCGTTCCCGAGTGCGTCGGCCCGACCGTCGAAGCGGCCGTCGCACAGATGAAGGACGGCGACGTCGTCCTCATCGAGAACCTGCGGTACTGTTCCGGCGAGGAGAAGAACGACGTCGAGTTCTCGAAGAGGCTGGCCGCTCTCGCCGACGTCTACGTCAACGACGCTTTCGGCGCGGCCCACCGGGCCCACGCATCCACGGTCGGCATCGCCAAATACACGCCAGTCGCCGCCGCCGGCTTCTTGATGCAGAAAGAGATCGAATACCTCGAAGAGCACATCAGCACGCCCGTCCGCCCCTTCGTCGCCCTCCTCGGCGGAGCAAAGGTCTCCGGAAAGATCGGCGTCATAGAGAACCTGGGCGGCAAGGTCGACAAGGTCCTCGTCGGCGGCGGCATGGCCTTCACGTTCATCAAGGCGATGGGATTCAACGTCGGCTCGTCCATGGTCGAGGACGGAATGCTCGATTTCGCCAACCAGATCCGCGAAAAAGCCGTCCAGCGCGGCGTCAAGTTCTACCTCCCGGTCGACTGCGTGATCGCGCAGGACATGAACCCGGGCGCCGAAACGAAGATCGTCACGACGCAGGAGATCCCGGACGGGTGGAAGGCCCTCGACATCGGCCCAGCCACGGTGAAGCTTTTCTCCGAGGCGCTGGCCAACGCAAAGACGATCATCTGGAACGGGCCGATGGGCGTCTTCGAGATGGACGCCTTCTCGCGCGGGACGATGGCCGTCGCCCACGCCGTGGCCGATGCCTACGCCCTGACGATCGTCGGCGGGGGCGACACGGCCGACGCCGTAAACCGCGCCGGCGAGGCCGAGAACCTGTCATTCATCTCCACGGGCGGCGGCGCCTCCCTCCAGCTCCTCGAAGGAAAACCCCTCCCCGGCATCGAGGCACTGACGGACAAGGGGTAG
>CAKKSE010000057.1:7382-14383 GCA_919903025.1 Nitrospiria bacterium | reverse complement strand
GCGCCCAAGAGCCCGCGGCCGCGGAACGAGAAGGGGGAGATCTATCTCCGCAAGAACGAGCCGGCCAAAGCTGCAGCCGAGTTCGAGGCATCCCTGGCCCTCGCGCCGAAACAGCCGGCGCTCTACGGCATTCTCGCCGGGACCTACTTCCGTTCGGGGAATCCCGACAAGGCGCGGGAGGCGGCGAAGAGGGCGGGGAAAGAGTTCCCCAAGACGGCGATCGAGCCCGAGATCCTCGCCGATCTCGCGGCCGCAGAGAAGGACTTGGCCGGCGCGCTCAAGCAGATGAAGGAAGCGGTCAAGCGTGAGCCCAAGAACCCGCTCCTCGTCCAGAAGACGGGCGCCATCCAGATGGCCCGGAAGGAATTCGGGGCCGCGGCCGGCGAGTTCCGGAAAGCGATCGAGATGGCGCCCAAGGCGATCCCTCCCCGGATGGGGCTGGCGTCCGCCCTCGAAGCCCAGAAGAAGCCGAAGGAAGCGGTCGCGGTTTACCGGGAGATCCTCAAGATCCAACCGGAGTACGCCCCCGTTCTCAACAATCTGGCGTACCTTCTGGCCGAGCAGGGAGAGAACCTGAAGGAAGCGGAGGAGATGATCGAGCGGGCCCGGAAGCAGGCGCCCAAGGACCCGAGCCTAATGGATACGGCCGGATGGGTCGCGTACAAGAGGGGGGAATACCCCTCCGCCGTTTCGCTTCTCGATGAGGCGGCGCGCCAGGCGCCAAACAACCCGACTCTCCAGTATCATCTCGGGATGGCCTCGCTCAAGGCCGGGAAGAAGGAAGAGGCGCGGGCGGCGCTCAAGAAGGCGCTCGACCTCTCGAAGGATTTCCCGGAGTCGGCGAAGGCCAAGTCGGCGCTGGCGGAACTGCGGTAGGGGCGTGATTCATCACGCCCGATCCGTGGGGCGCCATGAATGGCGCCTCTACAAGAACTTTTCGTCGTCGCTTCGGTTCGCTTACGACGAGCGGACCCATCCGTAGCGGAGGCAAGTTGGCGGTTTTTCGCTGGAGGAGATCGAAATCCGGCTTCGACCAGGCGCTCAGGGTTTTCGCCCTGGAGGCCTCGGGGGCCGCGAGCGCGTCGAAGGCGGCGGACCTCGTGCTGGAGACGCTGACCCGGAGTCTTCCGGGGGCGACGTCCGCCCTGTTTCTTCTCGACCGCTCGCGCCGGGCGTTCCGCTTCGCGGCGGCGCGGGGAATCGATGAGGCGTCATTATCGCCGCACGCCATCGCGCGGGACGGGTCCATGGGCGTCCTGCTCTCGCTCAGACGCTCGGCGCTGGTTCTCCGGGACTACCACGACCCGGTTCTTTCGGACGGGGACCGGGCCGTCCTGACGGCGAGTTGCGCCCGGCTCGTTATCCCCCTTTTCGGGAAGACGCGCTTCATCGGGATGATCCTCGTCGGGACAAAGCCGGGCCGCAAGCCGTTCAAGGATGCGGAATCCGGCTTTCTTTCCGATCTGGGCAGGCTGGCGGGGGGGGCGCTGGAGCACATCCTCCTCTTCGACAAGCTCTTCGAGAACCACCGGAACTTCGGGGCCGTTCTGGGTCATCTCAATCGCGGCGTGTTCATCCTGAACGAGGAAGGCCGAGTCCGGGTGTGGAACCACGCCATGGAAAAGATCACGGGACTCGCCTCGTCCGGGGCCGTCGAGCAGGACGCCGGACGGCTGTTCGCCGGAATGGGGGTCCCGGCGGTCTCGACGGCGGTCGCCGAGGTCCTGAAGGAGAACCGGCAGAAGGTCATCGAGGGGGTCCGCTGGCGGGACGAGGACGGAGGGGCTGTCTTCCGCGTCCGGCTCAGGCCGATCGTCTCCGAGGGGGAGGGGGATGGCGAAGTCCGCGGTCTTCTGGGGATGGTCCTGGACGAGACCGACCGGGCCAAGCTCGAAGCTCGCGTCCAGCGGACCGAGAAGCTCGCCTCCGTGGGGAAGATCGCCTCGACCCTGGCGCACGAGATCCGCAATCCGCTCAACGCCATGAAGGGGGCGATCGCCTTTCTGCAGACGAAGTTCTCGAACGACGTGCTCCTCCTGGAGTTCACCGAGATCATCAACGAGGAGATTACGCGCCTGAACACGTTCGTGACGAACTTCCTGGCCCGGGCCCGCAAGGCCGAGCCGCGTTTCGTTTCGCTGGACGTCAACGAGGAGGTCCGTCGGACGCTCGACTTCGTCGGGAAGCAGGCGCGGCCGGACGGCGTGTCCGTCACCGCGGATCTCGGCCTTCTCCCTTCCGTGACGGCCGACCCGGGCCAGCTCCGCCAGGTGTTCACGAACATCGCGCGAAACGCCGTCGAGGCCATGCCCGTCGGCGGGTCGCTCACGGTCCGAACGTCGATCGCGTCGGCCGCCGAGGCGTGGCCCGGTCTGCCCGTCCGCCGGGCGGGCGACGCTCAGACCGGCCGCGAGGCCGTTCGGATCGAGTTTCAGGACACCGGCCCCGGCATCGCCGAGGAGATCCGCGGCCACCTCTTCGAGCCGTTCAACTCCTCCAAGGAGAAGGGGACCGGCCTGGGGCTTTTCATCTCCCGCGAGATCGTCGAGGGGCACGGGGGACGGCTCGCGGTCACCTCGGCGCCCGGCCACGGAACGACTGTCACCGTCTATTTTCCCGTCGATGGATCCCACGTCCCCGCAGACATCCACCATCCTGCTCGTTGACGACGAGGCGAACGCGCTTCGCGTTCTCTCCGCCATCCTCCAGGAGGCGGGGTACGCCTGCGTCACGGCCCAGTCCGTGGACGAAGCGATTTCCCGCATCGAGGGGGGGGCGCCGATCGACGTCCTCGTCACCGATCTCCGGATGCCGGGCCGGTCGGGCCTCGACCTCTTCGAGCACGTCCAGACCCGCGCGCTGAAGATCCCCGTGATCTTCCTCACGGCCTACGGGACGGTCGATTCGGCCGTTCGGGCGGTCAAGGAAGGCGCCTTCTACTACTTCATCAAGCCTCCGGACTACACGCTCTTCTGCGAGGTCGTCCGGCGGGCGGCCGAGCACCGGCGGCTCACCCGGCACATGGCGGCCGTCTCGCGTCCGGCGAAGGGAGCCGGGCCGGCTCTGGGCATGGTCGGACAGAGCAGAGGCATGCGGGAGATCTTCCAGCTCATCCAGACGGTGGCCGAGTCCCAGGCGACGGTCCTAATCCAGGGAGAGAGCGGGACCGGCAAGGAGTTGATCGCCCGGGCGGTCCACTCCCAGTCCCCCCGCCACCGCAACCCGTTCGTCGGGATCAACTGCGGCGCGCTTCCGCCGACGCTCCTCGAGAGCGAGCTGTTCGGGCACGAGAAAGGGGCGTTCACGAGCGCCGTCGGCCGGCGGATCGGCCGGTTCGAGCTGGCCGACGGGGGGACGCTTTTCCTCGACGAGATCGGGGAGATGGACGTGTCCCTGCAAGTCAAGCTCCTCCGCGTCCTCCAGGAGCGGGAGTTCGAGCGGGTCGGAAGCAGCGCGAGGATCAAGGTCGACTTGCGTCTCGTCGCGGCCAGCAACAAGGACCTGAAGGCCGAGGTGGAAGCGGGGCGTTTCCGCGCCGATCTCTTCTACCGGCTCAACGTCATCCCGATTCGCATTCCGCCCCTTCGGGAGCGGCTCGACGATCTTCCCCTTCTTGCGTTCCACTTTCTCGAGCGGTACGCGGGCCTCAACAAGAAGGAGGTCAAGGGGATCGATTCCCCCGCCCTGTCCCGGATGATGTCCTATTCGTGGCCCGGCAACGTCCGGGAGCTGGAGAACGTGATCGAGCGGGGGGTCGTTCTCTGCTCCGGGTCTACGCTCACGGAAAGGGACATCCCGCCCGATATCGCCCCGCCCAGCGGGCCCCCCCCGCCGGAGACGAGGGAGGTCAAGCCGCTCTCTCTCCTCGAGAAAGAGACGATCATCGATACGCTCCGGCGTGCTTACGGAAACAAGTCGAAGGCGGCCCGGATGCTCGGGATCAGCCGGAAGGTCCTTTACGCCCGGCTCCGGGAATACGGGATCGAGTAGAGGGAGTGCTCCCTCCCGGCACAACGTGACCGGCCCCCGGCTAGTCCGTTCTCCCCTTTGAAAACAAGGCGTTAAGTCCCTTCCTGCCCGTCTTTTCCATTCTTGTCCCTAAAGGAAACACGCGGCCCGCCTAAAGGCGTGAGCGTTTCCGGCCGATAATCGCCTAACAGCTTGGAAACTAAGAAGATTTCCGTCCTGGCACCTCAGTTGCCATATAGGGCGCGTCATGGTGCGTCCCAATCATTCCAAATCCGAGCGCTCTTCCGCTCATTCGCTCATTCCCTCCCCGGAAGCTCCGACGAGGCCGGGGGCGGCATGAAGGACGAGGCGGGTCTTCCGATCCTGAATCGCGGGCAAGCCCGGATCCTGGTCGTGAACGGGGACAGGACTTTCTGCTTCGTCTGCAAGGAAATCCTCCGCGAGGCCGGATACCGGCCGGCGCTGAGCTTCGACGCTGGCGAGGCCTGGGAGCGTCTGGGACGGGAGCACTTCGACCTGGTCCTCTGGGACCTCGATCTGCCGGGGATGCCGGGGGTCGACCTGATCGACTGGGAACCGCGGTCGCCCCTCTCCGGCGGACGCCTTCCGGCCATTTTCCTCTCGGTTCACGGGCCGGGGGAAGAGAGAACGCGCTCCGCCAGTCTGCCGGCGGCTTATCTGAGCAAGCCGATCGACTTCCCCATCCTTCTGGAGAGGATCCAGGAGGCGCTGGGGGGCCCTCCCGGGCTTTTCGGGGAAAAGAGGGCCTGACATCCATGTTCCGCGTCTTCCGACATTACATACCGGTGCGCGTCGTGACGCTTCTCGCCGGAGATCTGGCCATCTTCGTCTGGGCCGCGTACGCCGGCGTCTGGCTTCGCTTCTGGGCCGATCCCATGGCGATGGCGGCGATAGGCCCCATCTTCCCCAAGGCGCTGTTCTTCGCTTCCGTGAACATCTCCATCGCGTTCCTTCTCGGACTCTACGCCGCGGAAGGGAATCCGGACACGCGGGATACGACGGCGCGCGTCGTCGTCACGGGTCTCGCGGGGGCCGTGGCCAACTCCGCGCTCTTCTACCTCATCCCGAACCTGAGCCTCGGCCGTGGGATGTTCGTCCTGGCGATGCTGGCCGGGGCGGTCGTTTTTCTCAACTGGAGGCTCTTCTTCCTCTGGATGATGAGACAGCCCGGCCTCAACAGCCGGATCCTCGTCGTCGGCGCCGGCCCGGCGGCCGGAATCGTCGACGACATCCTGAGCAACGGATTCAACCCGGGGTTCCAGGTCGTCGGGTACGTCGAGGAGAGCGGCGGGGGGCCGCGCGCCGTCCAGACCAACCGGGTCTTCCAGCACTCGGAGAATTCGCTCTACCGCCTCGCCCTTAAGGAGCGAGTGAACAAGATCGTCGTGGCGCTAGGCGAGCGGCGCGGCGCCTTTCCGCTCAAGGAGATCCTGACCTGCAAGATGATGGGGATCGAGGTCCTCGACCTCCCCACCTTCTACGAGCAGGTGTCCGGGCGGATCCTTCTCAAGGACCTTCGGCCCTCGTGGCTCATCTTCTCGGACGGCTTTAGGAAGAACGCAACCGCCCTCGCGGCCAAGCGGATGGTCGACATTCTTCTGGCCTGCGTCGGCCTGATCCTGGCTCTGCCCCTTCTTCCGCTCGCGGCCCTGGCCGTCAAAATCGATTCGCGCGGGCCCATCCTGTTCCGGCAGACCCGGGTCGGCCAGCACGGACGACTCTTCACGCTCTACAAGCTCAGGACGATGCGCGAGGATGCGGAGGCCGAGACGGGGCCGGTCTGGGCCTCCGAGGAGGACCCCCGCGTGACGCGCCTGGGCCGCTTCCTCCGGGCTTCCCGGATCGACGAGATCCCGCAGATGTGGAACGTCCTCAAGGGAGAGATGTCGTTCATCGGTCCGCGCCCGGAGCGCCCCCACTTCGTCCAGACACTTCAACAGAAGATACCCTACTACACACAGCGCCTCACGGTGAAGCCGGGGCTGACGGGCTGGGCCCAGGTCCGCTATCGGTACGGGGGATCGGCGGAGGACGCCCTGGAGAAGCTCCAGTACGACCTGTACTACATCAAGAACATGTCCCTCTTCCTCGACCTGCTCATCGCGGTGGACACCTCGCGGGTCATCCTGTGGGGGAGAGGGGCGAGGTGAGAAGAAAAAACATTGAAAATTGAAAATTTGAAATTGGAAATTTGAAATCGGAAAGAGAAATCGGTGAATCGGTGAATCGCTTTGGACCTTCAACCTTAGACCTTCAACCTTCAACGTTCAACTTTGAACCTGCCTCAAGGGGGGCGCAGATGTTGGAAAGTGACACGTCGACGGAACGGCCGGAGCGCGTTCCAGTTCCGGGGCAGGCGCGGATTCGGTCGATGCCCGTCCATGTGGTCAACGTGAGCGAGCGCGGCGTTCTCGTGGAGGCCGAGGTCCCGTTTCCGCAAGGCGGCCGCGTTCCGGTGAGCCTCACAATGGGTCGCGCGAGCCTCTCCTGCCGGGGAGAGGTGGTCCGCTGTTTCGTTTCCGGCGTTTCGAGAGACGGGGCCCGCGGCGGCCTTCTATACAGGACGGGGATCTCTTTTCACGAGCTGGCGTCCGCCGATCGCGACGCTCTCAAGGCGTGGGTCCGTTCGGCCCATGCCGCGGCTGGGGAAAATGCGGTCGTATCGGGCTTCGGAGGATGAAGATGATCAATCGACCGGTTGTATTGTTCCTGGCCCTGGCGTTGACGGCCGGCTGCGCGAGCGGGCGGACGTCGATCAAGGCGAGCGACCCCGCCGCTCAGCAGGTGCCTAAGGGGGACGACTACGTGATCGGGATCGACGATGTCCTGTCGATTTCGGTTTGGGGACAGAAGGACCTGAAGCTCTCCGTCACCGTCCTCCCGGACGGGAAGATATCCCTTCCGCTCCTCGGCGACGTCACGGCTCAGCGCAAGACCGTGGCCCAGCTCCGGGAGGAACTCACGAAGAAGTACACGGAGTACGTCCAGGCGCCGAACGTCACGCTGATCGT
>CAKKSE010000057.1:5815-7282 GCA_919903025.1 Nitrospiria bacterium | reverse complement strand
CAAACTCAACCTTAGGGAATGGGCGACGTACCTCGGCGTGATCCGGCGCCGGTGGATCTGGGTCGCCGCGGTCTTCTTTCCCGTCTCGGCCGCCGTGGCCGTCACGGTATTTTTCCTGCCGCGGTCGTTCGAAGCCGACGCCCTTATCCTGATCGAGCGCCGCGAGCCGCTGATGAGAAAGATTCCGGGCGGGTACGACTTCGACCAGTACCTGCTCACCCTCAGGCAGATGATGATGTCCGAGACGAACCTCCGCGCCATCGCGTCGAAGGCCGACATGGACTTGGGCAAGAACGAGAAGGCCCTCCGAGGGCTCGTCGAGAAATTGCAGAAGTCGGTCTACTTCAAGAACAAGGGGCGTGACCTATTCGAGGTCCGGGTCTCGGGCGACACGGCGCAGGAGGCATATGTCCTCGCGGGGACGGTCTCGTCGCACCTCGTCGAGACCTCCCTCGCGATCCGGCGAAGGGAAGCGGGCGTCGCGTACGACTTCATCCAGAAGCAACTCGAGAACTTCCGCAGCAAGCTCCAGGAGGCCGAGGAGAGGCTCAAGTTCTTCAAGGCCGAGCACGTGGAGGAAATGCCGGGCACTGAGAATACGAACCTGTCGCGGCTTCAGCAGACGAAGACGGAGCTCCAGGCTGTCCAGCTCCAGGTGAGGGAGCTCGCCGAGAAGCGGACCCAGCTCAAGGAGCAGATCGAGATGGAGGAGCCGATGATCCTGGCCTCCACGGACTCGGCGCCGGCGGGAATGCGCGTCGGCCAGCTCGAGGCGATGCTTGCCCAGGCCCTTCTCAGGTACACGGAGAAGCATCCCGACGTGGCGCGGCTCAAGGCGGAGATCGAGGCCGCGAAGGGGGCGGTGGCCAAGGGCGGCAAGGCCGCGCCCACGGGGGGAATCGGAACGACGACGGCGAACCCAGTCTACCAGCAACTCAAGGCGAGCCTCGCGGCAGTCGAAGCCGATCTTGCCGCCGCCCAGGCGCGGGAGGCGGCGCTGAACGCCCGGGTCGGGGAGTACCGCCGGAAGACCGTGTCGATCCCCGAGGCCGAACAGAAATACCGGGAGATCGTTCGGGACGTCGACGTAACGGCCGGGATCTACAGCAACCTCCTCAAGAAGCTCGAGGACGCTCGGATCCAGAAGGAAGTGGAGATCAAGGATGAGGGAATCTCGCTCAAGATCTTCGATCCGGCGAAACTCCCGCTCCATCCGGCGAAGCCGAACCGCCCGCTCATCATCCTGATCGGCGTGCTGGCGGGGCTCGGCTTGGGAGGAGCCGCCGCCGTCCTCCGGGAGCTTCTCGACCGGTCGTTCCGGAGCCGGCAGGAGGTTGAGGCGGAGCTTCATCTGCCCGTGATCGGCGCCATTCCGGAGATATCTACTCCTTCCGAGGACCGGCTCAACGCCCGGCGTCTCCGGTGGGCCGTGGTCGGAACCAGCGCGTACCTTTGCGTCATCGCCGG
>CAKKSE010000057.1:3583-5715 GCA_919903025.1 Nitrospiria bacterium | reverse complement strand
TAAAGGAGGTGCGGAGTGAGCAAGATCGAAGAAGCCCTGGCGAAGATCCAGTCCAAGCCCCGCCCAGGCGGGGGGAGCGGGCCTCTCCCGCGCGTCGACCTTCCGGCCGCGATGAACGTCGACCGGGACGCCTTTATCGAGCGGCGGATCGTGACGGCCGTCTTCGAGTCGGGGCCGGCCGTGGAGGAGTACAAGAAGCTCCGGACCCGGGTCCTGGCGTGGCTCCGCTCGGCGGAGGGGAACGTCGTCATGCTGGCGAGCGCCGGCGGCAAAGAAGGGAAGAGCCTCACGGCCGTCAACCTCGCCGTCTCCGTGGCCCGGGAGCTCCACCAGACGGCCCTGCTGATCGACGCCGACCTTAGGCGGCCGCATCTTCACCAGCTTTTGGACGTGAAAGGACAGCCAGGTCTTTCCGATTTCTTGATGGGGCAAGGGGACCTCTCAAGCCTCTTCCATTCGACCGGGATCCCCAAGCTGACGCTCGTGCCGGCCGGCACGCCGACCGCGCGCTCTCCGGAGCTTCTCGCGTCCCAGCGGATGGCCGAGTTCCTGAAGGAAGTCCGCCGCCGATATCAGGACCGGATCGTGATTCTCGACGCGCCTCCCGTTCTGCCGGCGACGGACTCGGTCATCCTCGCGAACCATGCGGACGGGATTGTATTCGTCGTTCGGGCGGGAGGATCGGCCCGCGAGGACGTTCAGCAGGCGGTTCGGCAGTTCGACCCCCGCAAGGTCATCGGCGTCGCCCTCAACGGGGCGGCCGATACGGGGCATTACAGCGCGTACGGCTACCACTACGTGACGTCTCCGGTCATGGCGGCTGTTGGATGAGAGGGATCGGCGTCGGGGGGGCCATGGTTCTGGCCATGTTCGGCATTGCAGGGACAGCGGGGGCGCAGGAGGCGGAAGTCCGCCCTTTCACGTGGGGCGCGTCGCTCGATGTGCGCGAGGAGTACCACGACAATGTCCGTCTCGCGGAGGAGAATACGAAGACCTCCGACACGCTCACGGGGATCACGGTCGGGGCCCACGCGGAGGCGAAGAGGCTGAGGCTGGACGCCGGAGCCCGCTACGAGGGCGAGGCGGTGTACTACGGGAAGAGCGATAACCCGGACCAGTACTATCACCGGTGGAGCGGGACTGCGACCTACGCCCTCATTCGCGAGCGACTCTTCGCCGAGGCCGGAGCAGAGCGGCGGCAGGTTCCCCGGGATACGCGCGAGCCGGCCCTTTTCGACAACCTGGTGGACACCGATCATTGGTGGGCCGGCGCCCGGTACACCCAGCCGCTCGGATCGTGGCTCTCGTTCGGTGCGAATTACCGGTACGGCGGCCAGCGGTTCGAGGACGCGGCGGAGGCCAACAACCGATACCAGAACGCCGATGCGTCTCTCACGGCGATGGTCAGCCGGTATGCGAGCCTGTCGGCCTTCTACAGTTGGACCGAGACGGACGTCCGCGACGGAGTGGACATCACGCGGCGGCAGACGGGCGCGACGCTCGGCATCCGCGCGATTCCCAAGGTCACGGTGAGCGCTACTTACGGATACAACTGGATCGAGACGAGCGAGGGGTTCGAGCAGGAGGGGCCGTTCTTTGCCCTGGGGCTCGGCGCGGGAGAATCGTGGGAGATCGCCCGGAACACGTTTCTGTCGTTTGGGTACCGGCGCGGGTATTCAGACTCGGCGACCGAGATGCGGTACACGACGCCGGCGGGAACGACGATCTACGACGTGATTGCCGCCGAGCCGGTCCAGACGGAGACGGCGGACGCGACGCTCACCCGCCGGTGGGAGGAGGCGACGGCCTTCCTGAGCGCGGCCTGGAACCGGACAGAATACCTCGAAACGGATCGAACGGTCAGGGGCTGGACTTTCCGGGCCGGCGCGTCCTGGGACCTGACGCCCCGAACCGCATTGCGCGCGGATCTGGAGAGGACAATCGCCGAGTACGAGGACGAGGGCCGGACCGACCAGTACTGGAGGGCCTCCGCCAGTCTCTCCTACAAGCTCCGCCGCTGGCTCACGGCGGCTCTGTACGCGAGCCGGAACCAGCGCGACTCTTCGGTCGCCGGGGAAGACTATATCGGGAACGTTTTGGGGGCCAGGCTCACGGCTGTGTACTGATGAGAA
>CAKKSE010000057.1:0-3483 GCA_919903025.1 Nitrospiria bacterium | reverse complement strand
TTCAAGTGCAAGCCGTTCAACCTGACGCCGGACCCGGACTTTCTCTTTCCGTCGAAGGCGCATAAGAAGGCGCTCGCTTATCTCGAGTACGGCGTCCGCGACCAGGCGGGGTTCGTCGCGGTCACGGGAGAGATCGGCGCGGGGAAGACGACGCTCCTGCGGGCCATGCTGGACAAGATTCCGGCGGGAGTGAAGACGGCGCGGATCCACAACACGAACGTGACCGCCTCCGAGCTTCTCGAAATGGTTCTGGCCGATCTCGGGATCGAGCCGTACGGAAAGGGGAAGCCTCAGCTCCTCGACCTCCTGAATCAGGTCCTCGTCCGGGAGGCCGCGAAGGGGCATCCCGTCGTCCTCATCGTGGACGAGGCGCAGAACCTCTCGCCGATCCTCCTGGAAGAGATCCGGATGCTGTCGAACCTGGAGACCGGGAAGCGCAAGCTCCTGCAGATCATCCTCGTGGGTCAGCCGGAGCTTCGCGACCGGCTGTGCGATCCGGCGCTGGAACAGCTCCGCCAGCGGATCACGGTGAACTACCACCTCCCGCCTCTGTCTCCGGAGGAGACCGAAGCGTACGTCCGCCACCGGCTGGCCGTCGCGGGGGCGAACGGGAAGCCCTCGTTCTCGGAAGACGCCCTCGACGAGATCCACAAGGCCACCGGCGGCGTTCCGCGGCGGATCAACGTCCTGTGCGACGCGGTGCTGCTCGCGGGGTTCGTCGACGAGCGGACGGAGTTCGACGGAGAGGCTGTCCGGGCGGTCGTTCAAGACCTCCACGAGGACGCCAGCGGCGGGGCCCGGCCGGACAAGCCTTCGGCGCGCGCGGCGGACGGGGCGCTGGAACGCCTCGCCCTCCTGGAAGCCCAGATCGGCCTCCTGTCGGCCCGGTTCGACGACGAGATTCAGGAGACGCGGCGTCTCTTCCTCGCGGGAAAGAAGGACACGGAGATCTTTCAACTCGAGCTCCTGGCGAAGATGGAAAGGCTCCACGCCATGGAAATGCGGGTCTCCGCGCGGGAAGCCGTCCTCTCATCGAGCGGGGGACGGCGCGCGGGAAGGTCGCGGCGCGAATCGGACGCTGAGGTCGAGGAGAAGATCCGGACGCTCAATCAGTTGATCGTCCGCCTGACCGAGGAGATCGAGAAGTACCAGGAGTTGAACCGCTTGGCGATGGAGCGCCTGGAGGCCAGGGAAGAGGTCCTTCTCCCCGCGGGGGAGCGAGGAGCATTGGAGGCGAGATGAAGATCGCGGCGCTTGGAGGGGGACACGGCCTGGCGAACCTGTTGACCGGGCTCAGGGGGATTTCGTCTGACGTGACGGTCGCTGGGATCGTGACCGTCACGGACAACGGCGGTTCGTCGGGACGCATCGCGCGGGAGCATCCGTTCCTCCCCCCGCCCGGAGACATCCGCAACTGCCTCACGGCGCTCGCGGGGAACCATCCGGTGGCCCAGGCATTTGAGGTCCGGTTTCCGGGAGAGGGGCCGCTGGGGGGCCATGTCGTCGGAAACCTCGTCCTGGCGGCCCTCACGCTCCAGAACGGGGGGAACATGGCCCTCGCCGCCTCCGAGATCGGCCTGGCCCTCGCTGTGGGTGTGTCGATCTATCCGTCGTCGGACGCGCCGCTCACGCTGTGCGCCGAGTGCCTGGACGGGGCCGTCTACCGCGGCGAGGTGGAGATCCGGGGGCGCGCCCGGCGGAGCCCGATCCGGCGGGTTTGGATCGAGTCCGCAGTCCCGGAGAAGCCGGTCTCGGCACACGCAAACGCCGTGGCCGCTCTCGCCGACGCCGATCTGATCGTCCTCGGTCCCGGCTCTCTCTACACGAGCCTGATTCCGAACCTTCTCCTGCCGGAGATCCGCGAGGCGATCCGCCTCTCTCCGGCCCGGAAGGTCTACGTCGCCAACCTGATGACCGAGCCGGGAGAGACGGACGGGATGGGCGTGGCGGACCACGTCCGCGCCGTCATCCTGCACGGGAGGTTCCCGCTCGATGCCGTCGTCGTCAGCACAACCGTCCTGGATGACGGCGAGATGGAGGCGTACGCCCGGACGGGCGCGGCGCCGATCCGGTTCCGCCGCCCGTACGACGACATGTTCTCGGCCGGTTCGCCGATCGTCGTCACGGAGGACCTGGCGGAGGTCGTCTTGTCCGGCGCCGATGGAAAGAACGTTGTCCGCCACTGCCCGGAGGCGTTGGCGCGAGTCCTGGATGGTCTCGCCCCCGCGTCAGACGGGGGAGGGGTGTTGAACGGCCGGACCGGCCGTTCCGCTTAACCACAAAACGGAGTCGTTCCCCTCATGGCTCTAATCACGAATGCCCTGACGATCGACGTCGAGGAGTATTTCCACGCCACGGCCTTCTCATCGGCCGTTCCTCCCGAAATGTGGGCGAAACTGCCCATGCGCGCCGGAGAAGCCACGCGGCGCCTGCTGGACCTCCTTGCGTCCCGCGAAGTCAGGGCCACGTTCTTTGTCCTGGGATGGGTGGCCGAGCGCGATCCGGGCCTGGTTCGGGCGATCCGGAAGGCCGGCCACGAGGTGGCGAGCCACGGGTACGGCCACCGGCCAATCCGGGGGGACGGCAGGAAGGAATTCATCGAGGACACGGATCGCTCCAAGAAGCTGATCGAGGACCTGACCGGCGAGCCGGTGAAGGGGTACCGGGCCACGACATTCTCGATCGTCCGCGAGACGCTCTGGGCGCTCGATGTTTTGGCCGAGATGGGGTTCGCGTACGACTCCTCGATCTTTCCGATCCGCCACGACCGGTACGGGATTCCCGACGCCCCGCGTTTTCCGCACCGCCATTCCTCGGGCCTGATCGAGGTTCCGCCGGGGACGGCGCGCGTGCTCGGCCAGAACGTTCCGATCTCGGGAGGAGGGTACTTCCGGCTGTTCCCGCCCTCCTTCACCCGGTGGGGAATCCGGCGCGTGAACGAGAGAGAGAAGATGCCGGTCGTCTTCTACGTCCATCCGTGGGAGGTCGATCCGGGCCAGCCCCGTCTCCCGGCGGGGAGGCTCACGCGGATCCGCCACTACCGGAACCTCGACCGGACGGAGGAGAGATTGTCCGATCTGCTGGAGACGTTCAGATTCGGGACGATCGGGGAGATGCTGGAAGGCGGTCTCGAGTTTCGGGTTCAGGGTTTGGGGTTGGGAGACAAGAACAACAAGGCCGCGTACGACGCCTCGGATGTCTCCGTTCCAAACGCCGAACCGGTGGGCGCCGCGGGAGGCCGCGCATGAAGGTCTTAGGCGTCGTGGGGGCGCGGCCCAACTTCATGAAGATGGCGCCCGTCCTGGACGCGCTCCGCGGAAGGGACGGCGTCGAGACGTTCCTCGTCCACACCGGCCAGCACTACGACGAGCGGATGTCGGCGCTCTTCTTCGGCCAGCTCGGCCTTCCCAGGCCGGATGTCGATCTGGGCGTGGGGTCGGGGCCGCACGCCGCTCAGACGGCCGAAGTGATGAAGCGGATCGA
>CAKKSE010000056.1 GCA_919903025.1 Nitrospiria bacterium | reverse complement strand
GCTCTTCTACTCCACGCAGATCCCGGTCTGCCTGTGGTTCCTCGCGCGCAACAAATCCGGAAAAATCCCCTCCCCCTTGAAGGGGGAGGGCAAGGGTGGGGGTGAAAGGTCTTTTCGCGACCGCCGCGGCGAAACGCTCTTCATCGACGCCCGCAAGCTCGGCTCGATGGTGGACCGCACGCACCGAGAGCTGACCGACGACGACCTCGTCAAGATTGCCGGTACCTACCACGCCTGGCGCGGCGACAAAATTACTCCCTCTCCCCTTGCGGGAGAAAAAAAGAACATTCCCTCCCCCTCGATGGGGGAGGGCGAGGGTGGGGGTGAATACCAAGACATCCCCGGCTTCTGCAAATCAGCAACCCTCGACGACATCCGCAAACACGGCCACGGCCTCACCCCCGGCCGCTACGTCGGCGCCGAAGCCGCCGAAGACGACGGCGAACCGTTCGAGGAAAAGATGAAGCGCCTCACCGCGACGCTGCGCGAGCAGCAGAAAGAAGCCGCGAAGCTCGACGCCGCCATCGCCGCCAACCTCAAGGAGCTTGGGTATGGCGGGTAGGAACCCGAAAGGGGAGGCCATGGATCGTTCAGGCTTCGCGGCGTTGCTCGCCGATGTGAAGCGCCGCATCCAGACTGCCCAAACGCGGGCGGTGCTGGCCGTCAACAGCGAACTTGTGCGCCTCTACTGGGACATCGGCCGGATCATCGCTGAACGCCATGAGCGCGAAGGCTGGGGCGCGGCGGTCATTCCCCGCCTGGCATTGAAACTGAAAAACGAATTGCCCGATCTCAAGGGTTTCTCCGAACGCAACATCAAGCGGATGCTCGCCTTCTACAGGGAGTACCCCAGCCCCTCCGACTTGTCGCCACCGGCGGTGGCGAAATCGGGCCGATCGAAGAAAGTGCCGCAGGTTGCGGCACCCGCGGCGCCTGCCTCAAAAGTGCCGCAGCCTGCGGCACAATTCCCTGAACCGCTTCTTTGGTCCATCCCGTGGTTCCATCACATCATCCTCATGGAGAAGGTCAAAAACCTCTCCACCCGCCGCTGGTACATGGAGCAGACGCTTGCCAACGGCTGGAGCCGCAACATCCTCGTCTTGCAGATTGATCGCCGCGCCCACGACCGGCATGGCAGGGCCGTATCCAACTTCGCCGCCCTGCTGCCCGAACCGCAGTCGGATCTGGCCCAGCAAACGCTCAAGGACCCCTACATCTTCGACTTCCTGACCCTCACCGAGCCATTCCAAGAACGCGAGCTCGAAACCGAACTCATCCGCCACCTCGAGAAATTTCTGCTCGAACTCGGGCAGGGGTTTTCATTCGTCGGCCGGCAATATCGCCTCGATGTCGGCGACGAGGATTTCTACATTGACTTGCTCTTCTATCACCTGCGGTTGCGGGCATTCGTCGTCATTGACCTGAAGAAGGGCAAGTTCAAACCCGAGTACGCCGGCAAGCTGAACTTCTACTGCAACGTCGTCAACGACCGCCTCAAGCACCCGAACGACGCCCCGACGATCGGCCTAATCCTCTGCCAGACGCGGGACCACCTCCTGGCGGAGTACAGCTTCGCCGGCATAGACAAGCCAATCGGCATCTCGACGTATGAACTGACGCGGGCGCTGCCGGCCCGGCTGCGGTCGGCACTGCCGACGGTGGAGGAGATCGAGGCGGAGTTGTCTGCCGACTTGAAGCCGAAGTCGAGGACTCGCGGGAGGAAGTCGTGAGACGCGGAGAGGCCGCGAAGCTCGACGACGCCACCTGCCTGCGCCAAGCGCAGCGCGGCAGGCAGGTCGCCGCCAACCTGAAGGAGCTTGGGTATGGCGGGTGAGTGGCACACCGCGACCGTTCTTGAGCTTCAGCGGGAAGGCGTGCTTCTCGTCGAAGACGGCAATCATGGTGAGTACCGACCCCGACCCAACGAATTCACCGACACTGGCGTTGCCTTCATTCGCGCAGCGGACATGAACGCTGGCCGAGTTTTATTCGAGTCGGCGGCGAGGATCAATGAGACAGCGCGGAGAAGAATTACCAAAGGTATCGGAGAATGCGGTGACGTTCTCCTCTCGCACAAAGGCACTGTCGGAAAAGTAGCCATTGTTGCTGAAGACGCACTACCCTTTGTTTGCAGTCCGCAGACAACATTTTGGCGAACGCTTAATCAAGATCGCCTTGATCGAAAGTATCTCTACGCATTCCTGAGATCGCCAGGATTTCATGCACAGCTTGCGACACGTGCTGGTGAGACAGATATGGCCCCGTACGTAAGCCTCACCTCGCAGCGAGGGCTATCTGTTACCTTGCCGCCAATCACCGAACAACGCGCCATCGCCCACATCCTCGGCACGCTGGACGCCAAGATCGAACTGAACCGGCGTATGAACGAAACGCTGGAAGCCATGGCGCGGGCGCTCTTCAAATCGTGGTTCGTGGACTTCGACCCCGTCCGCG
>CAKKSE010000055.1 GCA_919903025.1 Nitrospiria bacterium | reverse complement strand
TCTCTCCGCCCACAGAGGGATCGAAATTAACCCACCAGACCTCACCTCTTTTCATGTGCTATATCCTTAAAAGTCATCTCTGCCCAATCCAAGGCTTCCGCTTCTCGTTTTTTGTCTTTTGACATTTGGGAGTATGCTAATTCCAGATTTGGGCGAACTACATGTGGGCGAACCAATCCTTCAACAAATTTGCTGATTTTGCGGGGGCCGATGGTTTTATGAAGACCTTCATAAACTTTCTCATCTACGGTTATGGTCAATTTTTTTTGCATCGGAGTCCTCCTTTATTGTACGTATAGTATACGTGTAATGAAATGCTATGTCAACAACTCGGGGGCGCTAGTAGAATTATGGTCCCGGGGCACACTTTTTCCGCTGACAATTCACTTTGCCCCTCATATCCCATCCGACTCTATCCGACTTTCACCTCGATCTTCGGCTCCGGGATGGGTTCGCGCCGGCGCAGCTTCACTACCACGACTGGATGCCATTTCTCCTCTTCGTGTCGACGGCGATCATCGGCTTTCCCGCGCCCCGCGGGCGATCGCCGCCTCCATCTCCTTGAGAGACCGCCGCGGACCCTTGTAGCCCGTGCAGCCGATCACATCCTTGAGTTTCGTCGGTTGAAAGGGCCTAGCGGGCCTCAGCAGGAGTCCCACCGTCATTTCTGATAATGCCCAAAATACTGCGTCAGGCTGATGTTGATCGTCGGGCGTGCGCCGTGCAGCCACCCCAGCTTCTTCGCGATCGCTCCCGTGAACGGCTCCACCAGGTTGATCCCCAGGCCCCAGTCCCGGTAAACGATGTCCAGCCCCGGAATCAGGAAGTAGACCGTCCCCACCGACCAGGAATTCCGGGAACTGTCGGAATCCTCCGCACACAGAGCGCCGCCGCAGTACTCCCGCGTTCGCCAGTCCATCGTTCCGCTCAACCGCGTGCCGAGAACGACCCAATAGGCGTGAGGCACGACCTTGAACTTCCCCACCGTGGCCTCCGTAGCCGCTCCGAGCGCGCCCCCGTAGAAGTACGCATTGAGGCGGCTCCCGGAGGTCCCCTCGACCCGGTACGTCTTCGCACCCCCGACGTACGTCCCCGCAAAGGCGTAGTCGAAGCGGAGGTCGCGGGCGAACGACTGCGTGAGCACGGGCCCGCCAAAGAGCGCGACAGGAAAGCGCCTCCCCGAGTCCTCCAGGGACGTGCGGTAGAGGAAGCCCGCGCTCTGGATCATCGTCAGGATGTTACCGCCGGCCGGATACGTTCCATTGAAGGAAGGAGTCGCGTCAAGGCCCTCGAAGTCGGCCCAGAGGAGCCGCGCGTGCGGCCACCCGGAATCC
>CAKKSE010000054.1 GCA_919903025.1 Nitrospiria bacterium | reverse complement strand
TTAGGGCGGGGCGATACTGGTTCACCGAACACGCTGTTCTTCAGATGGCTCGCCGGGGGATTCGGCGCAGAGATGTCGAAGAGGCCGTCCTGAATGGAAGAATTATTGAAGATTACCCTGAAGACAAGTATTCTCCAAGCTGTCTGATCTGCGGTACGGCTGGTGGAGAGCCTCTGCATGTCCACCTTTCGCTGCCGCCGGACGTCTGGGTCGTCACCACTTATCACCCCGACCCCGACAAGCGGCTCGATCCGTTCACGCGGAGGCCAAGGATATGAAATGCCTCCTTTGCAAGTCCGAAATGAAGGAGAGAAAAGTGACGTGCGACTTTCGTCTCGACGACGGGCTTTTCATCGTAGAGCACGTGCCGGCCTTTGTCTGCTCCCAGTGCGGAGAGCGCGTGTTCTCGCCGGAAACTACGGATAAGGTCCTCGCCATGGTTGCACGCAAGTCGATCTTCAACCGGACGGTCTCCGTGCCGGTGGCGGACCTCAGGAAGGCGTCGTAGAAGGTTCCTCTTCATGGTGATTCTCATCGACAACTACGACTCGTTCACCTACAACCTCGTTCAGTACCTGGGGGAGCTCGGGGCGGAGATCGAGGTCGCGGAGCGGGGGCTTTGACTGGGAATACTGCAGGATATGATATATTGCGACGGAGCTCAGCTTGAAATTCAGCGAGCTGGTGCGGTTGCTGGAAGATAACGGATTCGGGCTTGTAAGGGAAAAAGGCTCCATCCGGTATTATGGAAAGCCCGGATGGAGCAGGCTTGTGCGGGTCGACTTCCACGGATCGAAAGAAGTTCCGACGGGTACCTGCCTTGCCATCCTGAAGGCGGCCGGCATCCGGAAGGGATAAGCGGGAAGGAGGAGATCCATGATCGATCTCGACTACTCTCTTGTTATCGAGGCAACGGAGGACCCGGATTTCTTCGGCTTCTACTCGCCAGATCTGGAGGGGTTCACGGGCGTCGGGCATTCGGTTGAAGACTGTCTTTACAAGGCGAGGTGGGGAATGCGGGAGCACGTCGACTTGCTTAAGGCCGGCGGCTTGCCCGTGCCTCCGCGGAGCCAGAGTCCCACGGTTCTAATCCAGAATGAGAAGAAGCTCGCGGCGGCGTGATTCTGTGTTGCGTGACAAGGGGCGGCGCGAGCGCGGCAATTCATGCTTCTCTTGATTGACAACTACGACTCCTTCACCTACAACCTCGTCCAGTACCTGGGAGAGCTGGGGGCGGAGGTCGAGGTCGTCCGGAACGACAAGATCGCGCTCGACGGGATCGCGGAGCGGAAGCCCTCGCACATCGTGATCTCCCCCGGCCCCTGCACGCCGAAGGAGGCGGGGATCTCCGTGGCCGCGATCAAGAGGTTCGCGGGGAAGGTCCCGATCCTGGGCGTCTGCCTCGGCCACCAGTCGATCGGCGAGGCTTTCGGGGGAGACGTCGTCCGCGCTGACCGCCTCATGCACGGGAAGACGTCGATGATCCGTCACGATGGCCGGACGATATTCTCCGGGCTTCCGAACCCGTTCGAGGCGACGAGGTACCACTCCCTCATCGTCCGGCGGGAGACGCTTCCCTCCTGTCTCGAGATCTCGGCGGAGACGGAGGAGAAGGAGATCATGGGACTCCGGCACAGGGAGTATCCCGTGGAGGGAGTTCAGTTTCATCCGGAGTCGATCCTGACGGCGGCGGGGAAGGACCTGCTGAGGAACTTCCTTGGAATTACGGTGAATGGGTGAATCGGTGAATCGAAAAGAAACCCCCT
>CAKKSE010000053.1:8262-11155 GCA_919903025.1 Nitrospiria bacterium | reverse complement strand
TCGGCCGGGCCCTCGCGCCCCGCCCCTCGATCATCCTGGCCGACGAGCCGACCGGCAATCTCGACTCGGCCACGGGGAGGAGCATTCTGGATCTCTTGACGGGTCTTCCCAAGAGCGATGGCGTGACGCTGATCCTGGCCACGCACGAACATGAGGCGGCCGCGCGGGCGGACCGCGTCCTCCATCTCAAGGACGGCCGCCTTCAGCCGGCAGACTGACCCGTGTTCTCCCGCGTACGACTCCTCGCTGACGGCCTGATTCTGCGTCCGCTCTTTTCCGATCCCGTCCGGGCCGCGATGACGATCGCGGGCGTCGCGATCGGGATCTCCGTGGTCGTGTCCGTTCACTTGGCGACCCGCGCGGCGACGGCGTCGATGAAGGATTCGATCGCGATCGTCGCCGGCCGGACGGCGCTCGAGGTGTCGGGCGGCGGGTATCCGTTCGACGAAGCGGTCCTTCGGGACATGGAGTGGCTTCGCGACGAGGGAGTCGTTTCGCCCGTCGTCACGGGCCGCGTCCGCGTGGTCCGGCGCGCCGGCGCGGGTCCGGCCCCGCCTTCCGCCGAAACCCTCACGATCCTGGGCGTCGATCTGTTGAAGGACATCCGAGTCCGGGAATACGGGGCTTTGGTGTCCGCGCGGGAGCGAAAGAAGTTCGACGCCGTCTCTCTCCTCCGCCTTCTCACCGAACCGAACGCCGTGATCGTAACGGAGGGTTTCGCTTCGCGTCACGGCTTGGCGGTCGGCGACCGTCTTCCCGTCCTTGTCAACGACCGCGCGCACGCCCTGGCCATCCAGGGCGTCCTGGCGGACGAAGGAATCGCCCGCGCGATGGGGGGCGATTTCGCCCTGATGGACATCGCTGGCGCGCAGGACCTTTTCGACCGGTTCCTGCTGATCGACCGGATCGATATCGCGATCCACGAGGGCGTCTCGCTCGATACGGTGCGGACGAGGCTGGAGACAACCCTCCCTCCCTCCCTGAACGTGACGACGCCCGCCCGGCGCGGGACACAGGCCGACGCTCTCCTGGCGGCTTTCCGCGTGAACATGTCGATCCTGTCGGCCGTCGCTCTGGTCGTCGGCGTTTTCCTCATCCACAACACAATCTCCGTCTCCGTCGTTCGGCGCCGGTCGGAGATCGGGACGCTCCGCGTTCTCGGCGTCGGCCGGGGGCGAATCCTGGCCCTGTTCCTCGCTGAGGGGGCTTTCCTGGGGCTTGCGGGGGCCGCCCTGGGCGTCGCGGGCGGCTGGCTCCTGGCCCGCGCCGTCGTCGGGTCGGTCACGCGGACCGTCTCGTCCTTCTACCTTTCCTCGCTCGCCTCCACGGCCGCCGCCGAGTTGCGGCTGGACCTCCCGACGGTCGCCGGGGGCCTTGCGTTCGGGCTGATCGTCGCGCTCATCTCCTCCGCCATTCCGGCGCGGGAGGCGGCAGGCATCTCGCCCGTCGAGTTCCTCCGGGCCGGCTCGCTCGAGACAAAAAAGAAGAGGCGGCGGTCCCCCTCCGTCATCGCGGGCCTCCTTCTTCTGGCGCTGGCCTATCCGACGGCGCTGGCCGGTCCCGTGGACGGGCTTCCCCTCTTCGGATACCTCTCCGCATTCCTGGTGATCGCGGGATGCTCGTTTCTGGCCCCGGCGGGGACCGCCCTCACGGCATGGGCCTTGAGACGCCCTCTCGCCCGCCTGCGGGCGCCGGGCGTCTTGGCCGGTGTCGGCGTCCGGGCGAATATCACGGCGACGGCCGCCGCCGTGACGGCCCTCATGATCGGCGTCGCCATGTTCGTGTCCGTCGCCGTGATGGTTCTCTCCTTTCGGGAGACGTTTCTTCTTTGGCTCTCCCAGACGATGACGGCCGACTTGGTCGTCTCGCCCGAGGCCCAGGGGGGGCGGGGGTTCGACCACACGATCGACGAAGCGTTCGTGGGGGATCTCCACCAAGTGCCCGGTATCGCGGCGATCGACCTCTTCCGCGGGTACACGGTCGATTTCCGGGGCGTCCCGGTGACCGTCGGCGGAGCGGCCCTTTCGGTCATGGGCCGCCACGCCCGGCTGTCCCTGCTTTCGGGCGCCGATCCCCAGCCGGTCCTGGAGTCGACCGTCGGGAGCGGCCGCGTCATCGTCTCAGAGCCCTTCTCGCGCCGCTTCCGCGTCGGGCGGGGGGAGTCCATTTTCGTTCCGAGTCCCGCCGGCCCGGTCGCGGTGACGGTCGCGGACGTCTACCGGGACTACGCGAGCGATCGCGGGAGCATCATCTTCGACCGTTCGACGTTCCTCGTGCATTTTCCCGACCGGCGGGTGAATGCCGCGGGACTCTTTCTCTCGCCGGGAGCCGACGTGGAGCGGGCCCGGGGCGAAATCCTGGAAAGGGCCGCCGAGGCGGGAAAACGGGTCGCGGTCGCAACGAACGCGGAGATCCGCCGGCAGGCCGTCCGCGTCTTCGATCAGACGTTCGCGATCACGTACGCTCTCGAAGCGATCGCCGTCATCGTCGCCGTCCTGGGAATCGTCAACACACAGATCGCCCAGGTTCTGGACAGGCGCAGGGAAATCGGGCTTCTCAGGTTCCTCGGGGCATCCCGCCGCCAGGTCGGGGGAATGATGCTCGTCGAGGCCGTCCTCCTTGCGACGACGGGGATCGCGCTCGGTGTCGTCCTCGGGGTCATTCTCTCCCTCATCCTCGTCTTCGTCATCAACCTCCAGTCGTTCGGGTGGACGATCGAATGGTCCGTTCCGGGACTGTTTGTCGTTCAGGCAGTTGCCGCCATCCTGCTGGCGACGGTCCTGGCGGGGATGGTCCCCGCGTGGCGCGCGGCCGGGGTCAAGGCCGGGGCGGAGGTCCGCGAGGAATGAAATCCCCGGCTGTCGATAAGGGCTTGAAAGAAAGGCCCTCTCCC
>CAKKSE010000053.1:0-8162 GCA_919903025.1 Nitrospiria bacterium | reverse complement strand
GCGAGGAATGAAATCCCCGGCTGTCGATAAGGGCTTGAAAGAAAGGCCCTCTCCCTCGAAGGGAGAGGGGGATTTCGTCAGGCTCCTTCTCCTTATCGTGTTGTGCTTGTGTGGTCTGCCGGGGGGCGAAGGTCTTGCCTTCGAGTTTACTGATGCCCGGCCGGGATATTCGTTTTCCTTCCCCCGCGATCACGCCTCCCACGACGATTTCCGGACGGAATGGTGGTATTATTCCGGCACCTTCGTCGGGTCGGACGGACAACGGTTCGGCTACCAACTCACGTTCTTCCGTTCGGGGGTGGATCCGGGCTCGCGGAACCCTTCACGCTGGACGGTCCGGCATCTCTATTTTGCCCATTTCGCCGTCGCCGACCCCGCGGCGCGCCGCCACGTCTACTCTGAGAAGATGAACCGGGCGGGGATCGGCTACGCGGGAGCCCGGCCGGACAGGCTCCACGTCTGGAACGAGGACTGGTCGGCCGAGCTCTCCGAAGGGGTCCACCGCTTGTGGGCGCGGGGACGCGGATACGAAATCCAGCTCGATCTCGAGCCGGTCCGGCCGCCCGTCATTCACGGCCGGTACGGCGTGAGCCGCAAGGGAGGCGGACCGGGAGAGGCGTCGCACTACGTATCGCTCACCCGGATGAAGACGACGGGAATCCTCACAACGGGTGGGCGCGTCATTCCGGTCAAGGGCGAGAGCTGGATGGATCACGAATTCACCTCGGCCGGCCTCTCGCCCAATCTGGCGGGGTGGGATTGGCTGGGCCTGCGCCTGTCCGACGGGAGCGACCTGATGATCTATCGCCTGCGCGGGCGCGGAGAGAGAGCGGGAGAGATCGTAAGCGGCACGCTTGTGCGGCCGGACGGGGGAGTCCAACACCTGGATGGGGGCGGCATCCGCCTCACGCCCGGCGAGACGTGGAAGAGTCCCGGGTCCGGGGCCGCCTATCCGGTCCGCTGGCGCGTGGAAATTCCGGGCGAGCGGATCGTTCTGGACGCTCGGGCCGTCTTTCCGGAACAGGAGCTTGTCACGGCCGAGAGCACGCGCGTGACCTACTGGGAAGGGCTCGTCGGCGTTTCCGGCGAATCGGGGGGCAAGGCGGTGACCGGGGAGGGGTACATCGAGATGACCGGCTACGCGAGGCCCGAATGAAGCAGAAGATCCGGCTGACATGCGCCCTCGTTTTCATTTTCGGCGCCGCGCTGGTGGCGTTCAACTACGAGAAAATCTTCCCGTGGGTCGGCTTCTTCTTCCAGGTTCTCGCCGACAAGGAGAAGACGACCGAGATTATCGAGTCCTTCGGATACTTCGCCCCCCTGGCCTTCATCGGGGCGCAGGTGTTTCAGGTCGTCTTCGCGCCGATCCCCGGCGAGGCGACGGGGTTCCTGGGCGGCTACCTGTTCGGGGTCCTTCCCGGCTTCCTCTACTCGACCGCCGGGCTCACGGCCGGCTCGTACCTGGCTTTCCAGCTCGCCCGGCTCCTCGAAGTGAGCTTCGTCGAGGCCATCGTGAGCAAGGAGGTCCTCAAGAAATTCGACTTCGCCGCAAAGGAGAACGGAGTCATCATCTCGTTTCTCCTGTTCCTCATCCCCGGCTTCCCCAAGGACTACCTCTGCTTCATCCTGGGGCTCTCGCCCATGCCGCTCAAGATATTTCTCGTCATCACGGCGGCCGGACGGATGCCCGGAACGATGATGCTCTCCCTCCAGGGGGCGAACGTCTCCGGCCATGACTACACGAGCTTCTTCGTTCTGCTCGGGATCTCCATTCTCATCGGCCTTCTGGTCATCATCTACCGCGATCCGCTCTACGAATGGCTGAAGCGGCTCGGGGACAACGCCGGGGGCGGAAGGCGCCGGGGGCGAAAGGAGGGTTGAAGGGCGCGATCCGGGCGTGTTAGGCTTGCTTCAACTCCGGGCATCCGGAGTCATCGGCGCGCGGAGAAGAAGATGTCAGAACAAGCGAATCCTTGCTGTCCCCACTGCGGCAAGCCGACCAAACGCTGGAACACCCCCCGTTTCAACGTGGGCGACGGCGCCGGCTGGAGTTCTCCCTTCCTGTACGTCTGCTTCAACGATGAATGTCCGCTCTTCGTCGCCGGCTGGGAGTCGATGATGACCCACTACGGCCGCACCTGCTCGGTCCGCTACATGGAGGACCCCGCCTCGGGCGAGAAGAGCTCCATCCCCGTCGGCCATAACCAAGCCCTCCGGGGCGACATCATCGAAGACTGATCCGGGCTTGCCTGGAGGAGTCGGGACGAAGAGATGCCTGCCGCGCTGGTTCTCACACTGCTTGCGATTCTGAGCTTGGTTCTTGGAAGTCCACGCGTCGAGGCGGCCACTGCCCTTCAGGCATATGCGGGCGCCAGGCTGATCGACGATCCTTACAACGATGGAGACAGCTTCGTTGTCGACGCCTCCGGACAACGTCTCCATCTTCGTCTCTATTTCGTCGATTGTCCGGAAGCGGCCGCGAACGCAACGGCGGACGCGCGCCGCATGCGGGAACAGTCGCGCTACTTCGGGCTCGCCGATCCGAAGCGCATCCTTGAGTTTGGGAAGGAGGCGAAGCGGTTCGTGGACATGTCGCTGGCAAAACCTTTTACCATTCATACGGCCTACGCAAGCGCGATGGGAAGAAGCACCGGCCGCGTCTATGCCTTCGTAACCACGTCGGAGGGAAAGGACCTGGCGACCCTCCTTGTGGGGGCTGGCCTGGCGCGCACACGGGGCGTCGGCAGGGAAACCCCAGACGGAACCTCGCGCCAGGAAATGATCGAACGCCTCAAAGACATCGAAGCCGCGGCGATGCTGAGACGGGCGGGGATCTGGTCGGAGAGCCGCCCGGACCGAATTGCCGAACTTCGCGCTCAGGAGCGTAGTGAGGAACAGGAGCTAAAGAGCCTCTCGGAGAGAGGGAAGGGATCGAGGCCCGCTTCCGGACCGATCGACGTGAACACCGCCACACCGAAGGAACTCCAATCCATCAAGGGGATTGGGCCGGTGATCGCGGAGAGGATCGTCTCCGGGCGGCCCTACAAGTCCGTGGACGATCTTATCAAGGTTCAGGGAATCGGCCCGGCGACGCTTGAGAAGATCCGCCCGCACTTGGTTGTGCAAGAATGACTCATCAGGAGGCCATTCGGCAGTATCCCAAGCTCCTCTCATTCCGGTCCTGTCCCCCCCCCACCTTATTCCTCCCCCGCGAGGGGGGAGGAGAGAATGAGGCGGTGAACGCCGATCTTGCGAGGTCCTGAAGGAAGCCTGCAAGAATATCATTCTCCTCCCCCTTGAAGGAGGGTTGGGGTGGGGGTGAACCTGCCGATGGTGGGACCGGCATCCACAAGATTTCCGGGCCGTCCACACAAGAACCCAGAGGCGCCACAAAAAGGGTGGCGATCAAGGCCGCCGATCCGCGCTTGCGCGCATTTCACCACCTGGCCGGACTCCGATCCGGAAGCGCCGCCCCGAAATCGCTCTTCTGCCTGCCCAAAAAATATTTCTTGACTTTCGTCGCCCCTAGTTGTAAATAGGAATCATTATCAATACGGTTCCCTGGCTGCCTGTTCGCGGCCGGGAAACGGGAGGCGGCATCGCAATGGTCGCGGCGGAAAGAATCGCGCGGGATCTCCGGGGGCAGGGGCTCAGGCTCACGCGCCAGCGGCGGGTGATCCTTGATGCGCTTCGAGGCACCAAGGCCCACCCGGATGCCTATGCGCTTTGGAGCGAGGTGAAGAGCGCCCTCCCGCGGGTTTCCCTGGCCACGGTCTATAGGACGCTTGGCGTCCTGACGCGCCTCGGGCTCGTGAGGGAGGTGGAGTCGTCAGGTCCCTTCGCCCGGTTCGACGGCAGGCTCGATCCGCACGGCCATATCACCTGTACGGACTGCGGCAGGGTCGCCGATGTGGAACTTCCGGACGTCAGCGAAATTTCCGCCGCCGCCGTCGTGGACGGGCCGTTCAAAGTGACGGGGTGTCGGGTCGAGCTTACGGGCCTCTGCGCCTCATGCGCCGGACGCTCGAAAAGGAAAAACGGCTCGCGCCGACAGGCGTGACGCCTTTCCCGGGGCGGGCAACGGCGCCCGCCCCGAATTCCTTCCTTACAATGGTGCGGGAAGGGAAGCGCAACATCCAACCGAAAGGAGTGTGACGACATGGGAAAAGGTCTCAAGGGAACGAAGACGCACGAGAACCTCAAGGAGGCCTTTGCGGGAGAGTCGCAGGCCAATAGGCGCTATCTCTACTTTGCGCGCCAGGCCGACATCGAAGGGTTTCCCGACATCGGCGGCCTCTTCCGGGACACCTCCGAGGCCGAGACGGGGCACGCCCACGGCCACCTCGATTTCCTGAAGGAGGTCGGGGACCCGGCCACGGGAGAGCCGATCGGGAGCACGGACAAGAACCTCAAGGCGGCCGTCGCCGGCGAGACGTATGAGTACACGCAGATGTACCCGGGGTTCGCCAAGACGGCGCGCGACGAAGGGTTCGCCGAGGTCGCCGAGTGGTTCGAAACGCTCGCCAAGGCCGAGAAGTCGCACGCGGGCCGGTTCCAGAAGGGGCTGGACTCGATCAAGTAGACGGGCCGGCAGGGGAGGGGTGCCCTCCCCCCCCCTGATTCCAGGGAAAGGACGTCTTCCCATGAGCCGCAACCCAAACCCAAACTCGGTCGCCTACTGGGACGAGTCGGAGCTTCGCCGCGAGATCGATCGGGTCTTCAACGTCTGCAGCGGCTGCCGGCGATGCTTCAACCTTTGCGACTCCTTTCCGTATCTGTTTGACCGGATGGAGGCGGCGGACGACGAGGCTTCCCGCCTCACGCCGGCCGAGATCGAGCGGGTCGTCTCGCTCTGCTTCCAGTGCAAGGTGTGCGGTTTCCAGAAGTGCCCGTACACCCCGCCGCACGACTACCAGCTCGATTTCCCCAAGCTCATGCTGAGAGCCAAGGCCGTGCGGGCCCGCAAGGACGGGTTTTCACTCCGCGACAAGCTCCTCACGAACATCGACCGCGTGGGGCCTGTTTCGTCGGCCGTCGCGCCCCTCGTCAACTTCGCCAACCGGAATCCCGTCAACCGGTGGCTCATGCATCACACGGTTGGAATCCATCGGAAGAAGCTTCTTCCTGCGTTCCATTCGGAGACGTTCGAGAAGTGGTTCGGCCGGAATGCGCCTCCCGCGCCAGCCGCGCCTTCGGCCCGCGTCGCGCTATTTCACACGTGCACGGTCAACTACAACGCGCCGGATATCGGGAAGGCCGCTGTGGCGGTTCTGGGACACAACAGCGTGGACGTGAGCGTCCCCGCCCAGCGCTGTTGCGGGATGCCGTTCTTCGACGTGGGCGACATCGAGGCCGCCAAGGAGAACGCCCGGGCGAATCTCGCGTCTCTCTCCAAGGCGGTTGCGGAGGGGCGGGACATCATCGTCCCGATGCCGACCTGCTCGCTCATGATCAAGCACGAGTATCCGTACCTCCTCGGGGAGGAGGCCAAGGCCGTGGCGGAGCGGACGTTCGATCTCTGCGAGTACCTGATGAGGCTCCACGGGCAGGGGAAGCTGAGGACCGACTTTCCGCACGCCGTCGGGCGGGTCGCCTACCATGTACCCTGCCACCTTCGGGACCAGAAGATCGGGCACAAGTCGGCCGAGCTCATGCGCCTCATTCCGGGCGCGGACGTCGTTCCGATCGAGTGGTGCTCGGGGCACGACGGGACGTGGAGCATGAAGACGGAGTTCTTCGAGCAATCCATGAAAGTCGGGGGAAAGGTCTTCGCCGGCGTCGAAGAGGCCCGGCCGGACGTCGTCGCGTCCGACTGCGCCCTCGCGGGGAACCAGATCCAACAAGGGACGGGCCGACCGGTCCTCCATCCCGTCCAGATCGTCGCGCGCGCCTACGGACTTGCAGGGCGTTGAAAAACACCCTGCGAGTGCAATCCATGGATGGATTGCCAATTTGTGAGACCTGGACGAATTCACTTCGTCCGGGTCGTGGTTGAGAAAACCATGGATGGACTTTTTCAACATCCAGATAGAGGAGAAGACAAGATGAAACCAATCGTTCTTGATGACATCCAACCCATTCCCGATTTTGTCGAGAAACGGGCAGACCGCCTCGGGAAGATCATCGCGCTCAAGAAACCCCGGCGCCTCTCCGTAGGCCCGAACCTTACGTTCGTCTTCGAGAACCGGGACACGATCCGCTTCCAGATCCAGGAGATGGTCAGGGTCGAGCGGCTCGAGGATCCGGCGAAGGTCAAGGAGGAGGTGGACGTCTACAACACCCTTATGCCCGGACTCGGAGAGCTCTCGGCGACGCTTTTCATCGAGGTTGTCTCGCAGGAACGGGTCAAGCCGGTCCTCGATTCCCTGATCGGCCTGGACGCGTCGGGCGTCGTGGCGATCAAGATCGGGGTCCAAGAAGCTCCGGGGCGGTTCGAGGAAGGACGGAGCGAGGAGGACAGGATCAGCGCTGTTCACTACGTGAAGTTCCCGTTTTCGCCCGAGGCCGCGGCGGCTTTTCGGGATCCCACGCAGGAGGCTTTCCTAGAGGTCCGTCACCCGAACTACACGCACCGCCAGTGGATCCCGGACGAGACGCGTCGAAGCCTCATCCGGGACCTCGGCGAGTCATAGAACCCATCTCAAAATCAATCCCCCCTCCCCTGGCGGGAGGGGGTTAGGGGGAGGGGGAAACTCTTGCTGGGTAACCTGCTGATTTTTCAAACAACATGTTTCACCCCCACCCTCGCCCTCCCCCTTCAAGGGGGGGGGTGTTTTATCGGCGAGTTTTCTCCAAGCCTGATGGAAAATCGGCGTTTCCGTCTCATTCTCTCCTCCCCCCTGGCGGGGGAGGATAAAGGTGGGGGGGAGAAACTGGCCGAGGGAGAAAGCAACATCATCTTGGGGTGACCCACACGAAACACGGATGAACCATAACGGTACGGCAGGCAATGCACGTTCCGGCGATCGCAATGGCGCGACCCGGTCTAAGCCGCTACGGCGGAATCAGGAGGCGACAATGGCAGACAACGTCAGCGCGAAAGAGGGAGTCAAGCCCCAGGGACTCAAGGGGATATCGGACCAGCAGATCGGCTACCACTTCGACACGCACTACAAGGGGTACGTGACGAAGATCAACGAGATCTGGGAGAAGCTCGCCGCCGCCGACCGCTCGAAGGCGAACCAGAACTTCAGCGACTACCGGGTCCTCAAGGTTGAGGAGAGCTTTAACTGGATGGGGGTCATCCTCCACGAGCTCTACTTCGAGAACATGAAGGACGGGAAGGGCGGCCCTCCCTCGGGCGACGCCAAGGCGGCGATCGACGCGGCGTTCGGCTCGTTCGACAAATTCAAGGAGGACTTCAAGGCGTGCGGGATCGCCTTCCGGGGCTGGGCGATCCTCGCCTTCGATCTCAACGACGGGAAGATCCGCACCTACGGCGCGGATGCGCACAACGTCTACGGGATCTGGAACGCCGTGCCGCTCCTGGTCCTCGACACCTACGAGCACGCCTACTACACGGACCAGGGGCCGAAGCGCGCGCCCTACATCGACGCCTTCTTCGACAACGTCAACTGGGACGTCGTGAACCGCCGCCTCGCCAAGGCGAGAAAGGCGCACGAAGCCCTGAAGTAGTTCTCCGAACGGCGGGGGACGGCCGCGGACCGGCCGTCTCCGCCGCTTTCCCTCTCCACAAGGATGTTGCGAACAATTGACCGCGAGGCGGGTTTCTGGTAATTTGCCCCAAAAGCCGTCCAGACGACGATTGAGGTCCCATCCCCTCAAGGAGTTCGGAGCGATGCGGTTGCAACCACTCTCTCGGAACTACGCCCTGCCTTCGCGGGGCCAACACAGGTTCTCATGGAACCGCTATCGCGTCCTTTTCCTCAGAGTCTTGGCGAATAACTTAGCGAAACCAGCACAGTCCCGTCCCCCGCATAATGCACTGAAAGCGTCAACGTCCCCGATGTCCTCAATAACTTAGCGAAACCAGCACAGTCCCGTCCCCCGCATAATGCACTGAAAGCGTCAACGTCCCCGATGTCCTCACTGAAAGCGTCAACGTCCCCGATGTCCTCATTTTACAACGTCCCCAACGTCCCAGGAAACGGCCGAGGTCTTGGGGCGGTTTGGCGGCCGGGTGGGTCGTGCGCGGGAAGGGT
>CAKKSE010000052.1:1339-28585 GCA_919903025.1 Nitrospiria bacterium | reverse complement strand
CCGCCGCGCCAACGACGAAGCGCGGAGTCAGCGGCGACTGCTCGTTGCGCCCGTGCGCCCAGACGAACTGGTTGCGCTTCGGGCCATAGCCGTCCGGCGGCGCCTCGTCCATGAAATCGGAATCCTCGGGGCCGATGGGCTTGTCGTTATTTAGGATCGACTTGAGCCCCTCAACCATCCGCGTCTTTTCACCCGGAACGTCCTTGAAGAGCAGGCCGCCTTCGCAGATCTCGGTGAGGGCCTGGTCCCAGGTGATGGTCTTCCACTTGCCGGAGCCGCGCGGGCCGACGCGCTTCAGAGGATGCTTGAGCCGCGCCGGGCTGTAGAGCGCGAATATGCCGGCCTGGCCTTTGGCGCAGAGCGTGCCCACGTCCTTGCCGCCGATGCCGCCGTCGAGATCGCTCTCCTCGACGATGTCGCCTTTGGACACGTAGTCGTAGGTGTTCGGATGATAGGGGTTGCCGTCGAGCTTGACCAGCTCGCCGTTCACGATGATGCCCTGGATGCCGCAGCCGCTGTGGCACATGAGGCAGACGCTGCGCACGATCTTGGCGTCCTGAGCAACTACGTCCGGCCTGGAGCCGGTCTTGCCCACCTGCGCGAGCCACTCCTGCGCGTTCACCGGTTGGATTTGCGAGAGTACGACGGTCGCCCCGGAAACCCTGAGAAATTCGCGCCGGGTGAAGTGATTATCGAGCAGCTTCATGTGACGGCCCTCCTGAGAAGTTGTAACCGGTTACCGCCTAAGGTTCGGCCTCAGGCCTTGACGAGCTTGACCCGGCTGTCGTAGAAGACCACGCTCCCCCCGTAGACGTCCTCGAGCGGCGTGTTCTTAAGCACGGGATCGACCCTCATCGCGGCGTTCGCATGGATGCCTTGGCCCCGCCGCTTGTCTCCCCTGAGTTTCTTTCCGTCGATGACGATGTCGTTCGCGCCGTACGCCCAGTGGCCGTAGCCGAGGAAGAAGGAGATCGTTCCCGGCCGGATCGCCTGACCGACCTTGAGTTTCCCGGTCATCGGTTTCCTGTACGGTCCGATGTCCCAGACGCCATCGAGGTTCGATTTGGAGACGACCTTGACGGCGTCTCCGTCCCGGAGATCGAGCCTCGCGGCGTCCTTCTGATGGATGTAGACGTAGTTCTCGGGCAGGATGGCGTTGAGCCAGTAGTTCGTCGCCGTCCTGGACTTCGTGTGCAGAATCGTCCGCGATGTGATCAGGACGAGGTCGTACCCCTCCTTCTCGTCGTCGATCGGCTTGTCCGTCACGTCCCTGAAAGGCGGCAGGTATTGCCCGTACCCCTTCAGGGACTTGCCGGTCATGGAGTTCTTCACCTTGGCCGTCTTCTCCTGGTAGAGGTTGATCAGCGTGCCGTACTTGTGCTTGACCTTCTCGCCGTCCCACGCCTTCTCGTATTCCTCGAATCTGCCGCCGCGGTTCAGCACGTAGACGACCTTCTTGATGAGGTCGTCACCGACGGCCTTTCGCCATCGGTCGAAGTCGAAAACGCTCTTCGGCAGGTGCCTTCGGCATTCGGTGAAGAGCCTCATCTCGTCGTCCGAGGCGCTGGGGACCTCTTTCCCGTCCGTGAGACCCTCGATCGCGACGTTCGCGATGGCCCTCAGATAGTAGTGATCCGGGTGGGTGAAGGGGACGCCCTTTCCGAAACCGTCGGGACCGAACCCCTTGAGCCTCAGTTTTTCGGCGACGCCGAGGATGAACGCTTCGAGGGAGATCGGGTATTCCTCGCCGAAGATCTTGGCGGTTTCGGGAATGGGCGGGATGACCGGCTGTCGGACGGGCTGGACCTTGAACGGCATGTTCGGGTGGGACCCCTGCATCTCCCATCTTTCCAGATACGTGAGGTCGGGGAAAATGTAGTCCGCGTAGAGGGACGTCTCGCCGACGGTGATGTCGATCGTGATGAAGAGCGGCAGTTTGGCGACGTCTTTCAAGACCTCGATCGTCGTGTGCCCGGCGGGCAGGGCGTACACGGGGCTCCCCATGTAAAGCACGAGGGCCTTCGCGGGGTACGGGTAGGCGTCGCCGATGGAGGGGATGATCTCCTGGTAGATGTCGCTTGCAAGCGGGAACCAGGGGCGTTTGGCCGGGTAGCCGGAAAAGAGCGTGGAATCTTCGTACTTGACCCCGTGCCGGATGACCGAAACGCCGAAGGGAGACAGCTTGCCGGGCGCCATTTTCTTGAAGTTGAACGGCTGTTCCGTCTTCTGTTCTTCCTTGCCCGCGGGCGTCTTCACCTTGACGGTCTTGTCGCCCGTGTAGTTGTAGGTGGACGCTTTGATGAAACCGCCCCGGTAATCGTAGTTGCCAATGAGGGCGTTGACCGTGTTCCAGCAGATCACGTTGTAGAACCCGTTCGTGTGCTGGGAGACGCCCCGATGCAGGTCCGCGACGGCCCTCCGGCCGTGCGAGGTGAGATTCCTCGCGATGTACACGATGTCGTCCACGGAGACGCCGCAGATCCGCGCCCACTCGTCCAGGGACTTCGAGAACGCCTCCTCCTTGATGATCTGGAGCGAGGACTTCACGCGGACCCCCTTGATGACCGTGTCGACGAACAGGTCTCCTTCGACGGCGCTGTCGTCCTTGTAGGGATCAAAGGCCGCCGGCTTGCCTCCGTGCATCACGACCATGAGCGGGTAGTCATAGGGGGTCGTTTCGCCGGTCTCCTTGTCCGTATACTGCTTCCGGGCGGCGGGGAAGCCGATCTCTTCCCCTCTCAGGAAAGCCTGCGGCTTGTCGTTGTCGATCCTGACCAGCCAGGATGCGTTCGTCCAGTTCGGTTCGTTGTTCTTCTTCGCGGCCCCTTTGTTCGCGTTCCGGAGATAGGCCGCGTTGATCCGGTTGTTCTCGATCATCCACCGGATCACGCCGAGCGCGAACGCCCCGTCCTCGCCCGGTTTGACGGGAATCCACCGGTCCGCCTTGGAAGCGCCCTTGGAGAAGCGGGGGTCGATGATCGCGTACTTCAGGCCTCCCGAAGAAACGGATTGCATGAGACGCGACATCCGGTTCGTCGGCCCGTAGTTCGCGTCGAAGATGTTGGCGCCCACGAAGGCGACGAACCGGGCGTTCTCGAGTTCGGCCTGCCAGTAGAACTTGTTTCCGCCCGTCCACTTGACTTTCTTGTCCTTCGCGTCGAAGACCCATTGCTCCGACATGGCCTTGCCGGAGAAATAGAGGGACCCCTGGCAGACGGTCGTGTGGCCGTGGGCGTTCTCGGATCCGAGGGCGTCGGACGCGAACCTCTTGATCAGGTCGCCTCGTCCCCCCTTGAGCCGCCCCCACATGAAGACGAACTGGTTGTTCTTCGGCCCCAAATCGGGATGGTCGGGATCGATGAGCGCGTGAAGGTTGTCTTTGAACCTGATCTTGAACGCCGCGACCAGCTCCTTCTTCTTGTTCGCCTCCTTGGCTTGCATGATCTCCGAGACGGCCTTGCCCATTTCCTTCATGACGTCCTTGTCCTTGAGGACGTAGATGCCCTTCAGACCGGTGACGGTCCGTTTCTCCTCGCCCGGGACGTCCTTGAAGAGAAGGCCGCCTTCGCAGATCTCGGAGATCGCCTGGTCGAACGGGATGGTCTTCCACTTGTTCTCGCCCCTCTGGCCGGCGCGCTTGAGAACGGTCCGAAGGCGATACGGGTCATAGGCCGTCTGAATCCCGGCCTGCCCCTTCGGGCAGAGGGGCGCGTCGATCTTCGAGACGATCTTCGGATCCGTGCCGAACTTCAAATGGGGGACGAGGTTGTACGGATTGTAGGGGCTCCCGTCGATCTTGGACGCGACGCCGTCGATGATCTTCACCTTGATCCCGCAGCCCGTGTTGCATTGAAGGCACGCGGAGTAAAGGATGTTCTCCGGCTTGGCGAGGTCGTAACTCCCGCCCTCGACGGATCTGGGCGAACAGCTCGTCGTCAACAGGCCGCTTCCCAGGAAGACGCCTGTCTTGAAGAAATCTCGCCTCGAAACTCCTTTTGTGCGTTTCACGGCGGGCCTCCAGTCTCAAAGGAGATACGTGACAGATGGTTTGGTGCCGAGCCCTTCCTTGAACTTCCAGGCGTTGGGCTTGAACGTGACCTTCGCGATGACACTGTCGGGGTCACGAACGTCGCCGAAGTACGTCGCCCGGCCGACGCACGTTGTAACGCACATGGGCAGCATTCCCGCGTCGAGCCGATGACTGCAGAAGTGGCACTTCATGGCGTTGCCGACTGGGGAAGAGAAGTGGCTTTTCCGGACGCGCTTCCGTCCGTATTCGTACGTGGGAGAAGTCTCGTACGCCTCGCGGTGCGGCGTGCCGTCGGTGTAGAGGTCCCCCGAGTTGGCCGACCTCGCCCCGTAGGGGCACGCGACGAGGCAGTACCGGCAGCCGATGCATTGATCGTAGTCGATGACCACGATGCCGTCTTCCCTCTTCCAGGTTGCTTTGACGGGGCAGACGACCGTGCAGGGAGGATTGTCGCACTGCATGCAGGGGCGCGGCAGGAACCGGATCGCAACGTTGGGCGATGCGCCGATCTCCTCCTCGGAAACGGGGCGGTAGACGACGCCCGGCGGGAGCTTGTTCTCCGCGATGCAGCCCACCGTGCAGGCGTGGCATCCGATGCACTTCCGCAGGTCGATCGTCATCGACCATTTCCTGTCTTTCAGCGGCTTCTTGAGGGCCTTGAGGAGGTCCCTTTGCATCGTGATGATGACGTCCTCGTCCGGCGCCGGCCCCGGAAGGGAGACCTCCGGCGTCTCTTTCGCCTCGGCCTCGGTCGAGACGGCCAAGTCGAGGGAGGCCGCCAACGCCGCCCCCGCGACGATCGTTCCTATGTCCTTGATGGCTTCTCTGCGCTCCATGATCTCATCCCTCCTGAGAGAGCGTTGATTCGAGCGCGCCTTTTTTCTCGGCGATTGCGTAGAAGAACAAGACGAACGACGCCGCGGCGACGGCGATGAGGACCTCGTTAAGAGCGGGAGTGTAGTGGACGAACGGCGGGTCGGAAAGGCCCCGGAACACCGGAACGAGGAAGCCGTCGAGGACGAAATCGTACCGGGAGACGAACTGCGTGACGAGCACCGTGACAGCCGCGAGGAAGAGATTGGACGTCTTCCGAGTGAACGCGAGGACGGCCGGGAGAAGAATGCCGAACACGACTCCGACGATAAGGAAGCGCGGCGCCGTGATCGCAAACACTTCGTAACCTTCCGCCATGGCCCAGCTGCCAATAATGAACCTCCAGAGGCCGGTCAGCAGAACGAGACCGAGTGCGACGAGCATGAGCCGCCGGACGGGCTCCAAGGAGGCTTGCAGGCGCGGATTCGCATCCTTGCCGAGCAGAATGGCGAGCATGACGAGGGCGCATCCGGTGAGGAAGGCGACGATCGGGGTATAGACGGCGGTCAGGGCGCCGAAGTAGTAAGGCCTCGCTTCCGAAATGGCGAAGATCGATCCCATCGTGATGTACGTGGCGATGGCCGAGAGGAACGCGCCCCACATGATCCAGGGTTTCACCCTGCCTTTCCGCAGGGAAAGATATTCAAGGACGATGAAGACGATATAGACGTTATAGAAGAAGAACATCCCCCACATGGGGGATGTGACGTTGGGGGAGAGAGCGAAGTTCAGGATCCTCCACGGTTTGCCGAGTTCCGTCACCAGCGCGCCGAGCCCGGCAAAAACCATGAGGATGGCCAGGAAGCTCACCCTTGTCGCGACGGGTTTGAATTCTTCCTCGCGATAGATGTGGCCGAAGAAGTTGATGAACGTGCATCCCGTGCCGATGAGGACGATATAGATGTACGTGATGATCTGCAGGCCCCAGGGAGAGAGGCTCGACGTGTTGGTCGTGCCCGCGTGTCCCTTGACGAGGATCATGACGACCGCGTAGACGCCGAGCAACAACCCAATTCCGGCGGATACGAGCGTCAGGCGGTACTTCGTGTTCGTCTCCATGGGTGTCTCCTCTCGAAGTCGGAGAAATGGACGGTCACTTCAGCCTGGCTCGGGAGCCGCGAACGAGCGATACGGAGAAACCCATCGCCCGCGCCAGGCGCATTACCTCGCCGCAAGGGTATCGTCTCTGCCCGCCCAGCGTCGTGACATGGACCAAACGCTCTTCCCGGGCCCAGCGTGCGACGGTGGCGGGGGAGACGTGAAACATAACGGCGACCTCGGCCCGCGTGAGGAGCGCGCTGCCGGGGGGGACCTCGGCCGCGTTCGGACGCTTCGCTCGCTTTGGGCGTTTTGGGGTCTTCACACTGGAAAGATTATCCCTTTTCCCGAAGAGTTCAATCCGGCAATTGAATCATTCTTTCCTCCGAGGGCTGGGTTCGATTCCTGCTAACTCCGCGGGAAGACTTGTTGTATTATTTGGGCTCATTCGGGGATAAGATTTTTCAAAGATCGGCGGGGACCGGGACGCTGGAATGCAAACGCCGTTTCGAGTTCTCTTGAATCAGGCTCAAGCGGGAGGCTTCTTGATGGCGCGTCTTCGGGTGTATCTGGTCGTTGCGGCGGCCGTGATGATCGTTGGCGTCGGACTCTGGCTCTGGCTCAGGCCCAATCCCGTGTCCGTCAAGTACGCCGTTCTCAAGCGCGCCGACATGGTCGTTTCCGTCTTTCCCACCACCACCTCCACCATCCGATCCGACAACGAAATAACGATCTCCGCGCAACGGAACGGCCGGATCACGCATCTTCCGTTTGAGGAAGGGGACTTGGTCACCCGGGGGCAGATCGTGGTCCGTCTCGATCTCTCCGAAGAGACCGCGCGCATCTTCGCGGAGCGGGACCAGGCGCGGGCGACCCTGACGGAGGCCGAGCGGACGTACGCCAGGCTCCAGGACCTCTTCGCGAAGGGATACGTCTCCCAGCAGGAAGTCGATTCCGCGAAGAAGGGGCGGGACGCCGCCAAGGCCCTGGTGACGGGACTCGACGAGGCGGCCGCCCAGTACGAAAAATACTCCGTTCTCCGCGCGCCGTTCGACGGCGTGATCTCGATCCGGCCCGTCCAGACGGGGGAGCTTGTGACCGTCGGGAAACCGATCGTCACGATCGTGGACCCGGCCCGGCTCTACATCTCCTCGACGATCGACGAGGTGGACGTGGGCCGTCTCTCCCTGAGCCAGCCGGTCAAGGTGACGATCGACGCGTTTCCGGGCCAGACATTCGAGGCTGTCGTCGACAGGATTTCGCCTGTCGTCACGGGCGGCAAACTGGAGACGAGGACGTTCGAGACCCGGAGCCGGTTCCGCCCGCCCGCTCCGCCCGTGAAGCCCGGCATGAGCGCCGACGTGGAGATCCTTACCAAGAAGGTCGCGGGGGCGATTTCCGTCCCGACGCCGGCCGTCGTGGACAGGAAGGGCGAGAAGATCGTCTACCGGCTGATCGGCGGGCGGGCCGTCGCGACGCCCGTCCGGATTGGCCTGTCCAACTGGAACGTGACAGTCGTGGAATCAGGTCTGGCCGAAGGGGAGCAGGTCATCCTCACGCCGGACGTCAGCGGGATGGGGGACGGCGTGAGGGCGGCCGGGACTGCCGTGGAAGGGTGATGAAGGGAAGTTAGGAGTTAGGAGTTAGGAGTTAGGAGTTGGGAGTTGGGAGTTAGGAGCTGGGAGTTAGGAGTTGGGAGTTGTGAGTCAAGGTCCGAAACCCGAGACCCGAGACCCGAAACCCGAAACCAACGTATGGCCGCTCTGATCGACATGGAAGGAGTCTCGAAGGTCTACCGGACGGGGCTGGTCGACGTCGCCGCCCTAGCGGGGATCACGCTCTCGGTCGAGACCGGGGAATACATGGCGATCATGGGAGCGTCCGGGTCGGGAAAGTCGACGCTCATGAACGTGATCGGCTTCCTGGACCGCCCGACGGCCGGCGTCTACAAGTTCGCGGGACGGGAAGTGGAGAACCTGTCGGACGACGATCTGGCGGCGATCCGCGGCCGGCGGATCGGGTTCGTCTTCCAGACCTTCCAGCTCCTTCCGAGGGCGACGACCCTGGAGAACGTCGAGCTTCCCCTCGTCTACCAGTCCATTTCGGGCGCGGAGCGCCGGGCGCGGGCCATGGACATCCTGAAGCAGGTGGGATTGGCCGACAGGATGTTCCACACGCCGATGGAGCTTTCGGGCGGCCAGCAGCAGAGGGTCGCCATCGCGCGCGCCCTCGTCACGCGGCCGCTTCTCCTCCTCGCCGACGAGCCGACGGGGAACCTCGACTCCCGCTCCGGGGCGGAAATCATGGCGCTGATCGACCGGCTTCACGCCGAGGGACTCACGATCCTCGTCGTGACGCACGATGCGTCCGTCGCCGGGCACGCCGGCCGCCGGATCGTCCTCCGAGACGGGCAGATCGTGGAGGATACGAGGGAAAGAGCCGGTGAATCGGTGAATGGGTGAATCGATGAGCGGTGAATCGAGAAGATGAACGTTCTTGAATCCTCACGGATCGCCGTCGTCGCCTTGCGGGCCAACCCGGGCCGCTCGGCCCTCACGATGCTCGGCGTCATCATCGGCGTCGCGGCCGTGATCCTCCTCGTGTCGATCGGGGAGGGGGCCCGCGCCTACATCGAGAAGGAGCTGACGGGGATCGGGACGAACCTGCTGGCCATCCAGCCGGGAAAGACCTCCACGGCCGGCGGCTTCCATCCTCCGGCGGCCGGTTCGGTCCACAAGCTGACCTACGAGGACGCCAAGGCGATCAAGCGGCGGGCGTACGCCGTCTCGGACGCGGTCCCCGTCGTCTTGGGCTCCGGGAAGGTCAAGTTCGAAAACCTCTCGCGGGACACGATGATCATCGGAACGGCGCCCGAGTTTCCCCGCGTCCGGAACCTCTTCGTGGAGATCGGTGATTTCGTGACGCAGGCCGACGTGGACACGAAGTCCAAGGTCGTCGTTCTCGGGCGCACGGTGTACCGTGAGCTGTTCGGCGATCGTCCGGCGCTGGGGGCGCGGGTGACGATCGCCGACGCCAAGTTCCGCGTCGTGGGGATCATGCAGGCGAAAGGAATGACGCTCGGGTTCGACATCGACGACATCGTCTTCATCCCGGTGACGGGCGCCATGGAACTCTACGACACGGACGCCCTCCATGAGATCCTCGCCGCGGCCGAGCGCGCGGAGGAGGTTGACCTCGCCATCCGCCAGATCAAGGATGTCCTGATCAAGCGACACGCGGGGAAGGAGGATTTCACGATCATCACCCAGAGGGCGATGATGTCGACGATGGACACTATCCTCACGATCCTCACGGGCGTCCTCGGAGGAATCGCCGGGATTTCGCTCGTCGTGGGCGGGATCGGCATCATGAACATCATGCTCGTCTCGGTGAAGGAGCGGACGAGGGAGATCGGCATCCGGAAAGCGGTGGGCGCGCGCCGGATCGACATCCTCCAGCAGTTCCTCTTCGAGGCCGTGATTCTCTCTCTCATCGGCGGAGTCATCGGGATCATTGTCGGCGGCGGGATCGCGTACTCCATCCCCCTCTTCTATTCGGCCATTCCCACCCGCGTCTCCCTCTGGTCCGTGACCCTCGCATTTTTCTTCTCCGTTGCCGTCGGGGTCTTTTTTGGCGTGGAGCCGGCCCGTCGAGCGGCCCGCCTGGACCCGATTGAGGCTCTTCGGTACGAGTAGGGTGCGGCCTTTCGGAAGGAGTGGGAAGGCTCGAGTCATTGCCAAATAAGCCGATAAGTTTCGCTTAAGCGTCGGCGGATTGCATGCAGACCCATAAGTTTCAAACATGGTTTGGAGAATCTGTATCTTTCCATGGTCGGCGCGGCGCCGGACTGGGCACATGGAACTATATGAAATATCAGGTTTTTAGAACGGCGTTTGCGGTTTTTTCTGTTGACTGGAGGGCGGTCGCATGATAAACGGTAAGTAGATTGTATACAATCTTATCGGCTGACGTCCAACCGGAAGTCGGATGGAGAAGCCGGCGCTGAGAACAAAGCCATGCTGTATATCCTTTGCGGATCAAAGCGTTACGTCGTTGCGGGGCAGGCGGACCAAGGGTTGTCTTTGATCTAACGGTTTGAAATGTCTTGAATACGGGCGTTCTTGGAGGGGCCTTCGTGAAAATGCCGCGGATCGTCATCTCGGCGGCGCATCGCAGTTCGGGGAAGACAACCGTCGCCATCGGTCTGTGCGCGGCGTTTGCAGGCCTCGGCCGCAAGGTGCAGGCCTTCAAGAAAGGACCCGACTACATCGATCCCATGTGGCTCTCGGCCGCATCCGGCCGGTCTTGCCGCAACCTCGATCACTACCTGATGGGTGAGGAAAACCTTCTCTCCGTCTTCTCTCGCGGAGCGGAGGGGGCCGAGGTCAGCCTCATCGAGGGAAATGCCGGGCTCTTCGACAGCATCGACGTGGACGGCAAGGGGAGCACCGCGACCCTAGCGAGGCTCCTGGACGCGCCCGTCGTCCTGGTGGTCGACTGCCACGGGATGAACAGGGGGATCGCCCCGCTCCTCATGGGATACCGGCAGTTCGATCCGGGCCTTCCGATCGCGGGCGTTATCCTGAACAGGGTCGGCGGGCCCCGCCACGAGGCGAAACTCCGGGCGGCGCTCAAGAAGTACACGGATGTCGAGGTACTGGGCGCGATTCCCAGCCTTCCGCAAGTCGTCATTCCCGAACGGCACCTGGGGCTCCTGCCGGCGAAGGAGGAGACGGGGGCCTCCTCGATCATCGCGGCGATCGCGGAGGTCGTCTCGCGTTGCGTCGATCTGGACCGGATCTTCGCCATCGTGGGAAGCTCTCCGCCTCTAATTTCGAGCTGTTGTCCGCCCGATCGATCTTCCGCCTCGCCCGACCGCTTCTCCTCCGCCAAAGTCCGGATCGGAATCGCATCAGACCAAGCCTTCACCTTCTACTATCCCGAAAACCTCGAAGCGCTCCAGGACGCCGGGGCCGAGCTCGTTCCTTTCAGCCCGATCGCCGATCCGCATCTTCCTTCCGTGAGCGGACTCTTCATCGGCGGCGGTTTCCCGGAGGTCTTCATGGACCGGCTGGAAGCTAACCATTCGCTCCGGGCGGAGATTCGGGCCGCCATCGAAGCCGGGCTGCCGGTGTACGCGGAGTGCGGCGGCCTAATGTACCTCGCGCGGGAGATCCGCTGGGAGGGGACGGTCAGACAGATGGTCGGCGCCCTCCCATGCGATATTCGGATGACCGCCAGGCCCCAGGGGCACGGGTACATGCTGATCGAAGAAACGGGCCGGAGCCCCTGGCCGCTGGGCGGAGCTGTCTCGAAGGGGCGGATCAAGGCGCATGAATTTCACCACTCCGAAGTCGTTAACCTGAACGGCGCGGAGTTCGCCTATAAGGTTGTTCGCGGCCACGGGATCGACGGGCGCCACGACGGGATCGTCTGGCGGAACGTTGTCGCGTCCTACGCGCACATTCACAGCGTGGGGACTCCCATGTGGGCGGAGCGGTTTGTCGAGTTTGTCAGGCAGAGCCAGTCGCAAGGCGTTGTCCCCGTGCGGGGGACTGGAGGGAAAAACGAATGACACCCAAGGGCTCAACCCTGGAAGATAAGAAGGGGGCCGGTAAGGCGAAGTCGAACGGCGGATTCCTGCACGAGACTCCGCTCCTCGACCGTCTCGAGACGGGACCCTGGCCGAGCTTCGTCACGGGCTTCAAGGAGCTGGCGAACCGCACGCGGAACACGATGCTCCGCGGTGTCCTGGATCAGCTCGAGTACTCCTACGAGACCAAGACGGGGTATTGGAAGGGCGGAACGGTCGGCGTCCGGGGGTACGGCGCCGGGATCATCGCGCGCTTCTCGATCATCTCCGACAAGTTCCCTGAGGCGGCGGAATTCCACACGCTTCGCGTCCAGCCCGCGCCCGGCCTCCATTACACGTCCAAGTCTCTTCGCGACATGTGCGACGTCTGGGAGAAGCACGGGTCCGGGGTCGTGGCCCTCCACGGGCAGTCGGGCGACATCATGCTCCAGGGGATCACGCAGGCCAAGGTGCAGGAGTGCTTCGACGAGCTGAACAGGCTCGGCTGGGACCTGGGAGGCGCCGGCCCGACCCTCCGGACGTCGGCCTCCTGCGTGGGTCCCGCCCGGTGCGAGCAGGCCTGCTACGATACGCTGGGCGTCCACCACAAGCTTCTCACGCACTTCGTCGATCTGACGCACCGTCCGTCCCTGCCCTACAAGTTCAAGTTCAAGTTCTCGGGCTGTCCCAACGACTGCACCAACAGCATCATGCGCTCTGACGTGGCGGTGATCGGCACGTGGCGGGGGGACATCGAGATCGACCAAGCCGAGGTTGGGAAGTACGTCGACCAGCTCGGGGCCGACTACATCCAGAACAGCGTCGTCGCGATGTGCCCGACGAAGGCGATCCGGCTCAAGGGGTGCGAGATCGAGATCGACAACAGGGACTGCGTCCGCTGCATGCACTGCATCAACGCTCTCACGAAAGCCCTCTCGCCCGGCGGCGACCGGGGCGTGACGATCCTCGTCGGCGGCAAGGGCCACCTCAAGGTCGGGAACATGCTGGGCTCGATGATCGTTCCCTTCATGAAGCTCGAGACCGACGAGGACCTGGAGAAGCTCGTCGACTTCGGGACCCGGATGATCGAGTGGTGGGCCGACAACGCGCTCGACCACGAGCGGATCGGCGAGACGATCGAGCGCGTGGGGATGCAGTCGTTCCTGGACGGGATGGGGATCGAGCCGACGATCGACATGGTCGAGGCCCCTCGCGACAACCCGTTCTTCAAGGCGGAGTACTGACGCAAGGGTCAACGGTCAATCGTCAAGGGTCAATCGTTAATCGTTGATGAAGCGGGTCCGTTCGCCGTCGCGGCCGTCGGACTTGAGTGAGGGAGAACAGCAATGTCCGCACAAGCTCAAGCAACAGCATGGAAGACGGTCGAGTCCGGTCCGCCGGACCCGATGAAGTTCCTTCACCCGCTGGCCATCAAGAACTACGGGAAGTGGAAGTACCACGAGCGGCCCCGGCCGGGCGTCCTCAAGCACGTGGCCAAGAGCGGGGACGCGCTCTCCACCGTCCGGGCGGGCACGACGCGGCAGATGACCGTGGACGGCGTCCGGCGGCTCTGCGATCTCGCGGACAGGTACAGCGAAGGGCATCTTCGCTTCACCGTCCGGAACAACGTGGAGTTCCTGATCGCGGACCCCGCCAACGTGGATCCGCTCATCACGGACCTGGAGAAGATCGGGCACCCGGTGGGCGCAACGGGAAATTCCGTCTCGGCGATCGCGCACACTCAGGGTTGGCTCCACTGCGACATTCCGGCGACGGACGCTTCGGGCGTCGTGAAGTCCCTCATGGACGAGCTGATCGACGAGTTCAAGCGCGAGGAGATGCCGAACCGGGTTCGGCTTTCCACCTCCTGCTGCGAGATAAACTGCGGGGGGCAGAACGACCTGGCCGTCATCATCCAGCACACGCGCCCGCCCAGGATCAACCACGACATCCTCAACAACATCTGCGAGCGGCCCAAGGTAGTGGCGCGCTGTCCCACGGCGGCGATCCGCCCGGCGACGATGCACGGCAAACCCACGCTGATCGTCGACGAGGCCAAGTGCATCTGCTGTGGGGCCTGCTTCGGGGCCTGCCCGGCCATGGAGATCAACCATCCCGAGCACTCCAAGCTCGCCGTCTGGGTGGGCGGCAAGCACTCGAACGCCCGCTCCAAGCCGACGAACATGAAGCTGGCCGCTTTCGGTCTCCCGAACAATCCCCCGCGGTGGCCCGAAGTGGCGGACGTAGTGAAGCGGATCCTCCGCGCCTACAAGGAGGGGGGACATCCGTGGGAGCGCCTGGGGGAGTGGGTGGACCGGATCGGGTGGAAGCGGTTCTTCGAGGTGACCGGACTTCCGTTCACCAAGTGGCACATCGACAACTACCGGCTGGCGCGCGTGAGCTTCAACAAGAGCGCGCACATCCGGTTTTAGTCGAATATCACACACCAAGAAGGAGGAAGAGAATGGAAGCGGTGATGGCGGGACAGAACGTCGAGGTCGATGAGGAAGGTTATCTCCTGCAGCTCGACCAGTGGACATCGGAAGTGGCAGAGGAGCTGGCCCAGCAGGAAGGGATAGCGATGACCCCGGAACACTGGGAGATCGTCAACATTCTTCGGGAGTACTACCAGGAGTATCAGATCGCCCCGGCGATCCGCGTGCTCACGAAGGCGGTCGCCAAGGCGCTGGGGCCGGAGAAGGGAAGCAACAAGTACCTCTACGAGCTTTTCCCCCTCGGTCCGGGCAAGCAGGCCTGCAAGATCGCGGGTCTTCCCAAACCGACCGGTTGCGTATAAAATACCAGGCCGGCTGACGCCAGGTGAGGCCGGAAAAACAGGAATTGGAAATTGTAAATTGGAAATTTGAAATTCGAAATTTTCAATTTGAAATCTGGGGGGGGTGACTATGAACCCGATTTCCTGGTTCTTCGTCGGTCTGGCTTACTTCGCCGGCGCGGTATTCGCGCTCGGTTTCGGCTGGAAGCTCTGGAGCTGGCTTCGGACGCCGAACCCGCTCATAATCCCGACGACTCCCGCGCCAACGACGACGGGCGGGGCGGCGGCGCGCGTGGCGGGAGAGGTGCTGTTTTTCAAGAGCCTCTTCCGGGGGAACCGCTGGACGTGGTTCTTCGGATATCTCATGCACCTGTCGATTGCGGTGGCTTTGATGCGCCACGCCGTCGTTCCGCTGGGGGTTCCCGTCGGCGGCTCGGACCTCGACTTCACGGCCCTCGGGCCCGCGGCGAGCGACCTGATCCGGCCGTTCTGGGACGCCACGTTCCGGCTCGGTCCGCTCTTTCCGATCGCCGTCATCGGGCTCCTCGCCCGCAGGGCCTGGGTCGAGCGGACGCGGTACATATCGTACGCGGCCGACTACGCCATCCTCCTCCTGCTGTTGGGGATCGGCGGCTCGGGGGTCCTGATGAAGTACGTCTGGGAGCCCGACGTCGACGCCGTTCACCACTTCGTGTTCGGCCTGAACCCCGGCCATCCCTTCGCGCCGGCGCCCTTGGGAGACCCGCTCTTCCTGTTTCACTTCACCCTGGTGATGACGCTGATGATGGTTTTCCCGTTCAGCAAGCTCCTGCACGTCGGCGGGATCTTCTTCAGCCCGACCCGCAGCCAGCCCGACAACCCGCGGGAGGTCCGACACGTGACCCCGTGGGCCAGCCAGTAGTCGGAACGCTTTCGAGAGAGAGGAGGGGATACCTTGGCCGACATCAAAGCGCCTGAGCTGACAGGTCGAATCGAAGTTCCCGCTGTGTCCGAGGGAGCGTCCGCCGAAATCCGCCCGCACGTCGCGGGGGAAGCCCACATGACGAAGATCGGATTCCCGGGCAAGCTCGTGGACGATTGGCAGGAGCGCGCGATCGAAAAGATGCGGGACCTCCTGTCGAAGTACCGCTCTCTGCAAGTTTTCCTGGATATCTGCGTCCAGTGTGGCTCCTGCACGGACAAGTGCCATTACTTCCTCGGCACGGGCGATCCCAAGAACATGCCCGTGGCGCGGCAGGAGCTCCTGCGAAGCGTTTACCGGCGCTACTTCACGCCGGGCGGGAAGTACGTTCCTGGGTGGGTCGGGGCGAGGGATCTGACCGAAGACGTCCTCAAGGAGTGGTTCGTCTATTTCCATCAGTGCTCCCAGTGCCGGCGGTGTTCGGTCTTCTGTCCGTACGGGATCGACACGGCCGAGATATCCATGGCTGCCCGGGAGATCATGGATTCCATCGGGATGGGGCAGAAGTATTCCAACGAGATCATCGGCAAGGTCCAGACGATCGGGAACAACCTGGGGATCCCCGATCGGGCCCTGGCCGACACGCTGGAGACGCTGGAGGAGGAGGCCAAGGAATCGACGAACGTGGACGTCAAGCTCCCCCTGAACGTGAAGGGCGCGGATGTCCTGCTGGTCACGCCGTCGGCCGATTTCTTCTCGGAGCCCCACGTCGAGGGCCTCGTGGGATACGCCAAGGTCTTCCACCAGGCGGGGATCTCCTGGACGCTTTCCTCGTACGCATCCGAGGCGGCGAACTTCGGTCTCTTCATCGGGAACTACGACAACATGCGCAAGATCGCCCAGCGGATCCGTAAGGCCGCGATCGACCTGGGCGTGAAGCGGATCGTCATCGGGGAGTGCGGGCACGCCTGGCGCGTGGCGTACAGTTTCCTCAACACGCTCGCCGGTCCGTGGGACTTCCTGGATTCGCGGTATCCCGTTCCTCAGCACGTTTGCGAGGTGACGTACGACCTCATCAACCGGGGCGCGCTCAAGCTCGATCCGACGGCGAACGACCAGTACACGGTCACGTTCCACGATTCCTGCAACGTGGCGCGCGCGTCCCGGATGGGAGACCAGCCGGGCGGGCAGTTCGAGATTCCCCGCGGGATCGTCAAGGCGGTCGCCAAGAAGTTCGTCGAGATGGATCCGGGGACGACCCGGGACCGGACGTTCTGCTGCGGCGGCGGCGGCGGTCTTCTGACCGACGAGCTTCTCGATCTGCGGGTGAAGGGCGCCATGCCGCGGATGCAGGCGCTCAAACGGGTCATGGACTCGGACGGCGTGAACTACATGGCGAGCATCTGCGCCATCTGCAAAGCGCAGTTCACGAAGATCATGCCGTACTACAAGGTCCCCCGGGAAACGATCGGCGGCGTCCATCAGCTCGTGAGCAACGCGATCGTCCTGGGCGGGAAGGAATAGGAAGGCAGTTCGGGGTTTGGAGTTCGGAGTTTGAAATGCGATAGCCGGGGACATCGTCGTTCCCGCGGGCATATGAGGAGTCTGTCATGGCAGTTATGAACGAGATCCTGAGATCGGCGCTGGAGTACGAATTCCCGCCGTATTCGACTGAAGCTGGTCAACAGCGGATTGTCGCGTTCGGCGACCACAGCCATAAGTGTCCGGTTTATGTCCGGCGCCTGCCCCCGTGCACGAACGCGTGCCCGGCGGGCGAGGATATCCGGGGGTATCACAACATCCTCCGCGGCCTCCGCAAGTCGGCCGATCCGATGGCCGACGCCTGGCGGCTCCTTACTGAGACGAACCCGTTCCCCTCGGCGATGGGGCGTCTCTGTCCGGCGCCCTGCGAGTCGGCCTGCAACCGGCAGTCTCTCGACAAGACGGTTGGGATCAACGCTGTCGAGCATGCTATCGGCGAGTATGCGATCAGGAAGGGACTCTCATTCGAGAAGCCGGCGGTCTCCACGGGCAAGAAGATCGCGGTCGTGGGGGCGGGCCCGGCGGGCCTCTCGTGCGCCTATCAGCTCCGCCGCCGGGGACACGCGGTCACGATTTTCGAAGCCGAGTCGTATCTCGGGGGAATGATGCGCCTCGGGATCGCGGGGTACCGGCTCGACCGAAACGTCTTGGACGCCGAGATCAATCGGATCATCGACATGGGAATCGAAGTCCGGACCGGCACACGGATCGGGAAAGACGTCACGCTCGACCAGATCCGGAAGGAATTCGACGCCGTCTTCATCGGCATCGGCGCCCAGAAGGGGCGGGACTTGCCGATTCCAGGCGCGGACGCGCCGAACGTCCTGAACGCCGTCGAGTTTCTCGTTGCCTTCAACAAGGGTGGGAAGGTAGAAATCGGGAAGAAGGTCGTCGCCATCGGTGACGGGGATGTTGCCATGGACGTCGTCCGCCTGGCCCTCCGCCTGGGTGCGGAAGAGGCGGTACTCCTCTCCGGTGTTGGGCGCGAAGACATGAAGGCGCTTCCGGGAGAATACAACGACGCCGTGGCCGAGGGGACGAAGGTGGAGACATGCGTCGGGACGGTCGAAGTCCTGAAGCGGAACGGCCGGGCCGTGGGCCTCAAGTGCGTCAGGATGGAGAAGAAGGCGAAGGGCGAGGAAGGGTGGAACTCGCCCGTCCCGTTCCTCCGGTACAAGCCGGTCCCGGGAACGGAGTTCGAGGTCAACGCCGATACGGTCGTCGCCTCGATCGGTCAGGCGACGGACCTGGCGGGACTGGATCCCATCGGGCAGGGGAAACCCTGGGCCCAGGCGGACGGGAACCTTCAGGTCAAGGGGATGCCGGGAGTCTTCGCGGGCGGGGACATCCTTTCGCTGACGCTTCTCACGACGGCGATCGGACATGGACGAAGAGCTGCCGAGGCGATCGATCTCTACGTCCACGGGAAGGACCTTCCGAAGTCGGCCCCCCGGGTGGATGCGATCCCATTCAAGAAGCTGGCGACCTACTACTTTCCCCCCAAGCCGCAGTTAGAGCGGTCACATCGAACGGTTACCAAGATTGAAGAAGACTGGGACGAGATTCTCAAGGCCCCGACGGAAGACGAGGCGAAAGGGGAGTCGTCGAGGTGCATGAGCTGTGGTCTTTGCTTCGAGTGCGATCAGTGCAAGATCTACTGTCCGCAGGAGGCGATCATCAAGATCAAGAACAATCCGATCGGCGAGGTGATGTTTACCAAGTACGAGCGGTGCGTGGGCTGCCACATCTGCGCCGCGATCTGCCCGACGGGGTATATCGACATGGGGATGGGGGCGGGGCTGTAGGGCGGAAGACGGTGAATCGGTGAATAGGTGAATGGGTGAATAGGTGAATGGGTGAATCGGTGAATGGAGAAGCCGCTCCCCCCGCCGATTTTTCGTTGACGCGAGCGCGTTGAAATGGTACTTAATCCCGGTTTTGACGCGTCCCGCCACGGTCTGGAAACAACGAAGACGGGGGAAAAATGAAGTTCTCGATCCTGATCCTGGAAGGTCCATACCATCACGAGGCGGGCGACAGCGCCTACCGCTTCGTGGAGGCCGCGCTCCGCAAGGGGCACGAGATCCGCGGCATCTTTTTCTACCACGATGGCGTCTATAACGTGACGAAGCTGATGGAGCCCCCGAGCGACGACCGGAATATCGCGAAGCGGTGGTCAGAGATCGGCGCCAAGGGGATCGACATCGTCGTCTGCATCGCGGCGGCGAAGCGCCGGGGAATCACGCCGGAAATCATCGTGCCGAACACGCGGATCTCCGGGCTGGGACAGCTTCTCGAGATGGCCGTCGACTCGGACCGTCTCGTGACCTTTGGCGATTGAACCGTAAAGTGCGCTGCAATCCCCGCCCCTTGGGGCGGGGTCAAGGCGCACGAATGCAAAAAACGAAAAGTACCTTTGAGGTCGGAGAATCCCCGCCTTTCAAGGCGGGGTTCTTCAACGGGGAGGCGGAAGGGTGAGCGACGAAGAGAAAGTTTCGAAGATCATGTTCGTCAACCGCAGGGCCCCGCATGGGTCGATCTACGCCTACGAGGGTCTTGAGGTCAAGCTCATCATGGGTGCTTTCGACCAGGATCTCTCGGCGATCTTCATGGACGACGCCGTCCTGGCGCTCAAGAAGGGGCAGGACACGTCGGAGCTGGGCGTCAAGGAGTTCTCGGCGACGTTCCGGGTCCTCGAGGATTACGGCATCGAGAAGATTTACGTTGTCGAGGAGTCCCTTAAGGAGAGGGGCCTTTCCGTGGACGAGTTGGTGATCCAGCCAGAGGTCATCCCGATTTCGAAGGTGGCCGAATTGATGGAACAGCAGGACGTCCTGCTTTCATTCTGACCCGTTCTTTTTCCGAGGAGTCAAGATGCTTCATACGGTCAACAAGTCGCCCTTCATCTTCAGGAACTTCGAGAGCTGCGCCCGGGTGGCCAAGGCGGAAGACCCCATCATGCTCTACGAGGACGGCGTGTACGCCGCCATGAAGGGGACCTCGGTCGAGGGGCTGATGAAGGAAATGATCGCGAAGCACCCGGTTTTCGCCATCCGGGCGGACGTCAAGGCGCGCGGCATCGAGGAGAAGATTCTCGAAGGCGTCAAGCTCTGCGACTACGACTGCTTCGTCGACCTCGTCACACAGCACAAGATATTCGCCTGGCTGTAGGAGAGACGTCCAAGGTCCAAAGTCAAAGGTCAAAGGTCAAAGCGGGCGCCGTTAGTGGCGCCCCTACGCTTTTCGCAGTATTCCCGTCAGTTTTTCCGCGTATTTCCTGCCGTTCGCATCGTCGGAGAATATTTCGATGTCCCCGGGGCGTGAGACGCCGAGGCCGAGTTCCACGGCCCTTGCGATCTGCTCCTGATCGAAGATCCGCTTTCCCATGACGGCCTTGTTGCTGCCGAGATCTTTCAGGATCGCCAAGCCGACGGCGTCGATGGCGATCCGGTCCGTCCCGGCGAGGATAACGTTCGCCGTTTTGCGGGTTCCTCTGGCGGGGCCTCCGTCCACGAAGGCCTCGATGCCGTCGAGCAGGATCAGGGACGGCGCATAGGCCTGATTGATCTCCGCGATCATCTTTCGCATGCTCCGGAAGGACGCGTGAAGCTCGGTCATGTTCCCTTTGTGGGTGATGCCGACGGCCAGCTTGAGCGACATGGTGAACACGCCGCCGTGGCGATGCGTCTTGAGACAGCAGGTCGATACGACGCACTCCGCTTCGAGAACCGGCCTGGCGACGTCGAAGCCGTTCGTCCAATGGCTGTGCTTCGGCTTGCGCCTCACCCAGCCGTCGGGGGGAAGATCTTCGAAGTTGATGAGTCCGACGTCGAGCCTCTTGCAGAGATCGTCGATTCCCTTCTCCCTCAGGACGTCGGAAGTCTCGGGAGGCCCGCTCCGCTCACCGATCGTGACGCTCCTTGCGCCCATCTTTTTCAGGCGGAGAACCAGGCCGGCAAGGGTATCGTTGTGGGTCGAGGCTGGGAATGGGTCCGCGGTGTTGAAGTTCGGCTTGAGGAGGATGTTCTTTCCGCTGACCGGATTGACGCCCAGGAGTTCGACCGCTCTCTCGATTCCGGAAGCCCTGTCCGAGGTCCTGACGAGAGAGACTCGCGTCTTCCCGGCCGCCGATCCTTGAGGCGAAGCCTTCGACTGCGCCGAAGCTCCGCGCTCGTCCGCTGAAGCCATCGCCGCCGCAAGACCGCCGGCCGCGGCCGCCAGGAATTCTCGTCTGCTGAACGCCATGGTGTCCTCCCGATCGCCGTCACATCCGTGTTGCAGGGCTGCGGGTGGATGGTCTCGTCCCGATCAGGTATCCGTTTATAAGAATGACAGAACCGTTGGTTGTCTTGCAAGCGGCTAGCGAGAAGACGCTCTCCGTCGGCGCTTCCACGCCATGCAGTCCTCGAAGAGGGTGTAGACGACGGGGACGACGACGAGTGTGAGGAGGGAGGAGGTGATCAGCCCGCCGATGATGGCGACGGCCATGGGAGAGCGGAACTCGGAACCCGAGGCGTTGGAGACGGCGACGGGGAGCATCCCGAGGATCATCGCGGTCGACGTCATCAGGATCGGCCGGAGCCGCGTCGGGCCGGCCTCGAGGATCGCCTCGCGCATGGGAAGGCCGCGGGCGCGGAGGGTGTTCGTGTAGTCCACAAGGAGGATCCCGTTCTTGGTCACGAGGCCCATGAGCATGACGATCCCGATCATGGGGGGCATGCCGACGGGCGTCCCGACGAGAAAGAGAGCGATGAGGGCGCCGATGATGGCGAGCGGGAGCGAGAACATGATCGTGAACGGGTGGATGAAAGAGTTGTACTGGCTGGCCAGGACCATGTAGATAAAAACGACGGAAAGCCCGAGGGCGGCCATCAGGGCGATGAACGACTCCTCCATCCGCTCCGCTTCGCCGAGGAAGCCGAAGCGATAACCTTTCGGGAGACCCGCCTCCTTCATTTTCTCCGTGATCGAACCGACGACCGTTCCCAGGGGGGCGTCGGCCAGGTTGGCCGTGACGAGAACCTGGCGCTGGCGGTCCTCGCGGGTGATCTTGCTCGGGCCGACGCCGGGAGCGATCTCGGCCACCTCCATGAGGGGCACGGGGCGGGCGACGTCGGGCGAGCTTACGAGGAGCCGGGCTAGGGCGGAGGTCTCCTGGCGGTCCTCGTCGCGCAGTCTCACCCGGATATCGTACTCCTTGTCTCCTTCGCGGAACCGGCTCGCCACGTGCCCATCCACGAGCGCGCGGACGGTGGCGGCGATGGGAGCCGCCCCGATCCGGTAGTCGGCGGCGCGGTCCCGGTTGATCCGGACCTCGATCTCGGGCCGGCCTTCCTCCAGGTTGGTGTCGACATCGACCGTTCCGGGCGTAGAGCGGACGACCTCCCGGGCGCGCTGGGCAAGGACGGCGAGCGTCTGGGGATCATCCCCCCGGACGTACATCATAACGGGATAGGCGTCGCCCCCTTCGATGAACGGGACGTCTTCTACGCGGACCTTCATCCCGGGAAGGGCGAGGAGGGCCTTCCGGACGTCGGCCTTGAGCTCCGGGAGACTCCGCTGGCGCTTGTTCTTGTCAGTGACCTCGACGCGCAGGATGGCCCGGTTCACGATCTCCGACGCCCCTGACGCGGAGAACCCCATCTCGCCGGGGCCCACGATCGTAAAGACGGTCAGCGTGTCGGGGTCGCGGGCCAGGACCTCCTCGGCCTTCCGGGTCATGGCATCGGTGTGGGCGAGGGACGATCCGATCGGCGTCTCGATCGTCACGTTGAATTGCCCGTTGTCCTCTTTGGGGACGAACTCTCCGCCCATCAGAAACACGAGCCCGAGAGAGAGGAGGAAGAGTCCGCCGGCGCCGCCGACAACCATTCCCCGGTGGGCGAGGGCCCAGGCGAGGACGTCCCGGTAGCGGTGATCGAGGGCCGAGAAAAAATCGCCGAGCGCGTCCGAGAACCGCTGGAAGAGGCGATGGTGGCGGACATCGGAGAGCGGCTTCATGAAGTAGGCGGAGAGCATGGGGTCGAGCGTGAAGGCCACGAGGAGCGAGATCATGACGGCGAAGACGACGGCGAGGCCGAACTGCTTGAAGAACTGGCCGACCATCCCGCCCATGAAGGCGACGGGAAGGAAGACGACGACGATCGTGAACGTCGTCGCCATGACGGCGAGACCGATCTCCTGCGTCCCTTTCCGGGCCGCCGTGGCTGGGTCCTCCCCACGCTCCATGTGGCGGAAGATGTTCTCGCGGACGACGATCGAATCGTCGATGAGGACGCCGACGACAAGGGAGAGGGCCATGAGCGTCATGATGTTGATCGAGAACCCGGCGGCCCACATGAGGAAGAACGAGCCGATGAGCGACGCGGGGAGCGACAGCGAGACGATGAACGTGGACCGCCAGTCCCGCATGAAGACGAAGACCGTGAGGATGGCGAACAGGACGCCCAGGACGATGCTCTCCCGGACGGCGTGAAGATCATCGAGGACGAAGCGGGCCTGGTCCTTCACGATGCGGAACTTTAGGTCCGCCGGAAGGCGTTCGGAGAGGCCGCCGAGACGGGCCTTCACCTTGTCGACGAGGTCCACCGTGTTCCCGCCCGACTGCTTCCGGACGTAGAAGAAGACGGCTTCTTGCCCGTTGAGGCGCGTCAGCGTCCGGACTTCCTTGAAGCCGTCTGCGACGCGGCCGAGGTCCTTGACGCGGACGGAGCGGCGGACGCCCGGAGCCGCGCCGGACGGGTTCTCCGAGACGGTCTCCACAATCACGTTTTCGATGTCCGAGACCGTCTTGAACTCGGCGGGCGATCGGACGGTCAACTCGCGTCCGGACTGCTCCACGTGTCCCCCGGGCACGTTCACGTTCTCCCGCGCGATGGCGTCGATCACCCGGGCGATGGGGACGCCGAACGCCTCAAGGCGCTCGCGTTCCAGAAGGATCTGGATCTCGCGGACGCGGCCTCCGACGATCCCCACTTCGCCGACGTCCGGGACTTGTTCGAGGTACGGCTTGACCTTGTCTTCGACGAGGCGGCGGATCTCCTCCGAGGGACGGGTGCCCGACACGCCGATCCACAAGACCGGTTCTTGCGAAGGGTCCATCCGCTGGAACACTGGCTCCTCGACCTCTTTCGGCAGGAGGGAGCGGATCGCCGAGACTTTCTCCCGCACGTCGACGGCGGCGAGCTTGATATCCGTGCCGATGTGGAACTCGGCGATCACCAGGGAGACGCCTTCCCGGGAGGTCGAGAATACGCGCTTGAGGCCGCCGATCGTCGAGACGGCGTCCTCAAGCGGACGGGAGACGAGCGTCTCCACTTCCTCCGGGCCTGCCCCGGGGTAGGCGGTCGTGGTTACGACGACGGGGAAAGAGACGTCCGGAAACATCTCCATCGGGAGGAAGCGGAGGGCGATGAATCCGAGGACGACGAGGGCCGTGATCGCCATCGTGGCGAAGACCGGCCGGCGGATGGAGAGGTCGGAGATGTACATCTATTTTCTCTCAACGACCGTAACGCGGCTTCCTTCGTCGAGCGTCGAAACGGGTGAGGCGACGACGCGCTCGCCCTCGCTGAGTCCTTCGACGACCTCGACGCGGCCGTTGACCGTCTCGCCCGTCGTCACCCGGCGGGCCTTGAGGACGCCGTCGGCGACGAGGAATACGGTCGGCTTTCCTTCACGCACGACCACGGCGGCCTGGGGGACGGTCAGGACGGCGGCCCGCCCGACGGGAATCGTGATTCGGGCGAAGAAGCCGGGCTTCAAGCGGCGTCCCTTGTTCTCGATGCTCACTTCGGCGTCGGCCGTGCGGCTCTTGGGATTGAGGGAGGGGACGACGCGGTCGACCCGTCCCTTGAAGATCTCCCCCGGCAGGGCGTCGATGGCAACGTCAGCCGGCGATCCAGGCTGGACCCGGACGAGGTCGGCCGGGGCGAGGCCGACGGCCACCTTGACCTTTTCGATCGATTCGACGGTGAAGACCGGGTTCGACGTCTGCGCCATCCCGCCGGGATCGAGAAGGCGCCGGGTCACGAAGCCGGAGACAGGGGACAGGAGGCGCGTCTCGGCGAGTCTTTCGCTCGCGAGGTCAAGCCCGGCGCGGGCCAGGGCGGCCTGTGCGGCGGTGGAGCGGGCGCGGGCCTGGGCATCCTCCATCTGCCCGCGGGAGACCATTCCTCCCTCGAAGAGGCGGGCCATCCTGGCTTGGTCGGAGGCGGCCTGGGCGGCGAGGGCTTCGGCTTGGTCGAGCTGGGCCTTCGCCTGGGCGGCCTGAAGGGCGTAGTCCCGGTCCTCGATCGTGCCGAGAACCGCGCCGGCGTTGACCCGATCGCCGATTCGGACGGCGACGTCCTTCACGCGGCCGGGGACCTTGGGGAAGACGTCCACCCGGTTCCACGCCTCGATGGAGCCGGTCAGGACGATCTTTCGCTCGAAGGTCTGCCGGGAAGCGGCGACGACCTCAACACTCGCGGCTTCCGCTGGGCGGGGCTTAGTCCTGTCGACGCGTTCCTTGATGGCGGCGCCGACCCTGTAGACGGTCAGGGCGAGAAGGAGGAGCAGAACGGCCGCAACGGCGATCCGGCGTGGAGTCATCTTGATCATGTCGCTTTCCTCGAGAGCCCATCGAGCAAGAGGTCTGTAAGGCTTTGATGCAGAATCTCGGGGGTCATGGCGGAGAAGTCGGAATTGGGATTCAAGTGCCGAGCCATGGGGCGCATGATGTATTGGAAGAGGATCGCCCCGAACAGGACGTTGACGATGATTTCCGGGTTCAGAGGGCGGAAGTCGCCCCGTTGCATCCCTTCGGTGAGGATCTTCATCAGGTTTTCACGGTTCCGGGAGGCGTACTTCTCGGCGATCCACTGGACGTGCTTGCCGTCGCGAGTGAATTCGTGGGCCAGGATGCGGCGGAGGTCTTCGTTTTCTTCCTGGTACCGGATGAACCGTTCCGTGAAAAAGAGGAGCTTATCCTTGGGCGTTCCCGCGCGTGGAAAGGACTCGTCCTCCCAGATCGCAAGAACCGGCGCGCAGCATTCCTCGAGGACTTCTCGATAGAGGGCGTCCTTGTCGCGGAAGTAGTAGTAGATGAGCGCCTTGTTGACGCCCGCCCGGCCGGCGATTTCTTGTACGGAGGCGGCGTCGAATCCGTTTTGGGCAAAAAGGCGTCTTGCTGACGCCAGGATGGCCTGCTTTGCGGGATTTGGGCCCGAATCAACGATTTCTTGAGGAGAAAGAATGGGTTCCATTTGACTAACCGGTTAGTTACCTATATCATGGTTTCCGGCCGCCGTTCAAGTGACAATTCAATCAATTGCCGGAACCTTCCAGGTTTGCTACAATCCGGCGCCTTGTTTCTCCAAGTCTGATCGCCCCAGCGCGGCTTTGCCGGCGGAGGAGGTGAGGGTGGAATGTTGAGGGTTGGTGTCGTCAAGGAAATCAAGCCGTTCGAATCCCGGGTCGGGATGACGCCCGATGGAGTGGGCGCCCTGGTACGTCTGGGGCATGATGTCTACCTCCAGGCCGGATCGGGTGAGGGGTGCGGCTACCCGGATAAGGAGTACCGCGAGGCGGGCGCGCGGATCCTCAAGGACCCGGCGGTCGTCTGGAAAGCCGCTTCGATCATCGTCAAAGTCAAAGAGCCTCAGGCCAAGGAATACGTTTACTTCCGGCCCGGTCAGTTTATCTTTACGTTCTTTCACCTCGCGACGGACAAGCGCCTCGCGGAGGCTCTCGTCAAGTCGAGAGCGACAGCCATCGCCTACGAGATGGTCCAGGATGACGACGGGTCTCTGCCGATTCTGGCGCCGATGAGCCAAGCGGCCGGAAAGCTGGCCGTTCAGGTCGGCGGATCCCTCCTCACGAAGCCGGCGGGAGGGAAGGGCATCCTCCTGGGAGGGGTGGGAGAGTACGGCCGGGGCCGCGTGGTCGTCCTCGGAACGGGAAATGTCGGGATAGCGGCGATGGAGCGGGCGGTCGCGCTTGGGGCCGAAGTGTCAATGTTCGGGCGGGATGAGAACAGGATGGCCCGCCTGCGGGCCGCCCATCCCGGGCGCGTCCAGGTCGAGCCGCTGACGGCCGGCCGGATCGCGGCCCAATTGCCCACGGCGGACCTCCTGATCGGGGCCGTGTCTGTCCCCGGGGCCCGGGCGCCGATCGTCGTCCCTCGCAACGCTGTTTCGCGCATGACCGCCGGTTCGGTGATCGTCGACGTGGCGATCGATCAGGGAGGGTGCATTGCGACCTCGAAGCCGACGACGCACGCCAAGCCAACCTACGTGGCGAACGGGGTGATCCATTACGCCGTGACGAACATGCCCGCCGCCGTTCCGCGGACGTCGAGCATGGGGCTTGCCGCGAAGACGATGCCGTTCCTCCAAAAGATGGCGGCGCTCGGAATCGAGAACGCCGTCCGGATCGATCCCGCCCTGGTTCGAGGCGTCGTCGCGGCTGACGGGATGATCCGCAACGAGAACGTCGCCCGCGCCCACCGGATGAGATGGAAGCCCTGGCCGTGA
>CAKKSE010000052.1:0-1239 GCA_919903025.1 Nitrospiria bacterium | reverse complement strand
GTGAATCGGTGAATGGGTGAATCGAAAGGAAATCCTGCCTGCCCCCCCTTTGACAAAGGGGGGGCAAGGGGGATTGTGAGAATGGACGAAAAGGAAGACGCTCGGCACTCAGCTATCGGCATTCGGCTCAATCCATAAGGCTGACTGCTGAAAGCTGATGGCTGAAAGCTGACCGCCAACAGCTCCGAAGGAAATCCATGGCTTACCGCGACCTGTCTGATTTCATCCGCGCATTGGAAAAGGAAGGAGAACTCGTCCGTGTCAAGGCCGAGGTCGATCCGATCCTCGAGATCACGGAGATCGCCGACCGGCAGATGAAGTCGCCGGGGGGCGGCAAGGCCCTCCTGTTCGAGAACGTGAAAGGCTCGCCGGTCCCCGTCATCATCAACGCCTTCGGTTCCACCCGGCGGATGAACCTCGCACTCGAAGTCGACCGGATCGAGGACGTGGGCGACGAGATTCTCGCCTTCATCGAGCCTGAACTCCCCAAGACGCTCGTTGCCAAGATCAAGATGCTCCCGCGGCTCAAACAGCTCGCGGACTTCATTCCTAAGACGGTCAAGACGGGCCCGTGCAAGGATGTCATCGAGACAACGGCGCCGTCCCTCGATCCGCTCCCCGTCCTGCAATGCTGGCCGGAGGACGCGGGGCGGTTCATTACATTCCCGCTCGTTTTCACGCGGAACCCGCGGACGGGCCGGCGCAACTGCGGGATGTACCGGATGCAGGTCTATGACTCCCGCACGACCGGTATGCACTGGCAGATCCACAAGCACGGCGCGAAGCACTACCAGGATTCCGAGCGGGCGGGGAGGCGGATCGACGTCGCCGTCGCGATCGGGACGGACCCCGCCGTGACGTTCGCCGCGATGGCGCCGATGCCGGACGACGTGGACGAGATGATGTTCGCGGGATTCCTCCGCAAGGAGCCGGTCGAGATGGTGAAGTGCGAGACCGTGGATCTGGAGGTCCCGGCGAACAGCGAGATCGTCCTGGAAGGATATTGCGACCCCGAAGAGCGCCGGGTCGAGGGGCCGTTCGGCGATCACACGGGGTACTACTCGCTGGCGGATTCGTATCCCGTTTTCCACGTGACGGCCGTGACGCGGCGGAAGAACCCGATCTACTCCACGACGATCGTGGGGCGGCCGCCGATGGAGGATTACTACATGGGAAAGGCCGTGGAGCGGATCTTCCTCCCGCTCGTCAAGAAGACGATCCCGGAGATCGTGGACATGG
>CAKKSE010000051.1 GCA_919903025.1 Nitrospiria bacterium | reverse complement strand
CCCCCCGCCGGGGGGGGGGGTGGGCTGGCCCAAATAAATAAGCCCCTCCCCCTTGATGGGGGAGGGCGAGGGTGGGGGTGAGAGGGGTTGGGCGACGCAACCCCAAATATTGGGGCCACCCACACAAAACCAGGAAGCGCCAGAAAAGGAGCGAGAGGGATGTCACTCGAGGAACAGGTCTACCAGGCCCTGCGGGGCATCACCGATCCCGAATCCGGAACCGACATCGTGTCGAAAGGGATCGTCCGGGATCTTCGCGTCGACGGGGGACGCGTGAAGATTTCCCTGAGTATCGAATCGAGGGACAAGGAATACTTCAAGGGGCTTCAGGAGACGATCCGCACGGCTGTGGCTTCGCTTCCGGGCGTCGAAAAGGTGGACATTTCGCGTCCCCTGCCCATGGCGGCGTCACAGGCTCCGCCGAAGCCGGGGCAGAAGGCACAGTCTCCCTTCGATCAACAGCAAGGGATCCCCGGCATTCGGAACATCATCGCCGTCGGAAGCGGCAAGGGAGGGGTCGGGAAGTCGACGGTGGCGGTGAACCTGGCCCTGGCCCTTGAGGAGGCGGGGTACAAGGTGGGCCTGATGGACGCCGACATCTACGGCCCGAGCATGCCGCTCATGATGGGCGTGAAGCAGACGCCGATCACGAACGCGGAGAACAAGATCATCCCGCTCGTGGCGCACAACGTGAAAGTCATGTCGATCGGGTTCCTCATCCCGGAGGGGACGCCGCTCATCTGGCGGGGACCGATCCTCCAGCAGATGATCCAGCAGTTTCTGACGGGCGTGACCTGGGGTCAGCTCGACTACCTGGTCGTGGATCTGCCGCCGGGCACGGGGGACGTTCAGCTCTCCCTCGCCCAGCTCGTGCCGATCACGGGGGCGGTCATGGTCACGACTCCTCAGGACGTGGCGCTCACGGACGTCCTGCGCGGGATCGCCATGCTCCAGAAGGTGAACGTCCCGATCATCGGAATCGTGGAGAACATGAGCTTCTTCGAATGCCCTCACTGTCACCAGACGACGAAGATCTTCTCCGAGGGCGGAGGCGAGCGCGCCAGCGAGAGACTGTCGATCCCCCTCCTCGGGAAGATCTCCCTCGATCCGGAGGTCGTCATCGGCGGCGATCAGGGAGTCCCCGCCATCAAGGCGAAGCCTGGGTCCGCCCAGGCCGATATCTACCGGCGGATCGCCGGGGCGGTGGCCGAGGCGTGCGAGGCGGCGGCCGTACCGGGAGAGCGGCGGCCGGGCTAAGGGGCCCTGCTCGCAGTCGTGGCCAAGACCCGCACCATCTTCGCATGCCAGAACTGCGGCGCCCAGTCTCCTAAATGGCTTGGGCGCTGTCCCGACTGCGGCGCGTGGAACTCGATGGCCGAGGAGCGGATGGAACGCTCACCGTCCGCGCCTCCAGGGGGAAGCCGAAGCGCGGCGGTCCCGCTGTCGTCCGTCGAGCCCGCGGCCTCCGGCCGCATATCCACGGGGATTGGCGAGCTGGACCGGGTCCTCGGCGGGGGGATCGTTCCGGGATCGCTCATCCTGGTTGGAGGCGATCCCGGGATCGGGAAGTCTACGCTCATCCTTCAGGCCGCGGCGTCGCTGGCAGGCGGGGAAACGACCGACGACCCCCGTCCCGTCCTTTACGTGACGGGGGAGGAGTCTCCCCAGCAGATCGCGCTCAGGGCCTCGCGGCTGGGGGTCTCCCCTTCCCGCCTTCTCCTTCTCGCCGAGACGAACCTTGCCGAGATCCTCCGGACGGCCGAATCGTGCGGCCCGCAGGCCATGGTCATCGATTCGATCCAGACGGTCTTCCTCGACGAGATCTCGTCGGCTCCCGGGAGTATTTCGCAGGTCCGCGAGGCGGCGGGAAGAATCCTCATGTTCGCGAAGCCGCGCCACCTCCCCGTGTTCCTGATAGGCCACGTCACCAAGGACGGATCGATCGCCGGTCCGCGCGTTCTCGAGCACATCGTCGATACGGTCCTCTACTTCGAAGGGGACCGCGGGCAGGCGTTCCGGATCGTCCGCGCCGTCAAGAACCGGTTCGGATCGACGAACGAGATCGGCGTTTTCGAGATGAAGGGGACGGGGCTTTCTCCCGTCGCCAACCCGTCGGCGCTTTTCCTCTCGGAGCGGCCGGAAGGGTCCTCCGGTTCCGTCGTGGTCGCGAGCATGGAGGGGAACCGGCCGATCCTCGTGGAGCTCCAGGCCCTGGTGACGCCGACGCCGTACGGAACGCCGCGCCGGTCGAGCATCGGCGTCGATCCGGGGAGGGTTTCGCTTCTGCTGGCCGTCCTGGAAAAGAGGGCCGGTCTGCCCCTGATCGGCCAAGACGTGTTCGTGAACGTCGTCGGGGGAATCCAGCTCGACGAACCCGCCGCCGATCTGGCCGTCGTGGCCGCCGTGGCGTCGTCGATGCGCGAGAGGGCCGTCGATCCGCGGACGGTCGTGTTCGGCGAGGTGGGACTCGCGGGAGAGGTCCGCGCCGTCGCGCAGGTGGAGGCCCGGCTCGCGGAAGCGGCGAAGCTCGGCTTTACGCGGTGTGTCGTGCCTCGGGGGAATAGGGAGAAGATCGCCGAAGTCGGCGGCGTCGAGATTGTCGGCGTTTCCGACGTCCGGGAGGCCGTGGATGCCGTGCTTGGGTAGTGGTGACCGCGGAGGAAAAGCCCGAAGCCGACCCCCTCACCTTTATCCTCTCCCCCTGGGAGGGGGAGAGGGGAGGGTGAGGGGGCTAGACCGTTCCGCCGCTCTGCCAAGAAACCTCGCTCCCTGGGCGTCGGTTCTGGTCGCTCTCCTTGCGGCCTGCGCGCCGCGTCCTGTTCCGCCGGCCGCCCTCCTTCCGTCGATTGCGGAGATCGAGGCCCGCCAACATCCGGATCCCGGCTGGAAAGGGATCTCTGTCCGCCTGACGATCGTTCCGGGATCGACTGTCCTTTTCAGCGGGATTCAGAGCGCGGCCCTTCTAACGGCCGATCCCGCGGGTTTTTCGAGACTACAGGTTCAGTCCCCCTTCGGCCCCCTCCTGGGAGATCTGCTTGTGGCGGAGGGGCGGTATTCGCTCTATCGGCCGGACCTCAGGGAAGTCGAAACCGGTCCCGTTCTTGGCGAGGATGGCCGCGCCGTTCCGATGGTCATTCTGGCCGATCTGGTCCAAGGGCAGTGGTTTGCCAAGCCGATCCGTGTCAAGGATGGATGGGTCGCGCGCGGCGCGGCGGGGGGGAGAGTCACCCTTGCGCGGACGGATTTGGGAGTTATAAGTTTGTTCGAGGAGGTCACGCTCGACCTGGCTTCGGGGCGCGTCTTGGAGAAGAGGGCCAGGAACGGAGACAAGGAGTTTCGGGTCGTCTACGAATCGTACCGGACGGTCCGAGACAGGGATGTACCGTGGCGAATCGGTGTCTGGGATGGAAGAGGCCTGCTCGTGCGCCTGGACGTTAGAGCCTTCGATGTTCTCGATGTCGTGGAGGACCGGGTCCGAAGGCTCGACCTGCCGCCGGGGACGGTCATTCGGGAGAAGGGTCCCGGTCTGTCGATGTGAGGTGGGTTCAAGGTCGAAACGTGGTTGAAAGTGCCTCGGTTATGGTGGTATTAATCTAATAGCCGCCGCGTCCGGATCTTATGCGGGCGGCCCCGGTTTCTTGTGATTGTGGAGGTTGCGCGTTTTGCATCACAGGCATGAGCGTTATCGCGCAGTACGAACGGTCGTCGCCGTCGTTCAACGCTTGAATTGTTGTAAGCTGTTGTAACCGCACGGAACGCGGAGGAGAGCTTCGCGGTCCGGGATTTGCTAATCTCCCATAGGCTATGAATGCCGTTCGTGGTGAGTCCCGCAGTGGCGGGGCGAAGGGGGCAAGGGCGCTCTACCGAAAGGGGGGATAACAAGCTGTTCTTGTTCTTCCGGTTGGAAAAGAGGCGGTTCCTGTCGTGTCAATCCGAGGAGGCTGATAATGAGAAGACTGCTGGTTTCGGTCTTGGTTGGCTCTTTCCTTGCCGCGGGGCTCGTCATCTTCTTCACCCCCGACCCGGCGGAGGCGATTCCCGCTTTCGCCAGAAAGCACAACGTCGACTGCGTTTCCTGCCACTCCGCTTGGCCCCTTTTGAACGCCAGCGGCCGCAAGTTCAAGGAGAGCGGATACAAGTTCTCGGAATCGATGGAGAAGGACAAGAACCAGGTCGTAGCGCCGGGGATGCTCTTCGACAAGTATTTCCCCATCACCGTCCTGACGAAGTCGTACATCTACGACAAGGAGAAGGGGAAGGACAAGGTGGTCCGGCCTCTTCACGAGTACGAGCTCATGATTGGCGGACGAGCCGGGGAAAAGCTCTCCGGGTTCCTCGAACTGGAAGGGGCTTATGACAACGACTTCACGCCGGTTGCCGAGCTGGGAGAGGTCACGTACCATATTGCGCCGGAGGCGAACATCCTCCTCGGGTTCGTCCCCACGAACTGGGCCGATCCGTATGAATCACTCGCCGATTGGGGCCGCCGGATGACGCGGTCGCACCGGGCGCCTTTGGACAAGAAGTACGGCGGAGCCGACGGGAACCAGACGCTCCGTCACCCGCGGCAGACGCTGGCTCTCTACGGCCGCGCGGCTGGAATGGTCTTCTACAACGTGGGATACGGCAGCGCGGCGGACGATTTCGCCGGGTCGGATCCGAAGACCCTTCTGGGGCGAGTCGCGGTCGAGTTCATGCCGGGAATCCACGTCGGCGGCTTCGCCGTCTCCGGGAAGGCGGACTCGTCGGTCATCAACGACGCGGCGACGATCAAGGAGGAGCACAAGTTCTCCCGGACGGGTCTTGACTTTCAGGCCGGATTTAGGGATGTCCTCGTCTACGGCGCCTGGATCAAGGCCAAGGACGATCCGCTCAAGTCGTCCACATCGGGCACGACGACGACCTATAGCAAGGGAAGCGCCGAGAAAAACGACGGCGCCTACATCGAGGGGGCGTACGTCGTTAAGGACGGCTTGCGCCCTGTGGTGGTTCCTCTCCTTCGGTGGGAGAGCTACGAGGAAAAGAATGGTGCCGACAAGTACAACGCCGTCACAGCCAACGTCGGCTACTACGTGACGAGCAACTCGAAGGCGAACATCGAGTACTGGTCGCAGACGAAGGTTCCGAGCGGAAAGACGAAAGGAAACAGAACAACCGTGATGTTCACGCTCCTCTTCTAGCGGGGCATTCTTCAACACCCTGCCGGATCGGGCGTATCCGGGACGGGAAAGATGCTTGGCTCGCGGGCCCCGGTTTCTTGGGGCCCGCACAAGCGCGGAGTAATGAAGCGATGAGGTTTCGGTTCAAGACGGGTCTTCTGGTTCCGCCCGTTATCCTCCTTTTTATCTCAGGTCCGGCGCCAGGTCTCGCGCAGGAGGCCGGCGAGAAGCTTTACAAGGAGCGGTGCTCCATGTGCCACGCCCTGCCGAAGCCGGGGGAAAAGACGGAGAAGGAGTGGCCGAAGATCATGGAGCAGATGGCGGCCACCGCGCAGCTCGGCGCAAAGGAGAAGAAGAGCATCCTCCAGTACCTGATCGAGCACGCCCGGCACGAGGCGGTCGAGGCGCGGATGGCGGCGGAGAAGAAACTCTTCGAGACGAAGTGCGCTCTTTGCCACACCATTGATCGGGTGTACGTGGAAAAGCTCACCCCGGACGACATGGAACACATCGTCCAGCGGATGCGAAAGCGGTCCCCCGATTGGATCTCCGTGGAGGAGGCCCAGAAGATTCTGGAATATATGAAGGTCGATCCTCACGAGCGGCGGGTGCGCAAGGAGGTCAAGGGAGGCCCGGCCGATCTCTTGCGCGAACGGTGTTCCGCCTGCCACGAGCTGGAGCGCGTTTTTCTGGAGACCGAAAAGCCCGGCACCAAGGATTGGATGCACATCGTCAAGGAGATGCAGGAGAAGGCGCCCGACTGGATGACGAAAGAGGAAGCCGACCAGATCGTCGATTACCTGAAAACGATCAAGCCGGCGCCGGCCAAGAAACCCGGGTCTTAATGAGGTTGATTTTTTCCTGCCTGGTCGCATAATCTAGCTTCGAGCGGGGTCGCGGAGCGTTCCGAGGCGCCGCTTGACGAACCGACCTGGGAGGAAGAATGATCGATCTGACCGTCTTGTACTGCGGGCGGGAAACGCCGTCCACGCCGCACCGCTACGGGAAAGCCCTCAAGAACCTGAAGGTCCCCGAACACCAGGCCCACGCCGTGGCCAAGAACGCGATGGAGCGGCGGCCCGTGACCGTCTGGAACACGACCCGCACGTGCAACCTGCGGTGCGTCCACTGCTATTCCAATTCGGAAGAAAAGAAGTATGAAGGGGAGCTGACCACGGGTGAGGCCAAGACCCTCATCGACGATCTGGGCGATTTCCGGATCCCCGCCCTGCTCTTCTCGGGAGGGGAGCCGCTCGTCCGGAAAGACATCTTCGAGCTGGCCGCCTACGCGCGGGAGAAAAGGGGCATCCACGTCGTGTTCTCGACGAACGGAACGCTCATCACGGAGGAAGTCGCCCGCCGGATGCGCGCGATCCGCGTGTCGTATGTGGGAATCTCGCTGGACGGCATGGAAGACGTGAACGACCATTTCCGAGGCGTGGAGGGGGCTTTCGCCCGGGCCATGAGAGGGTTCCGGAACTGCGTGGCCGTGGGCCAGAAGGTCGGGCTGAGGCTCACGCTCACGCGCCAGACCTTCGAGGACCTCCACCGGATCTTCGACTTCATCGAGGTGGAGAAGGTCAACCGGGCGTGTTTCTACCATCTCGTCCCCTCGGGACGAGGGCACGGCGTCGTCGACCTGAATCCGGCCGAGTCCCGCCAGGCCATGGACGTCATCCTCGACAGAACGATGGATTTCCACAAGCGGAACGTCGCGGCCGAGATCCTTACCGTGGACAACCACTGCGACGGCCCGTACATGTACCTCAAGATGAAGGCGGCCGGAGATCCCCGGGCGGATGAGGTCTACGAGATGCTCAAATGGAACGGCGGCGGGCTCTACTCGTCCGGCGTCGGTTTCGGGTGCATCGACTTTCTCGGCAACGTGCATCCCGATCAGTTCTGGATGCACTACACCTTCGGGAACGTCCGCGAGCGGAAGTTCTCAGAGATCTGGATGGACACGGCCGACGCCCTCATGGCGGGCCTGAAGGAACGCCGGAAGCTCATCAAGGGGCGTTGCGCCGGGTGCCGGTTCCTCGATCTTTGCGGCGGGGCGCTTCGGGTCCGGGCCGAGATCTCGACGGGCGATCCGTGGGCGTCCGACCCGGCCTGCTACCTGACCGACGAGGAGATAGGCATGACCAAGGAGGCCAAGGAGGGGGCCCAGGGTTCTCGAGCCGAACCCGCCTCCGTGGGCTAGCCTGCATTATCCATGAACTCCCGACCAACAAGGAGGGGCGGGCACGGTGTGCCGCCCTACGGCTGTGCGACATGATGAATTTCGTAGGGCGGGTCACTGGACCCGCCAAAAGACTCGACAAATCCCGCCGTCGTTGTTAAATAAGGTTCAATCGGAGGGAGGGACGGCATGGCGCTGTGTCCTTACCTGAGGTCTGTCGTTCGGGGGAGGCCGGAACCATGCGCCGAGGATTACTGTCTCGCTTCTCAGCAGGGGGTTGTTCGAGTCCCAACGATTCGCGAAAGGGATCTGTACTGCTACACTGAAGATTACGTCCTCTGCCGCGCATACCAGCTCCGCACGGAAGAGGAAGAGGCGTCAACCTGGAGCGGAACCCCCGCCAACGGGGGCAAGGAGGCGCCACGATGAGAAAATCCAAGCCGTACAGCCCGGCCGCCGTCAAGAAGAGGGAGCTCCTTCCGAAGGACTCGTATCTCCGAAAGAAGCCGAACCCCGATGGGGCCGTGTGCGCGGAATGCGGCGCGGTCTATCACAGCAAGCGCTGGGCTCTGCCGGCCAAGGGAACGAGCGTTCCGCTCAAGGCGCGGGGGTCGATTCCCGCCGTCGTGACGTGTCCGGCGTGCCAGAAGACCCGCGACAAGTACCCTGGCGGCGTGGTGACGCTCCGCGGGCGGTTTCTGGACGGGCATCGAGAAGAGATACTGAACCTCGTCCGCAATGAAGAAGCCCGGGCGCGGGGATACAACCCTCTGGAGAAAATCATCGAGATCAAGAGCCGAGCCGGCGGCATTGAGGTGACGACAACGACCGAGAAGCTGGCCCAGCGGATCGGCCGGGAGGTCAAGAAGGCGTACGGCGGGACCCTGGAATACACTTGGTCGCATGACGTCAAGTTCGCCAGGGTCGGATGGGAACGCGAGAAGGAAGGAAGGGAACCCCGGTGACCTGTCCCTACCACCACCCCGTTTACGAAGAAGGGACGATCCGGGAGGAGTACTGCCTGGGCTACGGTCCCGACAAGCTGAGGATCACCACGATCGAGGAGCGGACAACCCTTTGCCGGGGCGAGGCGTATGCGGCGTGTCCTGTCTTCATGCACCGCCAGCATGAAGAGGCCGTGGCGCGGGGGGCGGGATGAGGGGGATATTACATTGAAGATTGTAAATTGAAAATTGAAAATTGAAAAGTGAAAGATTGGACGGCGGCGGGGCAAGGATTTGAAATCAAAGAATTGTAAATTGGAAATCGAAAAATCGGGCGGCGGGGGTTCTGTGCTTTGACCCGCTGACCCCTGGTGCTGTCGACCCGATATGGATCGTCCCGACGCACGGCGATCCGATTTCTTGAGATTCTCGATCGCGGCTCGGGAATCCGTGAGGACTGTATGCGCGAGGCGATGTTCTGGGAGGCGCTCCCCGACCGCCGGGTAATCTGCAACCTCTGCGCCCACCGGTGCGTGATCCGAGATGGGAAGGCGGGCGTTTGTTTCGTCCGGTTCAACGATGGGGGCGTCCTCTACACGGTTGTTGACGACCGGGTCGTGTCGGCGAACATCGACCCGATCGAGAAGAAGCCGCTCTTCCACTTCCTTCCAGGTTCGCGCTCGTATTCGATCGCCACGGTCGGCTGTAATTTCCGATGCCTCCACTGCCAGAACTACGAAATCTCCCAGGCGTCCAAGCGGCGGGATCGGGGGGGGAAGCCGCCGTCATCATTCCGGGAGGAGATGGAATCCCGCGCCGTCGGTGAACTCGTTACGCCCGATGAGATCGTTGAAGCCGCCGTCCGCACGGGCTGTCGCTCGATTTCCTACACCTACACCGAGCCGACGATCTTCTACGAGCTGGCGTACGAGACGGCGAAGCGGGCGGCGGAGAAGGGGATCGCCAATATCTTCGTGACCAACGGATTCATCACGCCGGAGGCGCTGAGGGAAATCCGGCCCTTTCTGCACGCCGCCAATATCGACCTCAAGGCTTTCACCGAAGAGTTCTACAAGAAGATCTGCGGCGCGGCCCTCCAGCCGGTGTTGGACTCGATCCGGCTTCATCGGGAGCTTGGGATCTGGGTCGAGGTGACGACCCTGATCATCCCCCATCACAACGATTCGGAGGAGGAGCTGAGGAAGATCGCCGAGTTCATCGTGGGCGTCGATCCGGAGATCCCCTGGCACGTCACGCAGTTCTATCCGACATACAAGCTGACCGATGAGCCGCGGACGCCCGTGGCGACCCTTCGGCGGGCCCGCGAGATCGGCCTTGACGCCGGTCTCAAGTATGTCTACGAGGGGAATGTTCCGGGAGAAGGGGGGGAGAACACCTACTGCCCGGCCTGCAAGTCCCTTCTCATCGAGCGGTTCGGTTTCAGCATCCTCAAGAACCGTCTCCGCGACGGGCGTTGCCCGGACTGCGGGGCGGTCCAAGCGGGCGTGTGGGTGGGCCTTCCGGGGGCCCGGCCGACGGCCCATCCGATTCAAACCGTTCGCGCTTGAGAGGTCGTTGAAAGCGTTTGGACCCGTCCGCGCGAACGTTGTTGATCTCACCGAAAGCGTTCTGATAACATCCTGTACGCCAACAAGCGGCGCTCGTCGCCGCTTCCAGCCACGGGGGTCATCCCCTTCAACGAAGAAGGAGGCAGTTCCATGCGTTTCCTCGCAACGATTCTCTTGCTCCTGACAATCGGCCTTGTTCACGAGACGGCCGCGTCCGAGAAGAAAGCGGTCCAGCCGGCCCCGAACGGGATCTCAATCCCGGCGGGGTACAAGGACTGGCGCGTGATCGCCCCGGCTCACCGAACCGACAACAACACGCTTCGCGTCATCCTCGGGAACGACATCGCCGTCGAAGCGGCCCGAAGCGGGAAGACGAATCCCTGGCCGGAGGGGGCGATCCTCGGCAAGATCGTGTGGAAGCAGAAGAACGACGAGAACTGGGCGGCCGCCCACGTACCCGCGGCGCTTGCCCACGCCGAGTTCATGATCAAGGATTCGAAGAAGTACGCCGGGACCGGAGGGTGGGGGTACGCCCGTTGGCTCGGGATGGACCAAAAACCGTATGGGAAGGACGCGAACTTCGCCCAGGAGTGCGTGGGCTGTCACACACCTGTCAAGTCGATGGACTACGTCTTCACCCGCCCGGCTCCGATTCCCTGACAACGAAATGAAAGGCCCTGCTCCCTTTGCGGGAGCAGGGCCTTTGTCATGCCCCTGCCTGTCTTCGGTTGCGACTACCGCAGGCGCTTCTTGTGGTCGTCGTCATGGTCGTCGTCATGGTCGTCTTCATGATGACCTTCTTTGTGGTCGTCGCGGTCGTCGTCATGGGACGATCCGTGATGCTCGCTCTCCCGGCGCTCGACGCGGCCGTCGACCCCCCGCTCCGTCGAGATGCCCCCTCTGCGGGCGCGCGGGGAGGACGTCGATCCCAGGCGGCGGAACTTCTTGTCCTCGATGACCTTGAGGAGCTTGGCTTGGGCGGAGAGATTGAGATGGCCGATCTCATCGAGGAAGATCGTGCCCTTGTCCGCGGCCTCAAAGAGTCCCCGTTTCGAAGTTCTGGCGTCGGTGAAGGCCCCCTTCTCGTACCCGAACAGCTCGGACCCGAGGAGCGTGTCGGGGAGGGCGGTGCAGTGGCCCGGATGTTGGCCAGGGGGTTCCTGATTCCGTGGGCCACGGCGGCCGTGACTTCCCCGATCGCGGCGAGGCGTTCGGATTTGAGGAGCTGGTCCTGGGCGCTTCTCAGCTCTTCGTTGATCTCCTCGAGATCGGCCGCCCGGCGCTCCAGTTCCCGGTTCTGGTTCGTGATCGTCCGGGCGGCGCCCCGGACGAGGGAATACTGGGCGAGGAAGAGAAGGGCGCCACCGGCAAGGGCGATGATCCAGACGATGATCCGGCTATGGCGGATCGTGGTCTGGAGGAGGACGGGAAGTTTGTAGAGCTCGAAGACGGCAAGGACCTTGTTCGCGTCGGAATCCACAATCGGGACGTAGACGGCCGTGAGTTCCTTGAACTTGCCCAGCTCGAAGGCGTGCTCTGGCGTGGGGCGGATCTCTTCGAGGGAAACGACGACGGTTCCATCGAGGGCCTCCCGGACCTGCGGGTCGTCCTTGAAGTTCAGTCCGACGATCCCGGGCTCGTCGGACCAGACGACCGTCCCGCGCGAATAGTAGACCTTGACGCGTGCCGCCTCCGGAAGGTTCAAAAGACCCTCGGTGATCTCCTTGAACTGATGCTCATGCCGGGCGCGCGACAGGTCCCGGAGCTCCGTGAGCGAGAGGTGAGAGCGGACGATCTTCTCGACGTAATGCGTCGTCACGACCTTCTCCCGCTCCAGCATGCTCCGGGTCAGGTAGGCGGACGTGATCCAGCCGAGGAGGAGCGTCGTGAGGCCGATCGAGACGACGCCGATGGCGACAAACTTGTGGACGAGATTCATCGGGTCACTTTCCGAGAAGGCCGGTCCCCGGACACCTTCTTCTTGAACGGTTCCTCATCTTTCAATAGCATAAGAGGAACGATCATCCTCGATCAATCCAAAAGCCTTGAGGAGGGAACCGGAATGCCCGAGATGCACGTCATCGACTACAAGATCTTCGGTTCGGAGATGCAGTTCGTTGAGATCGAGCTCGACCCGGGGGAGGCAACCGTGGCCGAGGCGGGCGGGATGATGTACATGGAAGACGGGGTCGGGATGGAGACGGTCTTCGGCGACGGCTCCCAGCAGAAGTCGGGGGCCATGTCGGCCCTCATGGGCGCGGGGAAACGCCTTCTCACGGGGGAGTCGCTCTTCATGACCATCTTCGTGAACCAGGGGCAGGGCAAGAAGAAAGTCGCGTTCGCCTCGCCCTATCCCGGGAAGATCATCCCCCTTGACCTGAAGGAACTTGGGGGGCAGATCATCTGCCAGAAGGACGCGTTCCTCTGCGCCGCGAAGGGAGTGTCCGTCGGGATCGCCTTCCAGAAGAAACTCGGCGTCGGCCTGTTCGGCGGCGAGGGGTTCATCATGCAGAAGCTCGAGGGGGACGGATACGCCTTCGTCCACGCGGGCGGGACGCTCACGAAGAGGGACCTGGCGCCGGGCGAAATGATCCGGGTGGATACGGGGTGTATCGTCGCTCTCCAACCATCCGTCTCGTACGACATCGAGTACGTGGGGAAGGTCAAGTCGGCTCTCTTCGGCGGCGAAGGGCTGTTCTTTGCCACGCTTCGCGGGCCCGGCCGGATCTGGCTCCAGTCTCTTCCGTTCTCGCGCCTGGCGAATCGGATCTATTCCGCTACGTCGCGGATGGGCGGCGGGAAGGGCGAGGGGGGCCTCCTGGGGACGCTCCTGGGCGGGCACGAGTGAGAAACAGGCGAGGGAGGGGCGCGTTCAGCCTTCAGCTTTCAGCGTTCAGCAAGAGCAGGGTACGAGATCCTGATCGCCCTAGCTGAATGCTGACCGCTGAGAGCGATTGCCAGGTCAATTCTTCTTCGCTTCTTCCCACAACGCGTCCATCTCGGCGAGCGACATCTCTCCCAGGTCGCGCCCGGCTTCGTGGGCTTTCTCCTCGATGTGCCGGAATCGGTGGATGAACTTGCTGATCGTCTTGCGGAGGGCGTCCTCCGGGTTCACGCCGATGAACCGGGCGATGTTCACGAGGGAGAAGAAGAGGTCGCCCAACTCCTCTTCCATCCGTTCCGGGTCCTTCGACGCCAGGACCTCGCGAAACTCCCTCAACTCCTCCTCGACCTTCTCCATGACCGGCTCCGGGTGATCCCAGTCGAATCCGACGCGCGACGCCTTGTCCTGAAGGCGCTGGGCCCGCAGGAGGGCGGGAAGCTCCCGGGGGACGCCGTCCAGGGCGGACCGCTTGCCGGGGCCGCCCTTCTCGTCGCGCTTCCTCCGCTCCCACTGATTGAGCACGTCCGCGCTCGTCTTCGCCTCCGCGTCGCCGAACACGTGGGGGTGGCGCTTGACCATCTTGTCGGCGATCCCCGCGATCACGTCGTCGATCGTGAACCGTCCTTCCTCCGAGGCCAGCTCCGAGAGGAAGACTATCTGGAAGAGGAGGTCGCCCAACTCCTCGCGGACGAGATGGGGCTTTCCTTCATCCATCGCTTCCAGGACTTCGTAGGTTTCTTCGAGGAGGAAGGGCTTGATGCTCTCGGCCGTCTGCTCCCGGTCCCACGGGCATCCGCCGGGGGCGCGAAGCCTCTTCATGACGGCGACGAGATCGGAGAGTTTCCTGTTCGTGTCGGTCATTGCGTCTCCTGTTGCGGGGAAGAAGTCGGTTTGTGACGACACGATACTACCGAAAAGTCCCGGTTCCCGGCCAGTTGAAAGACGCTCCCGTTCCTTGACTCGCGTTCCGCCGGGCAAATACAATGGGCGCATGCCTCACCTCAGCCCGGTGCGCGAACAGGCCGAATCGTACTTCCTGGCCCTCCAGAGCCGCCTCGCCGAAGTCTCCTCCACGGGGACGGGCGCTTCGGGGACGGCCGTCGCCGCCCAAGTAGACCGCGCGTTGGCCCTCGCGACCCTCAAGAGCTTTTACCAGGAGTCATGGGCGGGCCTCAAGCTGAGGCACGAACACGGCGCGTCGGGGGGCGATGTCGTCTGCGGACACACGGGCCTGATGGACGCCGTTCTCCGGCAGGTCTTCGCTCTCGCCGTGGAGAACCTGCGGGTTCGGGACCTCCCCGTCGCCCTCATCGCCACGGGCGGGTATGGCCGCGGCGAGCTCAACCCCTGCTCCGACGTCGACATCCTTTTCGTCTACGACGGGATCCTCTCCCCCTCGATCCGCGGTCTCTCCGAGTGGGCGCTGTACTTCCTTTGGGACATGGGTCTGACGCTCGGACACTCCGTCCGGTCGATCGGGGAATCGATGCAGGCGGCACGGGTGGACACAGTGACGAAGACGTCCTTCCTGGAGTCGCGTCCGGTTGCCGGAGACGCGGGCGTGGCCGACCGGTTCCGGGCCGCGGTGGCCGCCGAGCTCGTCGCCCGGAAGGCAGAGGCCTTCATCCGGGAGAAGCTCGGCGACGCTCACAAGCGAAGGACGCGCTTCGGCGAATCGGTCTTCCTCCGCGAGCCTCACTTGAAGGAGGGCGAAGGGGGCCTGCGGGATTATCAAACGGCCCTCTGGATTGCCAAAGTGAAGTATCGGATCGCCACGTTCGACGGTCTCATCCCCCTGGGCGTTCTCTCCCAGGAGGAGGCTGACGGATTGGGCCAGTCGCTCGATTTCATCTGGCGCCTGCGGAACGAGCTTCACTACCGGTACGGCCGGCGCAACGACGTCCTCTCCTTCGAGGTCCAGGAGGCGATCGCCCGCTCCTGGGGGTACGCCGACCACGAGGGATTCACGGCGCTCGAGCGGTTCATGCGCGACTACTACCGTCAGGCCAAGAGGCTGGCGACTCTCTCAAAGACCGTCATCACCCGCTCGATCCGGAAAGGGGCGCGCTCGTTCGGCCCGCTGACGCTCCTTCGGCGGCGTCACGCGGGTGACGGGATCTACGTCACGTCCCGGAACATTTTCGCCTCGGAACAGGCCAGGGAGTCGTTCGTGAACCGGCCGGCGCTTCTGCTCCGCCTCTTCGAGGAGTCTCAGCGGCACGGGCTCCCTGTTTCCGATGTCACGATCGAAGGATTGACGGCGGTCCTCCCCCGCATTCCGCCCGAGGCCTGGAGCGGGGCAGAGGCGGCGGAACGGTTCCGGGCGATCCTCTCCGCCCCGCGGGGCGTGGCGGACACGCTGAACCTCATGCACGAGTGCGGCGTCCTGGACCGGATCCTGCCGGAGTTCAGCGCGCTCCGGTGTCTGGTCCAGCACAACCCCTACCACACGTATACGGTCGATACGCACACACTCATCGCCGTCCGCAATCTTGAGCAGTTGAGGGGGGCGGTCCCGGCGTCACGCCAGCCTCTCGCGCAGGCATTGACCCAGATACAGTCTCCGGGTCTCCTGTTCCTCGCGGCGCTTCTCCACGATTCCGGCAAGGCTTTCGGCGCGGAGCGGATGCATCTCGCGCTGGATATGCTTCCCGGCGCGGCGGGCCGGCTGGGTCTCACGGCGGAGGAAGCCCAGAGGCTCCACTTCCTGGTCGCGGAGCACCAGACGATGTCGCAGATCGCCCAGCGCCGCGAGTTGTCGGACCCGCGGGTCGTCGCCGACTTCGCCGGCCGCGTCGGGGACATCGAGAACCTTCGGATGCTCTACCTCCTGACGTATGCCGACATCTCGGCCGTCGGACCGGATGTCTGGTCCGACTGGAAGGGGGCGCTCCTTCGGGAGCTGGCCGATCGGACGCGTGAAGTGCTCGAGAGGCGGCGGGTCGCGGTCCCGGAGCGGGCCGAACAGCTCTCCGAGGCGCGCGACGCGATCCGGACCCTGGCGCGCGGTGTCCATCCCGAGGACGCCGTGGAGTCGTTCCTCTCGATGGCGCCGGACACCTATCTTCTCATGATGCCGCCCGAGCGCGCGCTGGAGCACATGGAGCTTCGCCGCCGCCTGCCCGAGGAGAAGCTGATCATCACGCATCGCCACATGCCCGAGATGGGCGTTACGGATCTGACCGTCTGCATGTACGACGCCTTCGGGATCTTCTCGAAGACGTGCGGGACGCTCGCTGCCCACAACATGAACATCGTCGGGGCGAGGATCGTGACGATGGCGGACGGCGTCGTCCTGGATTCCCTCCAGGTAACGGATCCCCTGGGCAGGATCGTCCGGGACGAGACGATCTGGGAAGGAGTCGAGCGCTCCCTCGCAGAGATCCTGACGGGCGTCCGCAGGGTGGAGGCGCTCTGGTCGAAGAGTTCCATCCGCCTGCGAAAGAAGGACCTCACGATCGGCGGCGTTCTGACGAAGATCGTCGTGGACAACGACCTTTCGGACCGCCACACGGTCGTCGAGGTGTACGCCCACGACCGGATCGGGATTCTCTACCGGATCACCAAGGCCTTGTACGAGCTCGGTCTATCGGTGGCCAACGCCAAGATATCCACGGAGCTGACCCAGGTGATCGACGTGTTCTACGTGACGGACACGCTCCGGCACAAGATCACGAGCGTCGACCGGATCAAGAAGATCGAGGAGACTTTGCTGGCGGCCGTCGCCGAGCCGGGACCGAAGGGATGAGGAGGCCGGTGAATGGGTGAGACGGTGAAGAGGGAAGCGGTCAGCAGTCAGCGATCAGCGGTCAGCTTGGGGCTTAGGGATGAATGCTGAATGCTGAAAGCTGAAAGCTGAAGGCCATGTGTGAATGGGTGAAACGCTGATGCGTTCCCGTCTCCGCGTCCTCTGCTTCGTCTCCCTTGCGCTTTTCCTGTCCGGCGCGTTTTTCGTTCTCTTGCGGCTCTCGGCCGCCGTCCAGCCCTTCGTCAACGCCGAGATCGAGAAGGCGTTCGGAGTCCCCGCGGGCGCGGGGCGGGTTTCCTTCGGGGTCTTTCCTCCCGCGCTCGTCATCGAAGACCTGGCCGTTCCGCCGCATATGTCCGTCTCGCGCGTCCGGTTCAGCGTCTCTCCCGCTTCCGTCGTCGCGGGGGAACTGATCCTTGCGGTCGACCTTGAGAAGCCCGCCCTCGGCGGCCGCCGGAACAAGGAAGGCGTCCTTTCCTGGCAGGGAGTCCAGGACCGTTTCGTTTCGTACCTGCGCGTTCCTCCCCCGATTCCGTTGCGCGTGGCGAGAGTCTCCATCCGCGCGGGCCGGGCGGACCTCGTCGACGAGTTGACCGGGGCTCGCGTCCAGGTCGACGGGCTGACCTCCTCGATCGGCTTCGGCCGGGGCGATGAGGCGTCGATCACGGCCGGGTCTCCGTCCGTCCGCGTCGACTTCTCCGACGGCCGAACGATTTTGGGCAGGAGTGAGGCGGCCCTTCAAGTCGCCGGCCGGGACGTCTTCATCAAGAAGGCGGCGGCCGTCGTTGACGGGATGGATTTCTCGGGGGCTGGGAATGTCTCTCTCTCATCGGAAGGAGAGATCGACCTCTCGTGGCGGGCCAGGGGGCCGATCGAGAAGGCCCTCGTCCTGGCCGGCCGGACGGAGGATGGAGGCGGCCTTTTCGAGCTGGATGGAAAAATCACGGGAACCCTTGCGGCGCCCCTGGTCCGGGCTGGTCTCGCGGTCACGGAGGGGAGGATCGGGCCGTTCCGGGTTGAGCGGTTCTCGGGCGAGATTTCGGCGAGCCGGAAGGGTCTTTCGGTCGGGCGGGGAGAGGCGGCCCTTTTCGGAGGACGGGCGAGAGGGTCGGCCGAGATCGCGTGGCCGGACGGCCGGGTGAGATACGCGGCCGAGGCTGTCTTCGAGTCTCTCCGGACGGAGCAGATCGGTCCCCTGTTCAGGCGTCTAAACGGCGGCGTTCCGATCGTTTCCGGATCGGTCAGCGGCCGAGTGGATCTCAAGGGGGACGGGGGAGAACCGTGGCCGCGCGAGGGATCTGCGGACGTGGAGTTCCTCGGTGAAAAGGGATCGTCCCTGTTTCCGCGGACGCCGGCCGTCAGGAAGGCGCGCATGACCGTGACCCTTCCTCGGGAGGGCGCTGGGAGCGTCTCGGCAGAGGCGGAGACGGAGGGCGGCCGGATCGACTTGAAGGGGCAGGTCGCGCGGTCGGGGGAGATCGACCTTGCCGGGTCCGCCGCCGTGGAGGACATCGGTCCCTGGTTTGCCGGGTTAGCGACTCGACCCGCGGCGGGGGCCGCCCGGGCGGAAATGAAGCTGGACGGCCGGATCGACCGCCCTTCGCTCGAGATGACGATCAAAGCCGGGCCGGGCCGCTACGCCTCCGTCCCCGTGTCGTCCCTGGAAGGGCGGGTCAGGTGGGAGGAAGGAAGGCTCACGCTCGACGACGTGACGGCCCTGATGCCCTCACGCCGGCCGGGAGTCAGCGACGGACGATTCGATCTCAAGGGGTCGATCCTGGGAATCGAGAAGCCGGTCCGTTTCGATCTCCTGTTGACCGTGGCCCAGGGGGATCCCCGGAGCGTCACGGCCATGTTCCACCGGGATCTGCCGATCGAATTGACGGCGGACGGATCGTTCCGCCTGACCGGGACGGCCGCGGCTCTTTCGGGGCGGGGGACGCTTCGATCCGGACCGGGAGAGGCGTACGGCCAACCGCTCAGCGCGGCGCAAGTCGCCTTCTCCCTGTCGAATACGGAGATCCGTTTTGACAGGGCAACCGCGCGGCTGAACGGCGGCCAGGCGGAGGGAAGCGGGCGGATCGGATTCGACGGATCATACGAAGCCGATCTCAATCTGGCGTCTCTTCCTGTGTCCAAGCTCTCTTTCTTGAAGGGTGTCGATCCGGCCGGCGCGCGGATGGAGGGATCGCTCGGGGGGCGGGTCCGGGGGAAGGGGACGTTCCCGGCCCCGGGAGTCGACGCCGAGATCGTTTCTTCGGACCTTAGCCTGGGGGGCCGTGCCGCCGGGCCGCTGAGGGCGCGCCTCTTCACCGAGGGGCGTTCCGTTGTCCTGAAAGCCGACATGAAGGAACCTGCGGTTCAACTGGACGCCTCTCTCGCGTGGGCGGGGTCCCGGAAATGGGCGGCGCGGCTTGCCTTCGAGAACGTCCAGCCGCTCACGTATCTTGGGCCGGGATGGCAGGAGAAGGGCGTCGCGAGGCTTTCGGGAGCGGGGCAGATCCAGGGAGACCTCGACGATCCCCGGCTCCTCAAGGGCGAGGTCCGCCTCCACGCCGTGGAAGCCTCGATCGGAGATTTTCGCGTCGCCAATCAGGGGAACGTCGTTCTCTCCCTCAAGGAAAAGACCGTTACGATTGGGCAGGCGTCGTTCGCAGGCCCTTCCACGTCGTTCAACGCGAGAGGAAGGTGGGAGATCGGGGGAGCGGTCGACGCCGGCATCGAGGGACACGCCGACCTTCGTCTCCTCAAGATCGTGACGGGCGAGGTCGAGGACGCGTCCGGCGCGGCGTCGTTCTCCGCGAGCCTCTCCGGAGAGGCATCGTCGCCGGCCGTTCGGGGGTCGATCCGTGGAGCGGGAGGGACCCTCCGCCTCAAGTCGATCCCCCAGCGGATCTCGTCTCTCGGAGGCGAGATCCACTTCGCCCCCGGTCGCGTCCTGATCGAGGGCGTGAAGGGAGAGGTGGGCGGAGGGACCGTCGCGGTCGACGGGAGCGTCTCGCTGGCTGGACTCAAGCCAGCGTCGTTCGCCGTCGTGGCGCGCGCGCGGGGGGTTACGATCCGCCCGTGGGGCGAGGCGGCGGTCAAGTCGAACGCCGATCTCGTCCTGGGAGGGGCGGCGGCGCGGCCTCTTCTTTCGGGGGAGGTCAGGCTTCTTTCCGGGCGTTATCGGGAACGGTTCGACTGGAAGACGAAGCTGGCTGAATTCCGGCGGCGGGCGGACCGTCCGCGGGCGGAAGCGGGATGGCTCGGAAAAGCCGCGCTGGCTGTCCGCATCGTGGGAAGAGAGAATCTCTGGATCGACAACAACGTTCTGCGCGCGCCGGTCGTGGTCGACCTGGGGCTGGGGGGAACAGCGGCCCGCCCCGGCCTCGTGGGACGCGTCGAGGCCCGGGAGGGAACCATCCTCTTTCGATCGCGGGAGTTCCGGATTGTGAACGCGGCCGTCGAATTCGTCGACCCGCGGAGAATCCAGCCGGTGATGGATGTCCGCGCGGAGGCGAGGATCCAGTCGTACGTCGTCGAGATGTCTCTCATGGGGACCCTGGACCGGTTCTCGCTCGCGCTCAATTCGAGCCCCCCGCTGTCCGAGTTCGACATCCTGTCCCTCCTGACCGTGGGGCAGGTCCCGAAGACGATCGCCGGGCGCGAGACGGGCGTGGCCGCGGGGGAGGCCGTCTCGTTCCTGACGGGACGCATGCAGGACGTGGTCGAGGAGCGCGTCCGCCGGATCGCCGGGATCGACCGATTCCAGATCGATCCGTACGCGACGACGTCGAGCCTCGCGGGGGCGCCGCGCGTGACCGTCGGGAAGCGCCTGCTGGGCGACCGGCTGTACGTGACGTACTCCGCGTCGATCGGGACGAGCGAGGAGCAGATCATCCTGCTCGAGTACCGCCTGACGGACCAGATCTACCTCGTGGGGGAGCGCGACGAAACCGGCCAGGTCGGAGGCGATGTCCGGTTTCGGTTTCGGTTCAAATGAGCGGTGAATCGCCCCCCCCACCTGTATCCTCCCCCTCGATGGGGGAGGAGAAAAAGGTGCTCGCGGAACTCGGCCACGCCCCGATCCCTGTATTCTCCCCCGCGGGGGGGAGGAGAAAAAGAGATGTAGATCCTCCCCAGTCCAGGTTCCCGAACCCCGGTCCGGGACTGGGGGCCGGGATCCTCGGACGAGGGGGAGGAGAGAAGTAGGGGCGGCCCTCCGTGGCCGCCCAAGAAGAAATTCCCTCCCCCTTGACGGGGGAGGGTCAGGGTGGGGGTGAAAAAGGGCGTGAATGGGTGAGATGAATCCTTGAAGCGACCGAAAGCAATCTGGGTACTTATTGCCTCCCTGACGATCTCCTGCGCCGGGTTTGCGTGGGCCGGTGAGGAGACCGTGCTCGCGGGGCGGCCGATCGCAGGTGTGGCTTTCGAGGGTCTCGTCCGGTTCCCGGCGGCCGAGGCGGAAGATCTGGCCGGATTCGCCGTCGGGGAGCCCCTCGACCAGGCCCGGCTTACCCGCGCGATCAAGAGACTCATGGCCACGGGCCGGTTCGCCGATGTCCGGGTCGAGGGTGAGGAAGAAGCGGGCGGCGTCCGGCTGGTCTTCCGCGTGACCGAGCATCCGATCCTCAGGAAGATCGCATGGGACGTCCCGCTTTCCACGCGGGAGGAAATCGAAAAGCGGGTCCCTTTCCGAACGAGCGGGCCGTTCGATTCCCGTAACATTCCCCGCGTCGAACGCCGGATCGTTTCCTTCCTTCGGGGCGAGGGGTTTGCTGATCCCGTCGTCGAGGTTCGTCCGGTCGACGAATCATCCGGAAGCGTGGATCTTCAGGTCCGGGTCGTTCCGGGAGATCCGAAGCGCTGGGCCGTCGTCGAGGTCGTGGACCGGAACGGAACGAGTGCCGATCTCCCCGGCGGGACGTCTCTTCCTTTCGTCAGAGGGGCGCCCGTTCGCTCAGCCGCCGTTCGCCAGGGTGCCGAGAAACTTCTGGCCTCCCTTCGGGATCGGGGGTGGTACGAGGCGTCGGTCTCCCTTGCATCGGAGCCCGACAGGCCCGACCCATCGGCGCGGTTCACCGTGGAGACCGGGCCGTGGTACGACATCCGGTTCGAGGGGGGGATCCTTCTCGAGGATCCGCGCTGGCGGGAAGAAGTCCGGAGGGTTCTGGCGGATTGGACGGGCCCGGAGACGCCGGGGGACGCGGCGCGCGTCCTGGAAAGGTACTACCGGGAGGCCGGGTATCCTTTCTCGCGAGTCTCAGCCAGGGCCGATCCGGTTGACGGTCCAGCCCGTGGGATCGTTTTTCAGGTCGACCCGGGTCCCCGGCCGCGCGTCGTGGACGTGCGGATTTCGGGCGCCCGGGGGATCGGGCCCGAGGAGATTCTCCCTCTTCTCTTGGTCCAAAAGGATCGGTGGCACGCGCGCGGCTTCTTCGATCCGGGCCGTCTCGAAGAGGACGCGGAGACGATTCGGGCTTTCTATCGATCGCGTGGGTTCCTGTCGGCCGAGGTCGGCGTTCCGCCCGTCGACCTGCCGCCGGACCGCTCCTCCGTGTCGGTCGAGTTCCAGGTCCGGGAAGGCGAGCAGACGTTCGTGCGATCGGTCGATCTGACGGGGCTCGTCTGGAATTCGCGGGAGGAGCTCCTTCCCCGCATCCAGACGCGGTCCGGAAGTCCCTACGAGGAGGAGAAAGCGGAGGAAGACCGGATCCTTGTCTTGGAGCAGGCGGCTCGAAAGGGCCATCTGCAGGCCACGGTCGACCTTCTCTCGACCTTCTTCGACGACGGGCGTTCCGTGGGGATCACGTTCGACGTGGATGAGCGCGAGGCGCGCGCTCTGGGCCGGATCATCGTCCGCGGCCTCGAACGGACCCGGCGTCCGGTGGCGGAGCGGGAGATTGGGCTGAAGGAAGGGGACCCGTACGACTTCGAGGGGCTCCTCCTGGCCGAGAACCGTCTCAGGCGGCTCGGGATCTTCTCGGAGGCCCGGTTCCATCCGATCGATCCGCTCGACGAGTCTCCCGTCCGGGACGTGATCCTCTTGGTCAGGGAGGCGGACGCCGGCGCGGTCGAGTTCGGCGCCGGGTACGGGGACTACGAGCGGTGGCGCGGGATGGTCGAGGTCTCCCACCGGAACGTCGGAGGGTGGAACAGGCGCGTGTCGGGACGCCTGGAGGCTTCCATGCTGGAGAAAAGGATCCTGCTGACCGGGAGGGAGCCGCGCGCGTTCGAGACGGATTACGATCTCCGGGCGCAGGGAGTATGGGAGGAGACGGAGAAGCGGAACATCGATACGCACGAGACGATCTACAAGATCCGCCGGAGCGGCGTGGCCGCCGGGCCGGAAGGGACGTACGCCTCCGTCTGGAAGGCTTCGCTGACTTACCAGTTCGAGAATACGACAATCCTCGAGATCAGCCCCGGGGCCGTCCTCTCCCGGGAAGACGAGGGCCGGCTGGGGGTGTCGAGCCTGACGCCGGCTCTGTTCCTCGATCTCCGGGACGATCCGTTCGAGCCGAGGCGCGGTCTCCTTGCCGGCGTGTCCGTCAAGGGGGCGGCGAAGGCGATAGGGTCCGAGATATCCTTCTACAAGCTGTCCGCGCAGATCAGCGCCTATCTCCCCATCACGGGGAGGATCGTCCTGGCCCTGGGGGGGAAATGGGGGCGCGGAAAGGCGACGGGCGAGGACAGAAACCTGCCGGTCTTCGACCGGTTTTTCCTGGGCGGCCGGTCGTCCATTCGGGGGTTCTCGCAGGACACACTCGGTCCCAAGGGCGCGGACGGGACGCCCTCGGGGGGGAACGTACTGGTGCAGGGGAACGTGGAGCTGAGGTGGTCGCTGGGAGGGGAGTTCCAGGTTGTAGCCTTCATGGACGCGGGTAACGTCTGGCTCGTTCCGCCCGCCGCGAGCGACCTCAAGCTGAGGCAGACCGCCGGTGCCGGCGTCCGGTACAAGACGCCGGTTGGGCCGCTGCGCCTCGACTACGCGCGGAAGATCGACCGTGAGCCGGGCGAGTCGGCGGGGGAATGGCATTTCTCCCTGGGGCATGCGTTCTAGGAAAGGCCGGTGAATCGGTGAGTCACCCCCTCACCCTCCCCTCTCCCCCTTTGAGGGGGAGAGGATAAAGGTGAGGGGGTCGGTGAATGGGTGAAAGGGCACGGCCCGTCCGAATGGGTTTGGGAGAAACGATTTGAAACGTCAACTCGTGATGATCTCGGCAATGGCCATTCTTATTCTCGCGAGGCCGGCGGGGGCCGGCGTTCTCCTCGACGGCGTCGCGGCGACGGTCGACGGACAGGTGATCACGCTCTACGATCTAGCGCGCGCGGAGAGTGCGGCGCGGATTCTCGTCGGAGTAGATCCGGCCAGCCGGGCGCGGGTGTCGAGGGAGGACGTCCTGGAGGCGATCATCAACCAGAGGCTGGCCCTGACGGAAGCGATCCGACTGCGGATGGACGAGAGCGATTCGGAGCGGGTAGAAGAGGTCTTACGGCAGGCCATGGGCCGGTACCCGTCGGCCGCGGCATGGAAAGCGGCTGTCGAGGAGGCGGGCCTGTCTGAATCGGACGTCCAGGAGGAAGTTGGAAGGCAGGTGAGGCTTCTCAAGTACCTGCGCCGCCGCGTTCCGGTTGCCGTGACGCTCGCCGAGGCGGGGCGGTACTTCGATGAGAACCAGGCCCGCATGGGCGGGGCGTCGTTCGGCGACGTGGTCGACATGGTCCTCGATCTCTTGCGCGAAGAGAAATTCAACGCCGCGATGAAGGAGTACCTCGCCCGCCTGCGCGAAAGGTCGAACGTCTTCGTTGTGCGGTGAAACCAGAAAGAACCCTCTCCCCCGGAGGCCCGACGAGGCCGGACGGGGGGAGAGGGGGAGCGGGGGAATGGGCAGGTTCTGATTTCTAACGGTGCTGGCGGTCGTGCTTCTCGCGGTAGATCTTGCGGCTCTCCACATCCTGCGCGTGGTGGATGCGCGCCCGCTCCTTGTTCGTCACGACGCCGTCTGATTTGGCGCGGTTTTCCATATTGTCGATCCGGTCCTGGCGACGATCGAGACGCGCCGCTTCCCGTTCCGTGAGCTGGCCAGACGCGATCCCCTGGTCGATCCGCTGTTCCTGGGCGGCCTGCCGCTTGTCGATGACGGGGGTGTCGGCAGATCCGGCGAACGCGGGCGTCGAAAGAGCCAGAGCGAGACCAGTCACTGCAAAGATCCTCGAGTACGACATGTCCTGAGTCCTCCTTGGAAAGAGTTGTTTGTCGGCTCCGGTACCGGCCTTCTTGGATTGGTTCGACACAGGCCCTCCGGAAAGGTTGAAAGCCGAAGCTTAAAGCCCGATTGACCCCCGGTGCCGCCCCTCCTATAATCATTGGCATGGCAAATCCATATCGGCGCCGGTTCGGATTCCGTGAGAAGGCCCGCATTCTCGTCTGGCTCGGGCTGATCGGTTTTGCCGGAGCTTCCCTTCTGTTTTCGGCCCCTTCGCCCACCTTCTCCTCCACGGGGAACAACGAAAGCGTGATCGTCATCACGGTGAGCGACGCCATCACGCCCGTGACGGCGGAGTACATCGGCAAGGGGATCGACATGGCCGCGGACCGGAAGGCGGCGGCTCTCGTGATCGAGCTGGACACGCCGGGCGGCCTGGACACGGCCATGCGGGAGATCATCGTCAAGATGCTTGGTTCTGACGTGCCTGTGATCGTTTACGTTTCTCCGTCCGGGGCGCGGGCTGCATCGGCGGGTGTGTTCATCACGCTCGCGGCGCACGTCGCGGCCATGGCGCCGGGGACGAACATGGGCGCGGCCCACCCGGTGAGTCTGGGGCAGGGAAAGATGGACGAGGAGATGGCTGCGAAGGTGACGAACGACGCCGCGGCCTACATCCGGTCGATCGCGGAGAAGAGGGGAAGGAACGCCGACTGGGCCGAGGAGGCCGTCCGCAAGTCGGTCTCGGTGACCGAGAAGGAGGCCGTCAAGAAGAAGATCGTCGATCTCGTCGCGGAAGACCTGACAGCGCTTCTCAAGGCGATCGACGGTCGCGAGGTCGTGACGGCGACGATGAGAAAGACCCTCAAGGTCGCGGACGCAACGGTCAAGCGGGAGCCGATGGGGGTGCGGCTCAAGTTCCTCTCCATCATCACGAACCCCAACGTGGCCTACATCCTGATGATCCTCGGGTTCTACGGTCTCTTCTTCGAGCTCTCATCGCCGGGCGCGATCTTCCCGGGCGTCTTCGGCGGCATCTGCCTGATCCTGGCCTTCTACGCGTTTCAGGCCCTGCCGGTCAACTACGCCGGCCTCATGCTGATCGTCCTCGCCATCATCCTCTTTCTGGCCGAGATCAAGGTCGTGAGCTACGGGGTCCTGACGATCGGAGGCGTCATTTCCATGATCCTGGGGTCCGTCATGCTTATCGACGCGCCGGGAGACGTCCCCTACATGCGGATCTCCCTCGGCGTGATCATTCCGACGGTGGCCGTCACCGTGCTCTTCTTTCTGATCGGGGTCGGGCTCGCGATCCGGGCGCTGAGGGAGCGGGCGGGGATGGACAAGGGCGGCCTAGTCGGCCTGGAGGGCGTCGTGAAGACCACGCTGGATCCGCGCGGATTGATCATGGTCCACGGCGAACTCTGGAGCGCCGTCTCGGAAGAGCCGGTCGCCGTGGGCGAGCGGGTCATCGTGACAGACATGGACGGCCTCACCGTCCGCGTCCGGAAAGCGTGACAGGTTGGAAAGTCTCGATGTCATTCTGATGCGAAGCCGAAGAATCCCTTCTTGCTCCGCGTAAAGGAGGCCCTATGAGTTTCTTCATCAACACTCTCCCCGCGCTCATCGCGATCATCTTCCTCGTCGTCGCCGTCGGGCGGGCGATCATCAAGGTCCTCAAGGAATACGAGCGGGGCGTCATCTTCACGCTCGGGAAAGTGAGCCTCGCGCGCGGCATCAAGGGGCCGGGGCTCATCCTCCTCTTCCCCGTCGTCCAGAAGATGGTCAAGGTCGATCTTCGGACGGTGACGATGGACGTTCCGCCGCAGGACATCGTGACGAAGGACAACGTGACGGTGAAGGTGAACGCCGTCGTCTACTTCCGAGTCGTGGAGCCGCGGAAGGCGATCCTGGAGGTCGCGGACTACTACTACGCCACCTCGCAGATCGCCCAGACGACGCTCCGGAGCATTCTGGGGCAGAGCTCGCTCGACGACCTTCTTTCGAAGCGGGACGAGATCAACGCCAGTCTCCAGAAGATCATCGACCTCCAGACCGAGCCGTGGGGGATCAAGGTCTCCGTCGTGGAAGTGAAGAACGTCGACCTTCCCATCGAGATGCAGAGGGCGCTGGCCAAGCAGGCCGAAGCGGAGCGGGAGCGGCGGGCGAAGATCATCCACGCCGAGGGGGAGTTTCAGGCGGCCCAGAAGCTCACGGACGCGGCCGCGATCATCGCGACGGAGCCCACGGCCATCCAGCTGAGGTTCCTCCAGACGCTCACGGAGGTCGCCGCCGACAAGAACTCGACGATCGTCTTCCCGATCCCCATCGACCTCTTCAAGCCGTTCCTGGAGAAGGGGAAGGAAGGGAAGTGACGGCTGATGGTCAGAGCGAAAAAGACAATCCCGGACAGGGGCGAACAGTGGCTCCGGGAGATTTCCGAAGCCTACGCGGACGCTCGCGAGGCAATCCCGTTCGGCGACCTGCTGGGCACACCCTTCGATGAAGGGGATCTCTTTCATCTGGCGCCTATGGTGGCGCTCAAGTTCCGCGGGCTGCCCAGGACCCAGGCGAAAATCCGCCGGGTGACAGAGGCCGCGCTCGCGAGTTGCGTCGCTAATCGGGGGGAACACGAGGCGACCCTGAACGATCCCCGCTTGTCATTCGCCTTTTGCTACCTGGCGAGTCATTTTGGTCTGGGCCTCTTGTCGGTCCCTGATCTGGAAGCAATCATGCGGCACGTGGAGGAGAACGAGGCGGAGCTTGAGCGACTGATCGAAGACGCAGCGCGCCGCTGACACGCGCATGCAGCAGACGCGCGCGGGAGATGCTCATGAGGTCAGCCGGACGACCCCGAATCTTTCCGGAAACTCAGCGGTCGAGCTTCTCAAGTGTGAGGGAGGGATGAAGACCGAGGGGGTTGTGGTGGGTGCCGCAGGCATGAAGCCTGTCCCGCGTCGCCACGCGAGAAGCGCAGATTCCCTGCTGGAGGCTGTGGACGCGACCCGGCGCGATGCGGCGCAACGGTTGGACCCTCGCCGCCGCGTCCTCATGGGACAGCACCTCACTCCTGCGTCCGTGGCCCGCGACCTCTTCGCCGCGGGGGAAGACGAACGATTCGACTGCGCCATCCTGAACCCTCCCTATAGGAAGATCCGGACGGAATCCCGCGAGCGCGAGTTCCTCCGCGCGATCGGGGTTGAGACGAGCAACCTGTACGCCGGCTTCCTAGCCGTGACGGCGCGGCTCCTGGCCTCCGGCGGTGAGATGGTCGCGATCACGCCAAGAAGCTTCTGCAACGGCCCATACTTCGAGCCTTTCCGCCGCGAAGCGCGTCGCTGAGGCACTCGATGTCCTGAAAAGGTTGAATGTGCCGAAGGCGCAACAAAACGAGAGGTCTGCTCTCACTCTCCTCGCGCTGCTCGGAATGACGCCGCGGAAGACGCGGTGATCCATCTCAAGACGAAGAACTGGCTCGTCCTGATCGAGGCCGTCACTAGCCATGGTCCCATCGGTCTTAAGCGGCACAACGAGTTGAAGGATCTCTTTAGAATGGCTCGCCTCGGTCTGGTGTTCGTGACGGCCTTCCTCACCCGACGGGCCATGACGAAGTACCTCGCGGACATCGCGTGGGAGACGGAGGTCTGGATCGCCGAGACGCCCAGCCACGTCATCCATTTCAACGGCGAGCGGTTCCTGGGGCCGTATGAGTGACGCACGCGGCGGCGGTGACGCCGGGACGTTAGGTCGGTGTCGAAAGACGTTTTGGCGCATCCGGGTTTTGTGTGGGTGTGGCCCATATCTTGGGGGAAGCGTTGCCCCGCTCGACCACCCCCACCCTGGCCCTCCCCCGTCCAGGGGGAGGGGATTGTTTTCTGAGGGCTTCCTCCACCTCCTTGGAAAAGCGGCGTTTCCGCCTCACGCTCTCCTCCCCCCTTGCGGGGGAGGATCAAGGTGGGGGGGAAAAACGCGGACATCCCGAGACCACAACATGCGGGGGATACCCACAGGAAAGCCGGAAGGACCGACGTTTTTTCGGTCTCTTCCTCTGGGAGAGGGAATGTTTTCGGTAAGCTTCTAATCGTCCGGCGTGATACGGCCTTCGATGGCGGGGGAGACCGACCCAGTTTTTTCCAGCCACTCGACGACGCTCGATGAAAGAGGCGGGCCGCTCTCGGCGCCCAGGACCTGCGGGGCGCGGGCGAGCTCGTCGAACCCCTCCTTCCCCGATGCCATGTAGTCGTTCACGGCGACAACGTATGTCTTGTCGGGATCGAGAGGCTGGCCGCCGACCTTGATCTCGCGAGTGCGTGAACCGGCCGGCGCCTTGGGGTCGAAGCGGAGAGTGAGCCCGGAGACCTGGAGGAACCGGCCGTCGGGATCCGGCAGTTTCGAAAGGCCGTTCTCGAGAGTCCGCGCGAGTTCCTTCCCGATCAGCTTAACGGCGACGATCACGTTCGGGAACGGGAGAACGTTGAAGACGTCCCCCCGCGTCAGAGTCCCGGCGGGGATCAGGCGGTTTCCGCGGATTCCGCCGCCGTTCATAAGAGCGATGTCGGCTCCGGTCCTCGCCCGCATGATGTCCGCGATCATATTCCCCAGGTTCGTCTCCCGAGTCCGGACGATTCCCGTCCGGGCGTCGAGGGGGACAGCCGTCCGGGCGAGCGGCTGGTCCAATTCCCGTCGGAAGCGGTTCAGATAGGAATCGCGGAGAGCCGCCATCTCGGCGTCCTCCCGAACCTCGCTATCGACGGGGATCAGCCGGTCCCGCCGTCCGGTGACCCGGCCGCCGTTTTCCACCGTTAGGACCACTTCGCCCAGCAAGCGGGCGTCCGACCCCGCCTTCAGGATGAGGACGCGGCCCGCTTCCCGCCGGATCGGCTCGTGCTCGTGCCCTCCAAGGATGACCGTGATTCCGGGAACTTCGCGGGCGAGCTTCTCGTCCGTGGCAACCTCGAGGTGCGTAACGGCGACGATGACGGAGGCGCCCTGCTTCTTCAGTTCGGCAACAGCCTGGCGCCCAGCGTCGAACGGATCCCGGAACTCCACCTGCTTCGAGGGGGACGACATGATGGAAGTTTCGGGCAGGGTGAGGCCGAGGATTCCGACCTTCACGCCGCGGACCTCGCGGACGATCCAGGGAACGGCCCCGCCGAAGGGTTGTCCGGTCGCCTTGTCGTAGACGTTGGACGAGACCCACGCGAAGCGCGACTCCTTCATCCGTTGTCTCAGGATTGCGTCGCCGAAGTCGAATTCGTGGTTCCCGAACGTTGCGGCCGTGAGGCCCAGGGCGTTGTAGGCGCCGACCATCTGTTCGCCGCGGAGGAAGATGGACTCCACCGATGGAGAGATGAAGTCGCCGGCGTGGAGGAAGAGAGTCTGCGGGTCTGCAGCCCGGACCTGCTTGAGGAGAGTCCCCAGGCGGGCGATCCCCCCGCGCTTCCCGCCGTCCACCGCGTCGATCGTGTAGTGGTCGTTGACGAGGAGAAGGGTGATCCGTTTTTCTTCATCGGCCGGCGCTGAGATGGGGAAAAGGACCAAGCCGGCAAGCAGGGCGATGAGGCGTATTCTCCGCAACATGAGGCGGCCTCCAGGCGTTGGGGACAGGTTTGAAAGATATCATAATAGTGCCCTCATGATAGAGTGGTCATCGGACTTCCAGAATCCCTCCTAACCTCCCTTTTCCAAAGGGAGGGATTCCCCCTCATTGGAAAAGAGGGGGCAGGGGAGATTCTGCAAGAAAGTGCCTGTGCTATTTCAAGAATATGGCAATCAAGGTGTCTCGCTCGGGCTGATTTCTCAAGTCTATCAAGGGCTTGCGAGCAAGGATGGAGCGGGTGGGGAATTCGGACGAGCCGGCCTGCGACCCCTTGCTTTTTGCAAGGGCCGGCATTAAGTAGTGGTTGGAGCCACGAAGCGTCGAGGACGTAAGTGCGGAAGGCCGACGGATCACTGAAATCAGCGACCGAGCGGTTCATCCAGCGTCGTGGCTCTTTTCTTTTGCGGTCCTTCCGACTATTGTGTGGGTCACCCCAATATGCTGTGGCTTGTTGCTTGG
>CAKKSE010000050.1:6726-11960 GCA_919903025.1 Nitrospiria bacterium | reverse complement strand
CGCCGAGGGGGACGTTGTTGACTAAGTGGACTTGTTTCGCGACGCCTTGCGGACGGCCGATGTGGAAACCCCGAGAGCCGCGCCGCCTGGAGGGCGGCGCCAGGAATACGCCCGGGCGCGAACCCCGCCCTTCCCCCGCACTTTTTCCAGGGACGCGAGGATCTCCTTTCGAAAGATGACGAGATCCAGCGCTCTCGTGACCGTCTCGGTCTCTGTTTTCGTTCCCAGAATGCGCTTGGCGCGCTGGATCTTCTCTTCGTCCAAGTAGAAGTTCTTTCTTTGGAGTGTACTCCTCGCCACCGCCATTCCTCCGTTCATGCAATTGCAGGTGTGTTACGGCTTCCGATACGTACCGTCAAGCGCCGACGGACAACCCCTCTCCGCCTAGATGATGGGCTTTGCACGCGTCGGACAAGGGGCAGGCGGCGCACTTCTCGGGATCGGGACGCAAGGGACAGGCGCCCGACATGCCGAGGTGGCAGAGTGGGAAATCGAAGCGAAGCGGATCGGCAGGATCGATGCGCTTGAGGCAATCCGTGATCTCCCGCGCCGCGGCCCAGCCCTGAGACCGCCGCCGGGTGAGGCCCAGGTATCCACCGATCCGGAAGACGTGCGTGTCCAGGGGGATGACGAGAGAAGACGGCGGCACGCCCGACCAGAGGCCCAGGTCGATTCCGTCTTCCGGGCGCACGACCCATCGCAGGAACAGGAGAAGCCGCTTGAGCGCGCTCCCGTTTCCCGCGTCCGGAATGAGATGCTGAAAACCGTGGGACAACTTGGACTTTCGGCTTACGGACACCGCAAACGATCTCAGGAGCGTCGTGAACCGGGCGAGCGGGACGCGGAGGTCCGTTCCCTCGCCGTCGAATCCGGCCAGAAACAGGTTCTCGAGCGATCCGTGTTGTCTGAGCGCCTCGCCGATCGCGCGGAGAAAGAGGACGATGTCCTCGCTCCGGCTGAATCGGTACTTGATCCCCTGAAGATGCTTCTCGATCTCCCCCGGCTTGGCCGATCGGATCGTTCTTGCCGGACGCGGTCCAAGGCGGTCGAGAACGATCTCGATCGTCCGCGAGGCGACGTCCGCCCGCCCGTAGGCGAAAGAGGACGCGATGAACGCGGCGACCTCTTTGTCGGCCCCGGATTCGTACCTTCGGGGGAATCGGACAGGATCGTCTTTGACCCTTTTCCGCCAGTCCCGCCGGGCAAGGGTCCTGAGGCTTTCTAGGAGAAGTCTGTCCGCTGGCAAGAGACGTTACGCCCCCCAAATCTCATCGGGGAACTTCAGCCGCTCCACGTGCTTGCCGTTCTTGATGTGCGACTCGACGATCTCGTCCACGTCCGACGGCTTGACGCCGCCGTACCAGACTGCGTCGGGGTACACGACGACGGTCGGACCCATCGTGCAGGGACCGAGGCAAGTCGTCCCGGAAACGATGACATCCATGAAAAGCCCCTGGGTCTGGACAAGCTCGAAGAACCTTCCCGCGACTTCCGCCGCGCCCCTCTCTCCGCATGATCCCTTGGGCGTGCCCGGCGGCCGCGTGTTCGTGCAGACAAGAACGTGATATTTCGGCTTTGCCATGAAACCTCCCTTTCAACAATAGCTGTCAGCGGTCAGCTTTCAGCAATCAGCTCTCGGTTGCAAACGAAACCCGCATTTCTTTCTTGCTGACTGCTGATCGCTGAAAGCTTTCCCGTTTCCCCGGCTCTCCCCTTCACCGGTTCAGCATTAATGCCCCAAGTGCCGGGGGCCGCTTCCGCCGCCACGCTGTTCCAGGCTCCGGAAGTGAAGGAGCTCGAGGAGCCGCTTCCCCTGGGATTCCAGCGTCCCGGCCTCGAGGAGAAACTGCTTCTCGATAACGGTCAGGTCCAGCCCCATCGACAGCGTGTGGAGGAGCGTCACGCGGTCCAGATCAAGGTCGAGGATCTCCTGAAACGTCTCCATTTGCCGGGACCGCTCGAAATAGCTTCGGGTGGCGTCGACCAGCTCCCGCGTCAGGCGGTCCGGAAGCGTCGCGACGGGGTCCTGGTCCACGAGGTGGGCCTCGACCCGGGCCTGCCGGTACGACCGGTCGAACCGCTCCTCGCGGATCGTGAATCGCTCCAGGCCGCGGAGAAGAACGTTGAACCGCCCGTCCTCGAGCTTGCGGACGTCGATCATCCGGCCCAGACAGCCCACTCCGTAGATCGGCGGGTTCCCCCGATACCCCGCCTCCCACCCCTCTCTGAGGAGGACCATCCCGATGACGCGCTCCCCCGCCATGCAGTCGTTCACCATCTCGCGGTAGCGCGGCTCGAAGACGTGGATGGGGAGGAACGTCCGGGGAAAGAAAACGATGCTCGGAAGGGGAAAGAGGGGAATGTAGTCGGAAGCCGCCGCGTGCGCCATATTGATATCTGACTTTACGGAACGGCGAAGCGGGATGTCAACCGCTGTTCCCGGAAGGCGAAAGGGCCCTGATTCCCGCGGCGAGCTCGGCCGAGAGGTCCCCGATCATGACCTCCTCGACCGGCCCCGCCAATGTCACGGAGAGATCGGGGCCGACGGCCGCCATCAGTTCGCCCCCCGGCATCTTGACGATCACGCCTCGGTCGACCCTCCCCGCCGCGGCCGCGGCGGCGGCGGCCGCGGAAGCCCCCGTCCCGGAGGCCGGCGTCTCCCCCGCCCCGCGCTCCCAGACGCGCACGCTGAGAGCGCCGCGACCAAGGACCGAAACGAATTCGACGTTCACCCCGCCCGGCGCGAACCTGGGGTCGGTCTCGATCCTCCGCCCCGCGGCCGGAACGTCCACGTCGTTCGGATCGTCCACGAAAACGACGGCGTGCGGGTTCCCGATGTTCACCGGGACGATTTCCGTCCCCGCGTCCAGCCGCTCGGCCGGGCCAACCTCGGCCCGCCCCATTTCAACCGAGACGTTGGCCACGACCCAGTCGATGATCTTAAGATGCGCCCGGACGATTCCTCCCTTTGTCTCGATGGCGAAGTCCTCCTTGTTCGTCCGGCTGTGCTGGTAGAGGTACTTGGCGGCGATCCGAAGGCCGTTCCCGCTCTTCTCCGCCTCCGAGCCGTCCGGGTTGAAGATCCGGAGCCCGAAGTCGGCCTTCTCGGAGGGAACCACGAGGAGAATCCCGTCCGAGCCAACGCCCCGCCGCCGGTCGCAGATCCGCCGGACGGCCTCGGGGACCACGGGAAACGTCAGGTCCCCCTCGTCGAAGACGAGATAGTCGTTTCCAAGAGCGTGGAACTTGACGAAGTGGTCGGGGCGAAGGCTCACGAGGGCCCTCACGCAACCACGGCGGCGGCTTTCCGGAACGCTTCGATCGTCGCCTTGTAGTCCGGAGACTCGAAGACGGCGGAGCCGGCCACGAGGATCTCCGCCCCGGCGCGGACCAGGTCGCCTGCATTGCCCGTCTTGACGCCCCCGTCCACCTCGATCTCGACGTCCAGGCCGCTCTCGCGTATCCAGTCCCTGAGCGTCGCGATCTTCTTGATGGCGCCCGGAATGAACGCCTGCCCGCCGAACCCGGGATTGACCGACATGAGAAGGACGAACTCCGCCTCGTGGAGGACTTCTTCGAGCGAAGCGAGCGGCGTTCCCGGGTTCAGGACGACGCCCGCCCGGCGGCCGCAGTTCTTGATGAGCTGGAGCGTCCGATGGAGGTGCAGGCAGGCCTCCACGTGGACGGAGATCCAGTCCGCTCCCGCCTCGCAGAAGTCCGGGACGTACCTGTCGGCGTCCTCGATCATCAGGTGGACGTCGAGGGGAAGGCGCGTCGTTTTCCGGAGGGCCGCGACGACCGGCGGGCCGATCGTGATGTTCGGAACGAAGTGCCCGTCCATCACGTCCACGTGGATCAGGTCGGCGCCGGCCGCCTCGACGGCCCGTATCTCGTCGCCAAGGCGGGAGAAATCGGCGGAAAGAATCGAAGGCGCGATCTTCATCGAGGTCCTCCAGGAGTCTTGTTCGGTGCGGGGCTTGGGGCCTTCTCGGCCGGCGGCCCCAAAGAGGGTTTCCTTCCCTCCGTCTTGTCGGCGGCAGCGGCTGGACCCGTTGCGGGAGCCGGCTTCGAGCGCGCCACGACGATCTCGACGGCCGATCCGACGGCGGCCGGCATGCCGGCTTTCGGATTCTGCTCGAGAACGATCCCTTTCTTCGCCCCCCCGCCTTGCGGGGCGTCCTGCTGTTTCACCGCCGGCGCCAGCCCGATCTTCCTCAGCTCTTCCTCGGCCTGGGCCTGGGCCTGCCCGGCGACGTCGGGAACGCGGATCAGGACTTCCGGCGCGCCCATGCTGATCAGCAGATCGATCGGCGTTCCGCGGTTCGCGATCGACCGGGCGGGCGGATACTGGGACAGCACGGCGTCCCGCTCGCCGGCATACGAGACCCGCGCCACGCGGCCGCGCTTGAGTCCGCTCTTGTAAAGCCCCAGCTCGGCCTGCCGGAGGCTCTGCCCGGCCAGATCCGGGACAACGACCTCCTGCGCCCCCAGGGAGACGACGACGCTGATCGTCCGCCCTTCGCGCAGCGTCGTTCCGGGGGGCGGATCCTGGCTCACGACGTGGCTCTTCGCCTGCGTCGCGTCGTACTGCTCTCCCGTCACCTTGAGGTTCAGCCGCGCCGACCGCACCCGTTCGAGGGCGGAAACCATATCCCGCCCGACAAGGTCGGGGGCCGGCATCTCGTCAGCGTGCGTCGCCACTCGAAGCGTGAGCCACAGCGTCCCCACCGCCACCGCGAGGAGGAAGAAGAGGAACAGAACGCCCTTCCCCAAGCCGACAAACAACCGCCCGATCTTCATCATCCCTGATCGCCCAAGCCCCGCCCCGAATGCGCCCCCGCGAAGGAGGCTCCCCGCTTTTCCCAGACGGCCGCGAAGAAACCGTCCGTGCCGTGCCGGTGCGGCCAGGTCCGAAGGAAGCCCTCGTCCGTCGCAAGCGATCCGGCGCCCGCCGGAAGACCTGCCCGAAGAATTGACGAGACATTCACGAGAACAAGTCCCTCCAAGCTGGCGCCGACCCACCGCGCCGCGTCTTCGCCTTCCTCCGGCTCGAGAGAGCACGTGGCGAAGACCAGGCGGCCGCCTGTCTTGAGAAGAGGCGCGACAGCCGAAAGAATCTTTCGTTGAAGGGCGGAGAATTCGCCGATCATTCCCTCCTCTTTCCGCCACTTCCCTTCGGGGTGGCGCCGGAGGACGCCGGTCCCGGAGCATGGCGCATCGACCAGGATCCGGTC
>CAKKSE010000050.1:0-6626 GCA_919903025.1 Nitrospiria bacterium | reverse complement strand
GGGTCGACCAGGAGGGAAATCATCTGCGCGCCCTCATCCTGAACCGTGAAGAGCCCCTCGCCCCATCCCGGAAGCCGGTCCGGCCTCGCGCCTCCTTTGTCCAGAATGACGGCGTCCGGCGAATACGCTCCCGGGCGGAACGGAATCCCGCTTTCGGCCAGGCGCGAGAGCAAGGCTTCCCGCGTCGTCCGGAGGCGGTTCGCCCGAAGAACGAGCGGCGGACGCGCGTTGTTCGCCTTGAGCAGTCTCTCCGTCTCCTCCGGACCGAGCCGCCCGACCCACCTGCGAACCATCCATGCCGGATGGGAGTAAAGGACCGCCAGCCAGCCGACGGGGTCCCGCTCCCGATCGGGGAGAGAGACCGTCCGGTCCCGCAGAAAGGCCCGGAGGACGGCGTTGACCAGCCGGTCCGATCCCCGCGGCGCGCGCCTCTTGGCCAGATCGACGGCCTCGAAGACGGCCGCGTGATCCGGAACGCGGTCGAGAAACTCGACCTGGTAGAGGGCCATCCCCAGGATGTCCCGAACGACCGGCGTGAGAGACTCGGCGTCCCGCCGGGCCTTCTGGCCGATCGCGGCGTCGAGCCACACCCGGTTCCGCACGACGCCGTGGACAAGCTCGAAGGCGAGGCCCCGGTCGGCCTCCCCGAGGGAATCGATCCCCGCCCGGTCGACCGCCGCTTCGATCGAGAAATCCTCCCGCCCGATCCGCCCTAGCGCTTCGAGGGCGACGGCGCGGGGGGTCGTCCGGCCCCCGGCCGCCGCTCCCGGTGACACCCTGGCCTGAACAGGAACCTGCCGCCCGGTCCGATCTTTCTTCCCGAAAGGAGCGACGACGCCGGCATGACCCTTTTCCCCGCCGGCTTCACGGTCACGATCCGCACCGCGCCCCGGCCCGCCGTCACGACGATCCCCTCGCGCCCCGCGGCCTGGACGATCCCCGGTTCCCCTTTTTCTTCCGCCTCCACCGCCCTGACGATCTGCCATGTCTCCCCTTCCGAGCCTTCTTCCGCGAACACCGTCCAGCCTCCGGGCCAGGGGCTCATGGCGCGGATCCGCCGGCAGATGGCTGTCGCGTCCTCGCTCCAGTCCAGCTCTCCATCGCTCTTCACGAGAAGCGGCGCGTATGAAGCCTTGGCGTGATCCTGCTCCCTCGGAACGAGCGTCCCCGCTCCCAGTCCTTCGAGTGTCCGGACGACAAGCCCGGCCCCGATCTCGGCCAGCCGTTCCGAGAGCTCGCCCGCCGTCTCGTCCGGCCCGATCGGCGTCTCCTCGCACAGGCAGACCGGCCCCTCGTCCATCCCTTCCGTGAGGCGCATCGTGCAGACCCCCGTTCGCTTCTCGCCCGCGAGGATCGCCCAGGCGACGGGTGAGGCGCCGCGGAACTTGGGAAGGAGGGAGGCGTGGAGATTGAGACACCCTTTCTCGGGAAGGTCAAGCACTTCTCGCGGGAGGATCTTTCCGTACGCGACGACGACGATCGCCTCCGGCTGCGCCTTGCGGAGGGCGTCAAGGAAGCCGGGCTCGCGGATCTTCTCCGGCTGGAGAACGGAGAGCCCGCTTTGAAGAGCGAGCGTTTTGACGGGAGGCGGCGTCATGAGGCGTCCGCGCCCGGCGGGCCGATCGGGGCGCGTCACGACGAGAGAGACCTCGTGACCCGCGTCGAGGAGCGCCGAGAGGGACGGAACGGCGAACGCCGGCGTCCCCATGAAGACGAGGCGCACGGGCTCAGGCCCCTCCGCCGACCTTGAGGGACTTGCGGACCTTGCGTTTGTACAGCTCCCGCTTGAGCGGGCTGATCTTGTCCATGAAGAGGACGCCGTCCAGGTGGTCGATCTCGTGCTGGAGACAGCGGGCGAGAAGGTCCTCGGCCTCGATGGCGACCGGCGCCCCCGTTCGGTCCAGGGCGCGGACGGTCACGCGCGCGGCCCGGGCGACGTCGGAGTTGAGTTCGGGAAGAGAGAGGCATCCCTCCTCGCCGACCTGCTCTCCTTCCCGCGAGACGATCTCGGGGTTGATGAGGACGTAGAGCGGAGAGGAGGTCTCTCCCGCCGATACGTCGACGATGATGAACCTTCGAAGGACGCCCACCTGCGGGGCGGCGAGGCCGATTCCCGGCGCAGCGTACATCGTGTCGATCATGTCGTCGATCAGGCGCTGGAGGCTGTCGTCGATCGTCTCGACCGAAAGGGCCTTCCTGCGGAGGACCGGGTCGGGGTATTCGCGTATCTCGAGAAGAGGCAAGGTCCTGAACTCCTTGATGCGGCTCAAGGAGATTCTAAGCGACGCGGCAAGCGGAAATCAACTGCCGGGTCGAAGCGGGGGGAGAAGGCCCCGGACCAGGCGGACAAACGGCCCTGGCGGCTTCATCCGCCCTGCGGACCGCCCGGAAGGCGGACGTGCGGCGGTTTTGGCCTCTTTGACAGAAATATGCATGGATGCTAATATGCGAACAAACGCAGAGGAGGTGAAAGCCGTGCAGGAGGTCAAGAGAACAACCGTCAACCTGAAACCGGAAATCTATCGGCGCTTGAAGCGAATGGCCGTTGACCGCGACCAGCCCCTGCAAGAGATTGTCAACGATGCGCTCGATCGCCATCTGAGAGCAACGGCCAGAGAGAAGGCGATGTCGGCCCGGTTTCCATCGTTCCGAATGGGCAAGACCAAGGGCCGCTTGACGCGGGAGGAAATCTATCAGGACCGGTAGGGAAGTTCTCCTCGACACCAATGTCTTGGTCTACGCCCACAACGAAGACGCTCCCCAGCACCAGTCTGCGAAGGTCCTCCGGGACGATGCGTTCGAAGGCCGGATCCGCGCCTGCCTTGCCCACCAGAACCTGCTGGAGTTCTTCGCCGTCGTAACCAATCCCCGCCGCGTGGAACGTCCCCTGAGCCCGGGCTTGGCCCGAGACGTGATGGACCGTTACCTCGACCACTCCGCCTTCCGCCTGATCCATCCAACGGAAGAAACGAGCGCGTGGCTTCGCCGGCTCCTTGGAGAAATCCCCGCACGCGGCGCGCGGGTGTTCGACCTCTTCCTTGCCGCAACGATGCTCACGAACGGCGTCACGGCGATCGCCACGTTCAACTCAGCCGACTTCTCCCGCTTGCCCGGCATTTCCGTGTTTGATCCAGCAGAGCAATAGCGCGGAGCGAAGATGGCGGCGGGCCGTTTGTGACAGGCGTCGCGGAAAGAACCGCCCCTCGGCCGGAAATCGCTCGATTCCGCGCTCGATCCCTCCTTGACCGTTCCGAAGCTTCTTTGCTACAGTTCGACCATAACGATCCTGGCCGGAAACGGCCCGGGGAGGGACAGATGGCAGACACCATCCGCCTGGAGTTGACCGGCCACGAAGTCGAGCTGATCAAGATCTTTCTCCACTACTCCATCGAGACGTGCCCCATCGGAGGAATCGCCCACGAGCACGGCATCGAGGCCGAGCGCGACGACCTTTGGGACCTGATCGAAAAGATCGACGAACAGACCAAGACCCAGAAATAGGATCAAGAACCCATCGGCCGGCAGGGAGGAACTTCATGAACCGCACAGTGCGCCGCAATCCCCGCCACTTGGGGCGGGGGCAAGGCAAGCGAATGCAAATATCGAAAAACACCTTGGAGGTCGAAGAAACCCCGCCTTTCAAGGCGGGGTTCTTCAACCGAAAGCCGCTTCGTTCCGCGCTCTTTCTTCTTCCGCTCCTCCTCTTCACGACGACATCCTGCATGAATTTCGACTCCCTCCTGACCGTCACGTACGTCGAATCAGGGAGCCGGGAGTTCCCGGTCCTGGGAACCGGGATGTCCGTTTCCTACGACTACGACATGACCACCTCCTCCGACTACAGCAAGTACAAGGACAACGTGAAGAGCATCCATTTCGCGAGCCTCACCTACGAGGTCAAAGCGAACAGCGGGTCATCGGGGACGGTGGAGGTCTTCATGGGGCCGTACGGGTCGAGCGACCTCCGGAAGGTGGCCGAGGCGACGATTCCCGCCGGGCCGGAGACGACGGGCGAGCGGAGCGTAACCTGGTTCGACCAGAGCTACGCGGAATCTCTCGCGAACAACGACCGGAAGTTCCGGACCCAGGTCCAGGCCGTCTCGGCCGGCGCCAACGCCCTCGTCAAGGTCTCCTGGCGGATCGAGATCGAGGCTGGATCGTAGGAAGCCGGTGAATGGGATGAGTCGATTCGCGTTCAGAACCGCGTTTGGGGCAACCTTTCTGGTCTTCGGCCTTTCCTCCTGCGCCTCCGTGCTTCCGCGGGACCTCGTCAGGAGTGCCGATCGCACGACACCGCCCTCCTCGATCATAAAAGACCCGGACCGGTACAAGGGCAAGCTCTTCGTCTTCGGCGGGACGATCGTCGAAACGCGCGTGACGGCGGAGGGATCGCTGATCGAAGCCCTCCACCGGCCGGTCGACGCCTGGGGCTACATCCGGAGGGCGCAACGGCCGGACGGCCGGTTCCTGGCAATCTATCCCAAGGAACGAGGGGTGCTTGATCCCTTGATCTACGGTCCCGGGAGAGAAATCACGCTGGCCGGGACCTTCGTCGGCTCGCGCTCCGGGAAAATCGGCGAGATCGAGACCTCCTTTCCTCTCTTCGAGGTCAAGGAAATCCACCTCTGGGTCGAGATCGAGACCCGATACCCGCCGCCCTATCCGTACTGGTCGTATCCGTACCCGTACTGGATGTACGATCCCTGGTGGCCCTACTGGTCCCCGCCCCCGCGCTACTGGTCCCCTCCGGCCCAGCGGAAGTAGGGCTCCACTCTTCCGCCGGCTGCATCCAAGGCCGCGTGCGCGAGGAGCGATGAACCGCCTCCCGCTCTGCCCCGCAAATCAACCCAATCAACTGCGTAGCCCTCGTCTTGTCCTCCTCTCCGCCGTAAAGACTTATGCAACGTAAGAAACAACGTCCCGGTCCGGCGTTCCCCTCTTGGAGCGGAAACGAGCAAGGCGCTTGTCTTTGCCATGAGCGGGGTCCGCTCGCCCGTGACAGGCCACGGTTGGTGTCCGCCGCCGGCGGTTCCGCGACCTGTCGGTATTCCTACACCATTTTCCTCAAAAACCCGAAAAACGGCTCTAAATCGTCGGAAAACTTTACACATTCTGCTGTTGCAAAAAAGACGCGCCTTTTCCCGTGTAATTACACTGCGTTGCACGTGCCATTCTTGGCATGCCGACTGCGTGTCTTAGGCCAGGAACTTATCCCAATCCCCTCAAGAGAATGAAAAAGATCGGCAGGTTGTTCGGATTGGCCGCCGTAGCGGCGGCGTTCCTGGTCGGCGGGACGGCCGGCATGGCCCAAGCAGTTCCGCTATTGATCGACCAAGTCACAAAGATCAAGTTTACGAATTACGGATGAAGGGGTAAGAACGACCGCAGGTTGGCTCAAAGAACATGCAAAGGGAGTCGGCGTGATTGAATCGGATCGATCAGGTTCAGGCGCGGGATATCGGTTGCTCAAGGGTCGGGCTGAGGGGTAACAAGTCATCAAGGAGGAGACAAAATGAAGACCACAGGGAGGATTGGAAAACCAGCACGCTTGACCAGCCTCGCGTTACTTGTCTTCGCATCAATGGGATTTTGGGGCTCACCGGCCGCTGGGTATAGCGAGGCATCCAGATGCAGACGCTTCTTGAGGATGGCGACCAGCACAAACTGAAAAAAGGGGGAAGAGAGATGAAAAGGATATTCATTTTAACGGTTATGATGGCGATGGTCTTAGGTTTCTCGGTGCAGGCGCAGGCGACCTTGATACTCAAAGGTACGGACACTCTGGGCAATCGGCTTATCTATTGATGTAAAAGAGCTTGCAGGTTCAGTTATAAGCATAAAGGTTTATGGAATAAAACCAATAACATCTCATTAGCAAATAATATTCAGAAATCTCCTTGCTTTGATATTGGAACACCTTTGGTATTCACCTTACATTAAGGACGGCAACAAGCTTCCAGAACTCCCAATTGAAATTCTCTTATACATACTGTTTGACATACTATTAATATGTGTTGTAATTATGTATAGTATTGAATAATAATATCAGTGGAGGTTTAATTATGTCTTTCACTGCAGTCAAGAGGATTGGTATTTCAATACCTGATTCTATACTTAAGGAACTACAGCAGTTGGTGCCTGAACGGAAACGAAGTGAATATATTGTCAGGGCATTGCAAGAGAGGCTTGAAGAAGAAAAGAAGAAAAGGCTGCGTGGGGAAATGGTTAAGGGTTACAAAGCAAATGCAGATATAGATGCCGCAATTGCAAAGGAATGGCGTCTACTTGAAGAAGAGGCTGAAAAGTTTATAGGAGTTAAAGAATCAAAAACTAAGCCTTACAGGAGGAGATCAGGTGTTCTTCCCAAAAAGAGGTGAGGTTTATTATGTAAATTTTGATCCCACTATTGGCGTGGAGATTAAAAAGGCCCGGCCAGCCCTTATAATTCAGAATGACATTGGCAATATGCACTCTCAGGCAACTATTGTCGCAGCTATTACATCAGCAAGCAGAGAAATTTTCCCTTACGAGGTTTTCTTGAAAGCAGGAGAAGGAGGCTTACAAAAGGACTCCATTGTTCTTCTGAACCAGATTAGAACAATTGATAAGAAAAGATTAGGCAAAAG
>CAKKSE010000049.1:10496-13776 GCA_919903025.1 Nitrospiria bacterium | reverse complement strand
GGTGGCGGGCCGCCGCCGAGAAGTCGGGCTCTTTGCCCAGCGCTTTCGCGAAGGCAGAGGGATCCTCGGGCGTTCTCTTCCAGAGGGCCGCGAGCGTATAGGCCGCCGCCGCCGCGGATTCTTCGGGGGAACTCGCCCGGACAACCCCGTCCTCGTCGGGAACGCGGGTACTCCAATGGACTGCGGGTTTCCTCCCGGCCGTCACGTCAGAGACGCCTTCCGGGGCGATCTGCCGCGACGTCTGGTAGGCGAGGAAGGCGGCGAAGATGACGATCACGGAAAGAGCGCCGGCCGCGCCCACGCCTCGGATAAACCTCTGGCCGCGCTTCTCCTCCCGGAGGGACGGCCCCTCGATCTCCTCGACCGCGAGCTTCACATGCTCCTTGTCGACCGACCACGACTCCTTGACGTAGGCCGCGAGCAGCGCCTTGTCGCAGACGGTGTTGATGAGCCTCGGGATCCCTCTGCTGTACCGGTGAACTGCGTCGAGACCCCCGTCCGTGAAGACCGGCCCAGCGTTTCCCCCTCCCGCCCGCCGCAGGCGCTCGCCTACGTACGCGCGGGTCTCGGCCGCTGAAAGTGCAATGAGCGGGACCCGGACGGTCGAGGCCGGAAGTCTCTCCTTGACCAGCGGGTTGTCCAGCAAAGGCGAGATCTCCGGCTGGGCGAGAAGGATGACCGTCAGGCGTCCGCCGCCCTGGGCCACGGACGCGGCCCATTCGAGAAGTGCGTCGAACGAGGGCCGGGGAAGGTTGTGGGCCTCGTCGATGATGAGGATCCCCCCTTTCGGCATCCGGGCGAGCAGTTCGGCCACCGCCGGCGCGGGCGGAAGTCCCTCCGGGACCTCGCCCCCGCTGAAGTCCTCGGCGATCGTCTGCATCAGCTCGGCCGGCGGAAGGGCGGGGTTGAGCACGAGGCTGACAGGCAGGCTTCCCCCGACCTTCTGGAGAATGTACCGGCCTAGCGTCGTCTTCCCCGTCCCGACCTCGCCGACGACGATGACGAACCCGCCCCCGCGCTCCACCGCCCCGTTGACGGCGTCGAGGACCTTCTGGTGGACGGGCGACGAGAAGAAGAACTGCGGGTCGGGCGTCTGGTTGAAGGGCGGTCCCTTGAAGTGGAAGTAGCTCTGATACATGGATCAGCGCCCGCCTCGCGCGATCGATCTGTGGCACTCCGCCTGGTCCCAGAGGACGCCCGCCAGACGCGGAGAGTTCGGGTACTGGATAGCGAAACGGTCGGCGGCCTCGATCGCCTCCCGGCATTTTCCCTTCCGGGCAAGCTGTTTGATCCGGCCGGCGGCCTTGCCTTCGTCGTCCGGCTCTTTGGGGGCCTCAGCGGGGGATTTGGGAGAGGAGGGCTTCGCGCTCTCCGCCTGCGTCCCGACTGCATTCGGGACGGGCCGGTCGGACCGAGGGGCGGAAGGGAGGCCGCCCGCCCGGGACTCGATCGCGCACACGGGAAGGACGAACATGACCGCCATCGCGGCCCATGCGATGCGGGTTCGATTGCGCCGCCACCCTGTCCGCCGCGATGACACGAAGGTTATCCCCCTATTTTACTCATAAACCTGATCCCGAAGATCCGTGTACCGGACGGACGTCGCCTTTCGGACGGCTGTCCCCGCGGGGATCCCTCTCTTGACGCGGACACCCACCGTGAGGACTTCCTTCTGCCCCGATCCCAGGTCGGCGATCTCCCAGGCGAGGCGCTGTCCGTCGACCCGTCCGGGCCGGGGCTGGGAGTCGACGAATTCGAGCTCCGGCGGAAGGCTCTCAGAGATCGTCACTCGCCGGGCCGGGCTCGTTCCCGTGTTCGTGCAGACGAGCTGGTAGGAGAAGACCTTGCCCGGGACGCCTTCCTTCGACGCCATCTGTGTCGCGATCGTCACGATCGGACGCGAGACGACGATCAGGCGGGCCGCTTCGGCCGTCGCGCTCCTTGTCCTCTCGGAGGCGGCGACGACCCGGATGGCCTGCCGCCGGGCGTCGGGTTCGTCCGCCGGAACGGTCAGGCTGGCCAGGAGAGAGACTTCTTCCTGCGGATTGAGGATTCGTGTCATCTCCACCAGGGGCTCGTCCGGCTGGCGGATGCCGTCGCGGTTCCTGTCTTCGTAGACGGAGACGGCTCCCGCGTCTCCCTGCGCTCTCACGCTGAATTTGTCGGGACCGTTCCCCGTGTTCTTGAGCGTGAACGGGATGAAGATGGTCTCGCGGGGGAAGACCGTCCGGGGCGCGTCGATTCCTGCCACGCGCACGCCGGCGACGCTCTCGACCCTGGCCCCAGCAGATACAACCGACACGGCCGGCTCGCCCTGGGCGGATTGCAGGACGGCCCGGACGACGAGGTCCTGGTCGGCCATGGCGTCTTCCCGGACCCGGAAATCGAGCCGGAGGGCCTTCCGGTCGCGGGGCGCGAGGCGGTCCAGGTCCCAACTGGCGGCGTGCGTGAGCGGATCGGCCGAGGTCGCCGGAGGAGTTGCCGACGCGAGCGAGAGGGACCCGGGATACGAGACGACAACGCGCGCCAGCCTGGAGTTCGCCGATCCCGCATTCTGGACGGTGAGCGTATAAGAGACGGCCTCGCCCGGCTTGACCGTCTTCCTGTCGAGCGCGAACACGCCGCGGAGAGACGGGGCGGAGGCGGTCAGGGCGACAGGCGCGGCCTGCGATACCGTCGGGTCGGCCTTGGACGAGGCCTTGATCTCGAACGCCTGCCGGGCGCCGTCGAGCAGTTCGATCGGGAGCCTGGCCCTGAGGAGGAACCGGGTCTTCTGCCCCATCGCAAGCCTCGGCGTCTCAGTCACGGAAGGTTCGCCGGCCCGGACCTGGCCCGTCCCCACGGCGTCGTGGAAGAAGGCGGCCTGGTAGGCGGGAGGAAGCGTCGACGTGAGGACGAACGCGTCGTCCCCGTTCCCCTTGTTGGCGACGTCGAAGGGGATCGTGACGGTCTCTCCGGGAATAGATGTAAGCGCCGCCGGAGCCCCTCCGATCTCCACGCTCGCCACGCGCTCCACGACGAGGAAGACGGACTCGCCCGGCTGTGGAGCGTGAAGGGGCGGCTCCTTCCGAGCGAGGACGGAGGGCTTCGCGGGCACCCTCGGTTTCTCGCGCACGCCCAGGACGGCCAGTTGCCTTCTCGCGCGGCGAGCTTCGGGAGAGTCCGGGGCCAGTTGGATGATCTTCTCGTAAGATTCGATCGCCTTCCTGCGATGCTCCTCCGCTATCCTCTGCTTTTCTTCCTTGCCCGGCCTGCTCGGCTCCTCTTTCTTCGGCTTGAC
>CAKKSE010000049.1:7943-10396 GCA_919903025.1 Nitrospiria bacterium | reverse complement strand
TCGGCTTGACCGGGGGCTTCGCTGTCTTCACGGGAGAAGGCTTCGGAGGCTCTTCCTTCTTGGCAACGACAGCCGGCTTCGCCGCGACCGGCGGCTTGGCGACAACGGGCGGCTTTGGGGCCGGAGGAGGGGGCGCTTTCGCAATCGGCTCCTTCTTCTCAGGCACGGGCGCCGGCTTAGGCGCGGGCGGGGCGACAGCGGGAGGAGGCTCCTTCTTCGCGACGACTGGAGGAGGCGCGGGCTTCTCCGGCTCGACCTTCCGTTCGGTGGCTGGTCTCGTCGGCGGGGCGAGACCTTCGGGCGGTCTCTCGGCCCGGGGCTCCTTGGCCGGCGGAAGGGCCGCAACCTGCTCCTTCTCGAGTCTCGCCAACTGCTCGCCCGCAAGCGGGGCCATCGCGCTCTTGGGATACTTCGTCTTCAGCGTCCGGAAAGACTGGATGGCGTCCTGGGTCCGGCCCACCTTGACGTACGTCTTCCCGAGCCAGTAGAGGGCCAGATCGGTCATCTTCCCCTTGGGGTGCTTCTTGATGACCTCGTTCAGGGTCGCGATGGCCTTCTCGTTCTCGCCCTGGAGATGGGCCTGGTAGCCGTTCATGAAGAGGGTTGTCTCGTCCGTCTCGGCCCGAAGGGGACCCGGCCCGGCGAGAAGAAGGGCCGGGAGAACCGCGAGGAAAAGGATCTTTCTGGAAAGCAGGCCGGAAATAAAGGAGCTTGCGCGTCTGAAGACGCAGATCCGGAGCCGCGAAAAGTCGAACGAACCCTGTGGCACCCTGCAATCCCCCCCGCGCAGGAAGGCCGCGCCAGCCGCGGCAAGTTTGGAGTGCCAGCGAATATAACGGAAACCAATCGGGGTGTCAATTTTCGTTCGACGCCCCGTTCCGGGCTTCGATTACCCGGACGAAAAGGCGTCGATTATTACTCGGAGCGCCTAACAGTTCACGCCGGAGCGGGTGGCCGAGGACAGGGCCCGCTCCGAACGCCGAGTATTGTGCGCTCCGAGCAGTTAGCCCAAGCCGGGCAATCCTGGACACCGCCGCTCGTCCTGATGTATAAGGTCCTGTCAGGTTCGATCATCCCGCACAGTCAGGAGGATGCCATGGCGAACGCGCGAAAGATCACCTCAGTCATTCTCGGCACGGCAATAATATGCGCCCTGGCGGTTCTGGCCGGCCCGAATCCCGCCGCCCAGGCCGCCGAAAAGCCGATCGTCATCGGCGCGTCGATCTCGCTGAACGGCGCGTACGCCCGGACGGGCGAGTACCAGAGGCGAGGATACGAAATGTGGGTGGAAAGCGTGAACGCCCGCGGCGGCCTCCATGGCAGGAAGATCGAGCTAAAGTATTATGACGACAAGAGCGACCCCAACGAGGCGGCGAAGCTCTACGAGCGGCTCATCACCGTCGACAAGGTGGACCTCCTCCTCGGCCCCTACTCCTCTCCCGTGACCAAGGCCGCGGCCCCGATCGCCGAGAAGTACAAGATCCCGATGGTCTCGACCGGCGCGGCCGACCAGGCGATCTTCCGCCAGGGTTTTAAGTACATCTTCCAGACGTACACGCCGGAGAACTTCTACATGGACGGCGTTCTCGAGATGGCCGCCAAGGCCGGATACAAGACGATGGCCGCCGTGAACGAGGACACGGTCTTCGCGAAGGGAACGGCCGAGGGCGGTATTGCCAAGGGGAAACAGCTCGGCATCGAGGTCGTCTTCCGCGAGGCGTACGCGAAAGGCGTGAAGGACGTCTCGGGGATCATCCTCAAGGCCAAGGCCAAGAACCCCGACATCTTCCTGGGCGGCTCCTACCTCCCCGATTCGACCCTCCTCGTCCGGCAGGCGAAGGAGCTGGACTTCAACCCCAGAGTCTACGTCTTCTCCGTCGGCCCGGGTCTCCCGGACTTCGGCAAGAACCTAGCGAAAGACAGCGACTACGTTTTCGGCCCCTCCCAGTGGGAACCGACGCTCAAGCTCCCCGGCGCGCAGGAATTCGCCGACCGGTACAAGAAGAAATACGGGGACGAGGCCGCCTACCACGCGGCCGGAGGGTACGGCGCGGGGCAGATCCTCGAGGCGGGGATCAGGAAGGCCGGGAGCGCCGACCGGGAGAAGGTCCGCGAGGCTCTGGCGGCCCTGGACACTATGACGATCTTCGGCGCATACAAGGTCGATGCCGGCGGGCTCCAAGTGAAGAAGGTCATGTACATGACCCAGTGGTTGAACGGCAAGCGCGAGGTCGTCTGGCCGGAGAGCGTCGCCACGGCCAAGCCGGTCATGAAGGCCCCTGCGTGGAAGGAGAGGAAATAACCAGGCAAGACAAGAATTGAAAATTGAAAATTTGAAATTGAAAATTTTCAATTTGTTGCCCGGAGCGCGTAATAGCTCGCACCGGAGCGGGTGGTCCCGCCACACGCGGGAGGCGCCCCGTCCCGCAAAGCGGGATGGGGCTGGCCGAGGA
>CAKKSE010000049.1:5158-7843 GCA_919903025.1 Nitrospiria bacterium | reverse complement strand
GGCTGGCCGAGGACAGGACCCGCTCCGAATGCCGAGCATTCTTCGCTCCGAGTAATACAATGCCGGAATCGCTTCCCGTCTATCTCCAGGTGATCGTGGGAGGGCTCCTGTTGGGAGCCCTCTACGCCCTCCTCGCCTCCGGCCTCAACCTCATCTTCGGCGTCCTCAGGGTCATCAACATCTGCCACGGGGAATTGATGATGCTGGGGGCCTACGCGGCATTCGGCCTCTTCGCCCTTTGGAACGTCCATCCCCTCCTTTCCATCCCGATCACGTTCGCCCTCCTGTTCCTGCTGGGGATCGCGATCGAGAAGACGCTCGTCGAACGCGTGGCGGGAGCGCCCGAGCTCTCATCCCTTCTCCTCACGTTCGGAATCGGGATCTTCCTGACGAGCGCGGCCATGAACGTCTTCAAGGCTGACTTCCGTTCGGTTCCCGCCCTGACCGGTTCGATCCTCCTGTGGGAGATCGCTCTTCCCCGCGCCCGGCTCGCGTCCTTCGTCACGGCCCTAGTCATCACGGGCGGCGCTTACCTCTTCTTGAAGCGGACGAGGGCGGGCAAGGCGATCCGCGCCGCATCCCAGAACGCCGTCGTCGCCGAGACGTGCGGGATCGACGTCGCGCGCGTCCGTCTCTTCGCCTACGCGCTCGGAGCGGGGATGGCCGGAGCGGCGGGAAACCTCATCGCCCTCTCCTACTCCTTCAACCCCGAGGTCGGACACGTCTTCAACCTCAAGGCGTTCGCGATCATCGTCCTGGGTGGAATGGGGAACTTCGCCGGGGCCTTCTGGGGAGGCCTCCTCCTGGGCGTCGTCGAGGGGCTGACCGGGTACATCGCTACCGCGCAGGTCGTCGACGCCGTCGCCTATATCCTCATGCTCCTCTTCCTTCTCTTCCGTCCCTCCGGTCTCATGGGTACGGCCAAGTGAAGGAGAGCCGCCTTCCGGCCGCTCTCGCCGGCGTCGCCGGGCTCGCGGCCCTCCTCGCCTACGCCGCGTTCGCCTCGCCCTATCTCATCGCGGCCGGGTTTGCGATCGTCCTCTTCATCACGCTCGCCGCCTCGTGGAACCTCGTCTCCGGCTACACGGGGTACGTCTCCTTCGGCCACGTCGTCTTCTTCGGAATCGGCGCCTACACCGCCTCCCTTCTCGTCACGAAGGGCGGTCTTGGGTGGCTGCCCGCAACGCTCGTCGCGGGGACGGCCTCCGCCATCCTCGCCCTGGTCCTCGGCGCCATCACGCTCAGGCTCAAAGGCGCCTACTTCGCCATCGCCATGCTGGGCGCTTCGGAAGCCGTCCGCGTCGCCGCCAGCACCTGGGAGTCGCTCACGGGAGGAGGATCGGGAATCACGCTCCCGAATCTCCTTTCTCCCCGCGGGGCTTTCCTTCTCCTCGGGATCACGGCGCTCGGCACGATCGCCCTCACGTACGTCGTCGCCCAGTCGCGGTTCGGCCTCCACCTTCTCGCCATCCGCGAGGACGAGACCGGGGCGGAGGCGATGGGCGTCGCCGCGACGCGCGCGAAGACGGCCGCCTTCGTCCTCTCCGCGATCCCGGCCGGCATCGCCGGGGCCGCCAACGCCTGGCACATCAACTACATCGACCCGGAATCGACCTTTCCGATTCTGCTCACGATCCAGATGATCGTCATGACGATGCTGGGCGGAGGCGGGACCGTTCTGGGACCGGTCGTGGGGGCGCTGATCCTCGGCCTCGCCGGGGAGTTCCTCTGGGCCCGGTTTCCGTTCGTCCACCTCGGCCTGTACGGGCTTCTCATCGTCGGGATCGTCATCTTCATTCCCGAGGGACTCCTCCCCCGCCTCATGGCGAGAGGGATCCTCCCCCGGACGAGACGCCTGTGACCGAGCCGGACATCCTCGAAGTCCGTCACGTCTTCAAGGCGTTCGGCGGCCTCCAGGCCCTCTCGGATGTCTCCTTCGGCGTTCCCCGCCGGGGGATCGTCGGCCTGATCGGCCCGAACGGATCGGGAAAGACGACCCTCTTCAACGCCGTCTCCGGACTCTTTCCGCCGGATCGCGGGGAGATCTTTCTGGACGGACGGCCGATTGCCGGCCGCCCCGCGTGGACCGTCGCTCGGCGGGGCCTCGTCCGGACGTTCCAGGTGATCCGCGTCTTTGGCCAGATGACGGCGCTCGAGAACATGCTCGTCGCCGCGCCGGGACTGAACGCCCGCGCCGAGAAGGAGCGGGCTCTCGCTCTCCTCGACCGCGTCGGCCTCTCGCGCCACGCGAACGAATACGCGGCCAACTTTTCGTACGGGATGACGAAGCTCCTCGAGTTCGCCCGGGTCCTCATGCCCGACCCGGCGCTCGTCCTGCTGGACGAGCCGGCCGCCGGCGTGAATCCCAGGATGCGCGAAACCCTCTGGTCGATCGTGCGCGAGAGCCGGGAGGCGGGGACGACGTTCGTCATCATCGAGCACGACATGAACGTGATGATGACGCTCTGCGAGAGGCTCACGGTCCTCAACTACGGCGAGGTGATCGCCGAGGGGCCGCCCGAGGAGGTCCGCCGGAACGAGGACGTCGTCGAGGCGTATTTCGGAAAATCGGCGAATCGGTGAATGGGTGAATAGGTGAATGGGTCGATGGGTGAACGGGCCGACGTTGAGGCAGACCCGAAAATGACCGAGGCCGCGGTCCTTCTCGGCATCCGCGACCTGCGC
>CAKKSE010000049.1:2589-5058 GCA_919903025.1 Nitrospiria bacterium | reverse complement strand
GGCAGACCCGAAAATGACCGAGGCCGCGGTCCTTCTCGGCATCCGCGACCTGCGCGCGGCGTACGGGAAAGTCGAGATCCTCCACGGCGTCTCGCTGGACGTTGGGCGGGGAACGCTTACGTGCATCATCGGACCGAACGGCGCGGGGAAATCGACCGTCCTCAAGTCGGTCCTTGGCCAGCTCCGCGTGACCGGCGGAAGCATCCGGTTTGACGGCCGCGAGATCCGCGGCCGGAAGACCCACGAGATCGTCCGGGACGGCATCGGCGTCGTCCCCCAGGGGCGAATCGTCTTCTCGGAGATGACGGTGGACGAGAACCTGGACATGGGGGGCTACACGGTCGAGGACGCGGCGGCCCTCCGGCGCGCGCGCGAGCGCGTCTTCGCGCTCTTCCCACGCCTGGCGGAACGGAGAAGCCAGCGGGCCGGCACCCTCTCCGGAGGGGAACAGCAGATGCTCGCCATGGGCCGGGCTCTGATGACCGACCCCGCGCTCGTCCTGATGGACGAGCCGTCGCTCGGCCTCTCGCCCCTCTTCGTCGACATGATCTTCGAGAAGATCGGCGAGCTGAAGCGATCCGGGATGACAATCCTGATGGTGGAACAGAACGCCGCCCGCGCCCTTGCGGCGAGCGACCACGGATACGTTCTCGACCTGGGCGAGAACCGGTTCGACGGTCCGGGAAGGGACCTCCTGGCGAATCCGGAGGTGAAGAGGCTGTACCTGGGCGGACACTGAAAGATGGATTCGGGGGTCGGGATTGAGGGGGTAAGGGGAGAAAGAGGGTTTCTTATCCATGCCCCATATCCCCTAATCCCCGTCTTTTCTCTGTGCCTCTGTGCCTTTGTGCCTTTGTGCCTGAACATAAGGAGGGCCCAATGTTCGTGCGGCGCTATATGACAAGCCCGGCGGTCACGATCGATGAAACTGCGACGCTCACGGAGGCGATCCACTCCCTCAAGGAGCACAAGATCCGCCGCCTCCCCGTTGTCCGAAAGGGGAAACTCGTCGGGATCCTTTCCGACCGCGACATCAAGGAGTATTGCCCGACGAAGGCGACGAGCCTGGACATCTGGGAGGTCCACCACGTCCTGGCGAAGGTCGCCGTACGGGACGCTATGACGAAAGATCCCGTCACGATCCGGCCCGACGCGCCCATCGAAGACGCCGCCCGCGTCCTCCACGAGAAGGGGATCGGCGCCCTCCCCGTTGTCGACGCGAAAGGGGGTCTCGCCGGCATCCTCACGGAGCACGACGTCTTCGGCGCCCTCGTCGCCCTCACCGGCGCGCGGCGCGGGAAGACGACCCGCCTGCACCTCACGATCCCCGACCGCCCGGGGACGATCCGGGAAGTGGCCGACGTCATCCGCGCCCATGGAGGCCGGCTCGTCTCGATCCTCACTTCCTACGAGGGCGTCCCCGACGGCTCCCGGGAGCTGGCCATCCGCTTTTCCGGCGGCAAGGCCGACCGCATCGTCGCCGCCCTCCGCCTGGAGCACCCAGACCTCGACGCGCGGAAAGGGTGACGGCTCCGAAAGGTGAAAAACAGGCCGTTGAACGGGGAGTTTGGTTTATAATACGCGGCAGAAGCTTTCGAAGCTTTTTTCCGGCCGTCCGCCCGCGTCTCCAATAGCCGCCGGAAGGGACCGCCCCCTCGCGTTTGACCAGCCTGATACAGGAGACCGCATGAAACGCCTCATCACCCGGAGAGAGGCAAGAACCTTCAAGGCTCGCTGGGTCGCGCTCCACGCCGCCGAGATCAAGGAACTGAGGTCCACACCCATCGAACGGAAGTTAAGACAGCTCGCCGCTCTCATGTCGTCGGTGGATGCGCTGGGGTGGACAAAGGCGCTCGCGGCGGAAGAAACCCTGGTCCGACAACGGTGGAATCGTCTGAGGAGGGTGTCCGGTGGCTCGACCAGCGCCCTTGGTTCCCCTTCTTGACGCTCTCCGCGACTTGGCGGCCTGGCTTCGAACCGCCAAGGTCCCGGGCCTCGTGATGGGCGGCGTAGCCGTCTCGCTCCTAGGGCGCCCGCGTGTCACGAAGGACGTGGACGCGCAATACCGTTGGGTCCCGTTCATGGTGGATCACAGCCGCCTCGTAAACACGACATACAGGTACATAGCGAACCCAAGAAGCACCAGCAGGAGATAGACCTTTGCGAGTTCCCATGATCGCTTGCGGAGATATGCAAGGAAAGTGTCTGCCTGATTTCCGGCTTGCTCCGGGACAGCGAACAGGCCTACCACAACGACAAGTATGAGGACCGCCAGGAATTTCCAAAACCAGTAATCCTCGGGCATATGCCGCTCCGCTACAAAGCGACCCCTAGATTACGTCTTCTCGCGGTCTTTCCATTTCCACCATTTCAGCAACTCTGGCTTGTGGACTTTCTTGCTGGCGTAATAAACGGCGCAACGGAACACATACAACACGCATCGGTCAACGTGCTGGCCGCGAAGCGCGC
>CAKKSE010000049.1:0-2489 GCA_919903025.1 Nitrospiria bacterium | reverse complement strand
GCGCAACGGAACACATACAACACGCATCGGTCAACGTGCTGGCCGCGAAGCGCGCAGATCTCCCGGTACATTTCCCCCGGGTCGCGGCCTTTCAATTCCGAAACGCTCGAAAAGCCGAGAGCGACAAAGTCCCTCGCGAGGCTCGGCCCGACCCCCGGAATGGTTTGAAATTCTCTCAGAAGATTCTCTTGCGCGCCCATTGCTATTCCCCGCCCGCGTCTCCGATGGTTCCGTCGCTGGCAATCCGTCCGCTCGAACGTGCTGTCAGGCAGGTTCACTTATTCCTCATGGGCACGACGATGGCATCCCGCACCACTTCAGCATCGGCCTCGACAACTCGGCGAAGAAATTGCGGCGCGACATTCCAGCGCTCGCCGCGCTCGGAGATGACGGTAACCGACTTCTTGTTGTAGCGCGTGAGGATGCCAAAAATGACCCCTCGGCCCTCCGGCTCAAAGGACACTCGATCGCCGATCTTGAACTGGAGCATCCGGCCGTGCGCGCGCGCCTGGGACACGAACCGCAGGCGCGCGATAATGCGGTTGTTCAGATCGATCAGTTGGGCCTCGGTCAGGCTGTCGATGTCGATTCCCATTGGCTCACCGCATCCAAATGCAACGCATTCGCGTCCGTTCGATCCGTCCTTTGGCGTCAGTCTCCATCGTCAGGTTAGGCGCTGTCCTTCGTTTCCTTGTCATCATTTCTGACACGACTGACCCAATACTCTGGGCGACGGCTATGATGAGCCACCGCTAAGATGAGCAGACTATCCTTCTCTCTCGAATAGATGAGTGAATACCGGAATTTCCGGAGCACGCATTTCCGGATGCCCGGTCGAATCTCCTCGGCCGATTCCGGGAACTGCGCGATGAGGTTCTCGGCCCGGCACACCTCGGCAAAGAACCGTCGCCCTAGCCCTTTGGCCCGGAGTTCGAGGTAGCCGATCTCGTTCAGCAACTCGACCCCGGCCGCCTCGTGGTACTTGATAGGCGTCACCGGAAGAGTTGCTTCGCCTTTGCGTGGACCTCGCCCGCCTGAACCGCTTGAGCGCGGCCTGCGCGGAACTCCTCCAAGCGCCTTTCCGCTTCCTCCGCCCAAAGGCGCTCTGCTTCCTCCTCGGAGATCTCATCCAGACTGGCGAGAAGCCTTTCCGCCAGAGTTGCGCGCTCACGAACTTCTAGGCTCAGGGCATTTCTCAGAACTTCGGCTAGGTTTGCCATCTTGCCCTCCACGTCTGATCCTATTCTGCAAATCGCAGACGCCGGCCGGATTCCCGACGCCCGCACAGATTGCACAATCTGGTAGCCTCCCCGATGTCGATGCAACGAGCAAAACAATTCGTGCAGCGGGTGCATGACTACCCAATGCGGAGCTAAACCGTGCCCCAAAGGGGTCTCAGTCTTGAGCGCCTGCTCCTCCCCGAGCGAAGCAAGGGCAGGCGCTCGCGGTTCAGCTCCGCGTTGTCCCCGAGCGAAGCAAGGGGAGAACGCTCGCCATAAGCGGCAGTAAAAAGCGGTGCGACGAAGGCGCGCCCCTTTTTACTGTCCGTGTTGATGGCGTTGTTAGGGCTCAACGTTTTCCCAGTCGTCATGCCGTTGCCGCCGTTCCTGCCGATAGTCGGTGACCTCAAGCCGCAACCCGTCGGGGTCGGAAAGGAACACCGCAAAATAGTCTGGCGCGTATTCAGGATACTGCTTGGGCTCGCTCACTGAAATATTCTGCTCCTTGAGCCTTCGTGCCGTTTCTCTCACTTCTTTTTCGCTCTCAACTCTCAGGCAGAAATGATGGAGTCCCGGCGCATAAGGGTTATGTGAGTCCTTGGACCGAGCAGGCCGCAACACATACCCGAAGTGGCGGTTGTAGTATTGAATGTGTTTCTCGCCATCGATTTGAAATTTATTCTTTTGGAAGCCGAGTACCTTCATTACGACATCGTAGAATATTTCCGACCTCTCCAGATTTGAGACCGTAATGTAGATGTGGTCGATTCCGATGACTTCAGGCATGTGCTTTTGTTGAGCCCTAACCAGCAATTGAACGCTTGGCAGGAGTCTAGCAGACCTGTAAGCCTTCGGAAACAAGAAGTATTGACAATGCACGGCTTCGTCTCCGCAAGAGGAACCTGTCGAAAAAGCCGAATTGGTCCCAGAGACCGTCGTTCCCGCGAAGACGGGAGTCCAGAAGTCATCGAATTCAGGAGCACTGGATTCCCGATAGGAACCTCGGGAATGACGGAAGAATGGTTTCTCGACACCCTGCAGGAGAAACGTCCACTTATCCCCGCCCACGAAGAGGACCGGCACGGGAGAGGGCAGACCCCGCGGGATTGCACGGCTCCTGTCCTCTTTCCCCTCGGCGTCCGGAGCCCCCTGACCGGGCATCCGCCAGGGCGGGCGAGATGGGGCATCCGCGGAAGCGTGCCTTGCCTTGACATCCCCCCGTCGTTCGCCTATATTTCGCATCGTCAGCCGGAGCACACCATGGCGAAC
>CAKKSE010000048.1 GCA_919903025.1 Nitrospiria bacterium | reverse complement strand
AAAAAGCGGACAATCTATTTGCTATAAAACCGGACAATTCTATTTGCTCTTAACACGATTCGCCCGCAGTTTCAGCGAGACCGCCTTTGCGAACCGGCCGGCCGAGGCGGCGGCCTTTCGTCTGCCGGCCGACTCGATCCTGGAGACAAGGGCGCTCCCGACGATCACCCCGTCGGCAAATGCCCCGACTTGGGCCGCCTGAGCCGGCGACTTGATCCCGAAACCGACAGCCACCGGAAGGCTGACCGCCCGGCGGACGCGGCCAACCTGCGATCTCAACTCCGGCTCGGCCGCGAGCTTCGCCCCGGTCACGCCGGTCAAAGACACGTAATAGAGGAACCCGGAAGAAACCCGGTCCAGGGTCTTGAGGCGATCGGGAGGGGTTGTCGGCGCCGCGAGGCAGATGAAGTCGATCCCCGTGCCCCGGAGAACCTTCCGCCACGGCCCCGCTTCCTCCGGCGTGAGATCGGGAATGATGAAACCATCCGCGCCCGAACGCCGCGCGTCACGGACCGTTCGCTCGAGGCCGTGCTGGAGGACCGGGTTGTAGTAGGTCATCAGGACGATCGGGACCTGGGTCTCCCGGCGAAGGTCTCGAACGAGGCGGAAGATCCCGGCGATGGTCGTCCCCGATTCCAGGGCCCGCGCGGCGGCCCGCTGGATGACCGGCCCGTCGGCGAGGGGATCGGAGAAGGGAACGCCCAGCTCGACGAGATCGGCCCCCTGGCGGGCGAGCTCAAGGACGATCTTCCGCGTCGTGGAAAGGTCCGGATCACCGGCCATCACGTACGGAATGAACGCGGGCCTTCGTTCCTTCTTGAGTCGTTCAAACGCGGCTTGAATGCGGCTCATTGGAGATGGGTTTCGGGTTTCGGGTTTCGGGTTGCAGAACGAGCACGACCGCGTTCTTCGTTTTCCAATTTCCAATTTCCAATTTACAATTTACAATTTTCAATTCCTTGCATTCTTTCTTTCAAGAATCTCCGCCACCTGCTGCACGTCCTTGTCGCCCCGGCCCGAGAGGTTCACGATTACCAGGCTCTTCCGAGGCAATCTCGGCGCCAGTTTCCGAATCTGGGCGACGGCGTGGGCGCTCTAGAGCGCCGGCATGATCCCCTCGGTCTGCGACAGGAGCTGGAACGCTTCAAGCGCCTCCGAATCGGTCACGGACGCGTAGTCGATCCGCCCGGCGTCGTGGTAGTAGGCGTGCTCGGGACCGACGGCCGAATAGTCGAGCCCGGCGGAGACGGAGTGAGTCACCTTGACCTGGCCCTCGCGGTCCTGAAGGAGGACCGTCATCGTCCCCTGAAACGCGCCGATCCGCCCCGTCGCGAAGCGCGCGGCGTGCTTCCCGGTCTTTATCCCGAGTCCGCCCGCTTCCACGCCGATCATCTTCACGGACCGGTCTCGAAGGAACGGGAAAAAGAGCCCCATCGCGTTCGATCCGCCCCCCACGCAGGCGACGAGCAGATCGGCAAGCCGACCCTCCGCCTTCAGGATCTGCCGACGGGCCTCTGTCCCTATCACCGATTGGAAGTCCCGGATCATCATGGGATACGGATGCGGCCCCAGGACGGACCCGAGGATGTAGTGCGTGTCCCGGACGCTGGCTGTCCAATCACGCATCGCTTCCGAGATCGCGTCCTTGAGCGTCCGGCTCCCGATGTCGACCGGGACGACCCTCGCGCCGAGAAGACGCATGCGGAAGACGTTCAGCTCCTGCCGGGCCATGTCCTCCGTCCCCATGTAGACGTCGCACGCGAGGCCGAACCGGGCCGCCACGGCGGCCGTCGCCACGCCGTGCTGTCCCGCCCCGGTCTCGGCGATGATCCGCCGCTTTCCCATCCGCCGCGTCAGGAGAGCCTGGCCGATCGTATTGTTGATCTTGTGGGCGCCCGTGTGGCAGAGGTCCTCCCTTTTGAGGTAGATCTTCGGGCCGCCCAGCTCCCGGGTCAGCCGCTCGGCGAAGTAGAGCGGCGTCGGCCGCCCGACGAACTCGCGGAGGAGGAACGCGAACTCGCGCCGGAATTTCGGATCCCGTTTTGCGCGGGCGTATTCGCGGTCCAGTTCCATCAGCGCCGGCATCAGCGTCTCCGGAACGAACCGCCCCCCGTACGGCCCAAAATGGCCGCCTGCGTCGGGAAGACGTTCCGGGGAAAGGGTATTCCTATTCTTCAACTTCATCCAACCTCCGCCTGTCTTTGCGGAATGAGCATTCAGCATTCAGCGTTCAGCGCTCAGCTTGCAGCGAAAGACAAAACCAGACTTGCGTTCTTGCTGACCGCCGATCGCTGACGGCTGAGAGCGCCCCGATTCACTCATTCACCGACTCGCTTCACCCCCACCCTGGCCTCCCCCATCCAGGGGGAGGGGATTCGAAATTCGTCGCTTTTCCCATCCTCCCCCCTTGCGGGGGAGGACAAAGGTGGGGGGTGGCTCACCTAATCACCGGCTTTCTTCGCCTCTCTCACGAACGCCCTCACGCGCTCCGGATCTTTCTTTCCCGGCTTCGACTCCACGCCGCTCGAAACATCCACGGCGTACGGCCGGACCGCCGCGACGGCCTCGGCCACGTTCCCAGGCCCGAGCCCGCCCGCCAGAATGATCCGTCCGTACGTTCTCGCCTTCGCGGCAAGCGTCCAGTCGGCCGGCGTCCCCGTCCCGCCCGATCCGGGCGGCGCCCCTTCGACCAGGAACGCGGAGACCCGGTAATCGGCCAGACGCGCCAGGTCACCCGGTTCCGCAAGCGAGACTGCCTTGATCACCCGCCGCCCCAGACCCCGGCAGGCGGAGGGAGGCTCCTCCCCGTGGAGCTGGACAAGATCGATCCCCGTCTCCTGGACGATCTCCAGAAGGCGTTTCCGGGGCACGTTCACGAAAACGCCAACGGTCGCCACGAACGGAGGCACTTGGCGAATGATTAGCGCCGCCTGCTCTGGCGCGACGGCCCGAGGGCTCTTCGCGTGAAAGACGAACCCGACCGCATCGGCCCCCGCCTCGCATGCGGCCAGGGCGTCCTCGACGTTCGTAATCCCGCAGATCTTCACACGGACCATCTCTCACCCTATCTTGCTGACCGCTGATCGCTGACGGCTGAGAGCTTCCCTTTGCGCCGTTTCCCCGTCTCTCCGTTTCCCCGTTTCGCAGTCTCACACCGCCGGCAGTCTCGCCAGCGCCTCCTTGATCTTCTCCTCCGGATAGGCGAAGTCCTCGAGCTTTCCGCTCAAGTACGCGTCGTATGCCCCAAGGTCGAAGAGCCCGTGGCCGGACAGATTGAAGAAGATCGTCTTCTTCTCCTTCGCCTCCTTGCACCTGAGCGCCTCGTCGATGACCCCCTTGATGGCATGGGCGCTCTCGGGCGCGGGAATGATCCCCTCGCTCCGGGCAAACGTCATGGCCGCCTCGAACACGGCGAGTTGGGCGTACGCTTCCGCCTCGACCAATCCGTCCTTGTAGAGCTGGCAGATCAGGGGGGCGTCTCCGTGATAGCGGAGACCTCCCGCGTGGATCCCCGGCGGAACGAAGTCGTGCCCCAGGGTATACATCATCAAAAGCGGCGTGAGGCCGACCGTGTCGCCGAAATCGTACCGCATCTGCCCCTTCGTGAGAGTCGGACAGGAGGTCGGCTCGACGGCGACGACGCGGACCTTCCTGCCGCTGATCTTGTCCCGGACGAACGGGAAGGAGACGCCCGCGAGGTTCGATCCGCCGCCGCAACAGCCGTAGATGACGTCGGGATAGTCTCCCGCCTTCTCGAACTGTTTCTGCGCCTCGAGACCGATCACCGTCTGGTGCAGGAGAACGTGGTTGAGGACGCTCCCCAGGGCGTAGTTCGTGTCGGCGTGCGTCGCGGCGTCCTCGACCGCCTCGCTGATCGCGATCCCGAGCGACCCGCTGCTCTCCGGGTCGTCCCCGAGGATCTTCCTGCCCGCGTTTGTCTCCGCGCTCGGCGACGCGAGGACCTTGGCCCCCCACGTCTCCATGGCGCTCCGGCGGTACGGCTTCTGGTGGTACGAAACCTTGACCATGTAGACGAGCACGTCCAGGCCGAAGAGCCCGCCCGCGAACGCCATGGCGCTCCCCCACTGGCCCGCGCCCGTCTCCGTGGCGATCCGGCGGATGCCGGCCTGTTTGTTGTAGTAGGCCTGCGGCACGGCCGTGTTCGGTTTGTGGCTCCCCGCCGGACTCACTCCTTCGTACTTATAGTAGATGCGGGCCGGAGTTCCAAGGGCCGCTTCCAAGCGGTGCGCGCGGCAGAGGGGCGTCGGCCTCCAGAGGGCGTAGACCTTGAGAACCTCCTCCGGGATCGGAATCCAGCGTTCGGCCGAGACCTCCTGCTCGATCAGGGCCATGGGGAAGATGGCCGAGAGGTCCTGCGGCCCGACGGGCTGTTTCGTCCCGGGGTGAAGCGGCGGGGCCGGCTTGTTCGGCAAGTCGGCCATGATGTTGTACCACTTCGTCGGCATCTCCTTCTCGTCGAGAACGATCTTTGTCTGTTCCACGCTCTCCCCCTTTCCCGCGGGTTGGCCGTCAACAGTCAGCGTTCAGCTTTCAGCCGTCAGCCCTGAGCCCCAAGCTGACCGCCGATCGCTGAACGCTGAGAGCTTCCCTTTGCACCGATTCACCTATTCACCCAGCAGTTCCTTCACCTTCTCCCCGATATCCGGCGCGCGCATGAGCGTCTCGCCGACGAGAACGGCGTCCACGCCGGCCTCTTCCAGGCGGGTGACGTCCCCTCGCGTCTTGATCCCGCTCTCGCTCACGACCGTCGCCTCTTCCGGACAGTCCGCAAGGAGGTCGAACGTGGTCTTAAGCCGGGTCTCGAAGGTGGCCAAGTCCCTGTTGTTGATCCCGACGAGGAGTCCCCCCGCCAGAAGGACCTGGTCCAGTTCGCGCGCCGTGTGGACCTCGACGAGCGCGTCCAGCCCCAGCTCGCGCGCGAGTCCCGACAGGTCCTGGATCTGCATCCGAGACAGGACGGCCGCGATCAGAAGAACCGCGTCGGCGCCCGCTTCGCGGGCCTCGTAAACCTGGTACGGATCGAACACGAAGTCTTTCCGGAGGAGCGGCAGATCGACCGCGCCCCTCACGGCCCGCAAGTCGTCCAGACTCCCCTGGAAGTGCGGCTTGTCAGTCAGCACCGAAACCGCGCGCGCCCCGGCTGACTTGTAGATCCGCGCGACCTCGGCCGGATCGACGCCTTCCCGGATCGTTCCCGCCGACGGCGACGCCCGCTTCACTTCCGCGATGAGGCGGATGGAATCCCCCTCCTTGCGGGCGAGCGCCGCGCCGAACGGACGCGGGAGAGGGACATCTCGGATCCGCGCTCTGAGGTCGGCGAGCGGCCGATCGAGGCGGGCGCGGGCAACCTCATCACGCTTGTCGGCCATGATCCTGTCCAGGAAAGAGGAAGCCAATCTAGCCACGGGCCGCGTTCGTGAACTGGACCAATGCGTCGAGTTTCTCCAGCGCCTTGTTGGAGTCGATCGACTTCGCCGCGAGCCGCACGCCGTCCGCCAGAAAGTCCGCCCTCCCCGCCGCGACAAGGGCCAAGCCCGCGTTCATGAGGACGATGTCGTGCCGCGGCCCCTTTTCGCCCGAGAGGACTTCGCGGACGATCCTTGCGTTCACCTGCGCGTCCCCCCCCTTGAGATCCGCCGCCTGCCCCCGGCGGAGCCCCACCGACTCCGGCGTCACCTCGGAGGTCGTGACCGCTCCGTCCTTCCATTCCGAAACGCGCGTCGGTCCCGTGATCGTCACTTCGTCGAGACCGTCCGAGCCGTGGACGACGAACGCCCGCCGCGTCCCCAGGTTCCCGAGAACCATCGCCATCGGCTCTGTCCATTCGTGGGCGAAGACGCCCATCACCTGGTACGGAGCGCCGGCGGGATTCGAGATCGGGCCCAGGAGGTTGAAGAGGGTGCGGATTCCCAGCTCCTTGCGGACGGGCGCGGCGTGCTTCATCGAAAGGTGAAAGACCGGCGCGAAGAGAAAGGCGATCCCGACCTCGTTCAAGCACTCCTCGACCTGCTCGGGCTTGAGATCGATCTTCACGCCGAGGGCCTCGAGGACGTCGGCGCTTCCGCACGCCGACGAGACGGAGCGGTTCCCGTGCTTGGCCACGGGAACGCCCGCGCCCGCGACGACCAGGGCCGTCGTCGTCGAGATGTTGAACGTCCCTGACCGGTCGCCGCCCGTCCCGCAGGTGTCGACGACATCGTGGGCCTTCGGGTAGATCCGGAGCGCTTTCTCCCGCATCAGGCGGGCGGCCCCCGTGATCTCCTCCACCGTCTCGCCCTTCATCCGGAGAGCGGTCAGGAAAGCGGCAATTTGAACGGGCGTCGCCGCGCCCTCCATGATCGACTTGACGGCGTCGTAGGATTCGCTCTCGGAGAGCGACCGCCCTTCAACGAGCTTGGCGATGGCATTCTTCAGCATAACCCGCCTCGATTCACCGACTTGCCGACGCGCCCCCAGGCGAATGATCCACCATCCCCCTTCACCCCCACCCAACCCTCCCCCCTCAAGGGGGAGGGGGTTTCTTTTCGATTCACCGATTCACCCATTCACCGTAATTCCAAGGAAGT